>NZ_JBGBPX010000019.1:0-64131 GCF_041107475.1 Rhodanobacter sp. FW021-MT20 | reverse complement strand
TGCCGAAAAACCCGTGGACGCATGCGGCTCAACAGGTGGTCGGGTAAAGGTCAACCACACGAATCGAGAGAGAGCCCATTTATTGTTTCGCGCGGCCGTCGCACAGCTATCTCAATCTTTCGCCCGGGCTGGACTTCGAGACGAAGATCCGCGCCAAGGGCAATCTCGCCGAGGTGCTATATGCCGAACTGGCGAAGCCGGGCTACGTGCCGAAACCGATCAACATCGGCAGCAATACCGATCCGTACCAGCCGATCGAAAAGCAGTGGCGGCTGACTCGCGCCGCGCTGGAAGTGCTGGCCGAGTGCAAGCACCCGTGCACCATCGTCACCAAGAATGCGCTGGTCGAACGCGATCTCGACATCCTCGCTCCGATGGCGCGCGACAAGCTGGTGCAGGTCTTCGTTTCGGTGAATTCGCTGGACAACCATCTCGCCGCGAAACTGGAACCGCGCGCCAGCGCACCGCACCGGCGCATCAAGGCGATTCGCACGTTAACCGACGCAGGTGTGCCGGTCGGCGTGCTGGTGGCGCCGATCATCCCCGCGCTCAACGACAAGGACATGGAAGCGGTGCTGGAACGCGCCGCCGACGCCGGTGCGCGCAGTGCCGGCTACACCACGCTGCGGCTTCCATGGGAATTGAAAGCACTATTCCGCGAATGGCTGGCGCTGCACGCGCCGCAGCGCGCGGAGCACGTGATGAGCCTGGTGCAGCAGATGAACGGTGGTCGCGACTACGACAGCGACTTCCGCACCCGCATGCACGGCCAGGGCGTCTTCGCCGATCTGCTGCGCAAACGCTTCGAGGTCGCCTGCCGCCGCCACGGTTTCGCCCGCGCCCGCGAGTCGCGGCTGGATACCTCGCACTTCGTACCGCCGCGCAAACCGTCGCCGCAGGGCGAGTTGTTCTGATGTGATGCCTCGTGCCCGGGACACTCAGCCTTGGAAATTGTTCTGACGCAGGTATTGCTCGGCGGCTTGGCCGATTTGCAATCTGATCGTGGTGAAGAATCCGGGCCAAGGACGTTGGAGGTAGCTCTTTGCGAGATTGGCCAAGCCTTGTTGAGCGTTGAACCCTTTGTCGCGCTGCTGCTTCTTGGCTCTCTCGATAGCGCGTACCACCACAAGGCGAGCGCGCATGAGTCGATTGCAGTTGAGGTTGAGCATGTCGATGGTGTGCTTGACCAAATCGAACGTGCTGGCGTGATGATTGTCCGGCGCCGGTGGTGCATTGCCACAGGCAACGTCATCTGGTTCGATCGAGCCGTCCGATGCGTTTACTTTGAAGAGGCACGGGAAGGCAAAAATCTGCTGCGGGTCGAGGATCCATCCGGCGCAGTCGGCGGTGAGCGCACCAGACTGGACTTGCCTGTCTTTGTAGGCATCACAGCTGAGGTTTTCAGGGAGCGGTTTCAGGAAGTATGTCGGATCGCTAAGCGCTGATTGGCTGCCGCCACTGCAGACGGCAAGCATGTTGCCCCAGTCCAACGCCCAGTTGTGTGCGGCATTCACATCCGACTTGGGATGAAAGTGCTCGATGCGACACTTCAACGGATCGTAGCCGCCGATGTCGATTTCGCAGTACGCGCAGAGACCACCTTGATCAGTGAGCACCCTGTCACGGCAATCGGTGTATGCCATCTGGCCGCCCCAGTGTGCGTCATTACGCATGGCTTCCCACGTGCCTGCCGGCACGGCGTTTCGATATGTGGCCAAAGATGCGGGCTCTTGTCCCTTGCGGACCCGCTTCACGCTTGTTGCTCCCACTCCTTGTTTTCGATCAGAAGGTCGGCTTCGAGCAGTGCGGGCTCTTCGCCTTGATAGCGCTGATCGAGCCTCTTTCGCAGACCCAGCGCTTCATCGGTCTTCCACTGGCCGTCATCTACCAGTTTCAAGTACCGGCGCAATTCTTTCGTAGCGAGGTTGTGCTCTGGCCGTGGATCAACGCCGAATACGCTTTCAAGAAGGCGTCCGGCCTCCGCGCCTTCCGTGCCTGCGGGAGCTGCCATCACGCCATCGCTGGTCAGGATGCGCAAGGACTCTGCCGGAACGGTCGTAGCCACTTGGGGGCTGTGTGTGGTGACAATGAACTGGATGCACGGAAACGCCTCGCGCAACGACCCCAACACAGTTTGTTGCCATGACGGATGGAGGTGCATGTCCACTTCGTCGATCAGTACGATGCCATTGGTCCGGCTTGTGGCATATGGGCCGAGATTGGGGTTGAGCTTGACCATGCGGAAGGCAATGTCAGCCACGAGCGTCAGCATGCTGCGGATGCCGTCGCTGAGCATGCCCACGGGAAGCTCGCCATGATCGGGGTGGCTGGCTACCAGTTCCTGCAGATCAAGACTGAAGTCGAGATGGCTCCAGCCCGAGGGTTTCAGGCAGCAGTCGGTTGCCTTGCGCACGGCTTCGATGGCGTCATCGGCACTGGATGGCAAAGCTTCGCGCAGGCCTTGCAACACCTTCTGCTGGTGCTCCAGCGCACTGATGCTCCAGTAGCGAAACCAGTCCGCCATCAAGCGGAAGTCCGAACCGGATTCCAGACAGTGCGTGTAGCCAACCATGCGCGAGGTCCGTGGAAGCTTCTTGTAGGGAAGTCGACGGAGATTCCACAGTCGATCCGTGGGGTAGTAGGCAACCAGTGGCAGGCAGGTGCCAGTGGCTTGTGTCTCGGCCTCCTGTCGCACCTGGTCTTGTAGCGCTTTGCCCCATGCTGTGAGCGCAAGAGCGTCCTTGCGCGTGGTGCGTGCCTTACGGCCGGCAAGTTGGCGACTCCAAGTCGCGGGCTGGAAATCCACCACACCATTGGCTGTCAGCACGACGCCCCCTTTGGCCCATTCCATGGTATTGCCGATCCCGGTGGGTAGCTTGCGGACGTCGTCTTGCGCAAAAGCGTGGTCTACACCTTCGTCAAATGCACTGACAAAAGGCCCCAACGCCGTGGCCACGGCATTCAAGACGGCCGTCTTGCCTTGGCCGTTATTGGCTACCAGTACTGTCAGCTGCGGGTGAAACGGCACGTTGAGTTTGGCAAAGCAGCGATAATTGGTAAGCCTGAGCGTGTCAATACGCAAGCTTGCGTTTGGTGGTGGTGTGGTGGACTGCATGGCGGTCTGCTTGCCTTGGCCGGCGAATGGACTTGTTGAATCCTAAGGCTTTCGGTTATTGATTGTTGAGCCTTTCGACAGGTTGATTTTAGAGGCATTGCACAAATGGTCAGAGTTTGGCATCCAAGATCATCGCTTCGGGCCAGCGTTCGTCGTGGTATTGGGTGCCTGGTAACGAGTGGTGAGGTGATCGAATCGAGTTACAAATCGATCCGCGCGCCGATCTCGATCAACCGGCGCGGCGGGATGCCGTAATACGTGGTCGCCGGGGTGGCGTTGCGGGCCATGTAGGCGAACAGCCGGGCGCGCCAGCGGGCCATGTGGTACGACTTGTCATCGTCGGCTTTCACCTCGTCGTGGCCTATGAACCACACCACCTTGTCCGCTTCCAGCGTGGGGTCGAGCTTGAGCTGGCGCAGGCGCGCAGGTACGTCGATGGATTCGGCGAAGCCGAAGCGCAGCGTCACCCGCCAGAAACCGTGCGCCAGTTCCTCCAGCTCGCTGCGTTCGTCGCCGCGGGTGCGCGGCTGGTCCAGGCCATCGACGGTGAGCACCACGTTGCGTTCGTGCAGCACATGGTTGTGCTCCACGTTGTGGCGCAGCGCCTGCGGCACCCATTGGCCGTCACCGGTAAGGAAGACCGCGGTGCCGGGTGCCTGCAGCGGCGGGTCGTCCTGCTGGTGGTCGATGAAATCTTCCAGCTTCTCGCCCTCGGCATGCAGCTGGCGCTCCATCAGATGACGACCGCGCCGCCATACCGTCATCACCACCATCATCACGATGGCCAGGGTGATCGGGAACCAGCCGCCGTTGGCGAGCTTCAGCGTATTGGCGCCGAAGAAGCTCGCATCGATGAACACGTAGACGATGCCGAAGGCCAGCAGGCGCGCCCAGCCCCATTGCCAGCGCATGCGCGCCACCACCAGCAGCAGCAAGGTGGTCAGCAGCATGGTGCCGCTCACCGCAATGCCGTAGGCACCGGCCAGTTTGTCCGAGCTGCGGAAACCCAGCACCGCGACCATCACTGCCACGAACAGCAGGAAGTTCACCGTGGGCAGGTAGATCTGGCCTTCCATGTCGTCGGAGGTGTGTTCCACCCGCGAGCGCGGCAGATAGCCCAGCTGGATGCCCTGGCGCACCATCGAGAAGGTGCCGGAGATCACCGCCTGCGAGGCGATCACGGTGGCCGCGGTGGCCAGCACGATCATCGGATACAGCAACACGTGCGGCACCAGCGAAAAGAACGGGTGTTGCGCACCGGAGGCATTCTGCAGCAGCTCCGCGCCCTGTCCGGCGTAGTTCAGCAGCAGTGCCGGTAGCGCCAGGCCAAACCACGACAGCCGGATCGGGAAACTGCCGAAGTGGCCGATGTCGGCATACAACGCCTCGCCGCCGGTCATCACCAGCACCACCGCGCCGAGCGACGCGAAACCCTTGAAGCCGTTGTGCGCCATGTATTCCACGGCCCAGCGTGGATTGGCCGCGGCCACCACTTCCGGATGACGCAGCAGGCTGTACACGCCCAGCGCCGCCACACTCAGCAGCCATAGCGTCATCACCGGCCCGAACAGCGAGCCGACCAGGCTGCTGCCGCGTTTCTGCAGCGCGAACAACAACACGATGATGGTGGCGCCGATCGGCAGCACCCATTGGCCGAAGGCCGGCGAGGCCAGTTTCAGGCCCTCCACCGCCGAGAGTACCGAGATGGCCGGAGTGATCACGCTGTCGCCGAAGAACAGGGCCGCGCCGGCCAGCCCCAGCATCACCACCCACCAGCAGGCACGCGAATTTTTGCGTACCGCGTTCCGCGCCAGCGCGGTCAGCGCCATCATGCCGCCTTCGCCGTGGTTGTCCGCGCGCATCACGAACACCACGTACTTGATGCTGACCACCAGCACCAGCGCCCAGAACACCAGCGACAGCAGGCCGAGGATATTGTCGTGCCGTGGCGCGATGCCGCCCTTGCTGAAAGCCTGTTGCATGGAATACAGCGGGCTGGTGGCGATGTCGCCGAACACCACGCCGATCGCGCCCAGCAGAAGTTTCGGCAGCGCCGGCTTTTCGTCGGAGCCGTTGCCGTCGTCTTCTTTGGGCTTTTCCGCTTCCATCGATGGCGACCTCGTGGCGAGTGGATGCATGCATCCGTGCGACGGCAAGCGCTGCACGCGAATGCAAAACATGTGGTGGGCGGCGTGACCGGCGTGTGATTGCGGCCGGCGACGCGTCCCGGCGGCCGGTTCAAAAACCCGTCCTTTGTATAGGCGCAACGGTAGGAGCCCGCTCGCGGGCGATGCTGTTGTTTTCCGTTCGGGGAGCGAGAGCCAAAGCATCGCCCGCCAGCGGGCTCCTACTTTGGAATGGTGGGGTTCTGGCGGGCTCCAAACAAAGCGCTTACGCGATTTCGCGCCAGCGGTAGTACTTGCGCTGCGCCATTGCCAGCATGGCTTCGTCTTCATGCGTATCGCCGTAGGCATAGCATTGCGCGAAAGCATCGAGGCGGTGGCGTTCGCGTATGCGACACGCCTTCTCCTCACCCACGCATTGCGCACCGTGGAAGCGCCCGGTAAGGCGGTTGCCCTCGGTTTCCAGTGTCGAGCAGATCAGTTCCAGACCATGTTGCCGGCACCATGGCGACAGATAAGCATCAAGGCCACCAGAGACGAGCACCACCCGGTCACCTTGGCGCTGGTGCCAGGCAATGCGTTGCATGGCCTCGGGCCGTAGCACGCCAGGCAGGCACTCGCTGGCGAAACGCTCCCCTGCCTTGTGGACGTGCTCTGCGGGGATACCGCGAAAACCGAATGCGACCACCGCTGCGCGAATGCTTGAGCCGGAAACCATGCCGAGTTTGTAGCCTGCCAGCATTGGCGAAAACAGCGGTGCACCCAGTGCGCGTCGTCGTGAAGTCACCGCAAAGCGCATGAAGTCACCGAAGGTTTCGTGGGTGGTGATGGTGCCGTCGAAGTCGAACAGGGCCAGATTCACGGGGTGTCGTCATCCATGTCGAAGCGCCGGCGCAGCCGGCTCAGTGTCATCTGGTTGGCATCGGCGATGCGACGGAAGTCGTCGCTGATCGCCTGATGATGCGCCACGCGTTGCCAATAGCTTTCCGCCCACGCCGCGGCCTGTCGCCAGATCGACAAGCTGGCCGGCAGCGGCGGTGGCGGTTCGAAGTTGCGCGGCACCACGGCGCCGTTGCTGGCGGGGCGATACAACATTGGCAGCATGTCGTAACTGGGTGCGAGTTGCAGCGGCAGCGCGTCGTCCAGATAAAAGCCGAGGTTGCCGAAGTGCATGTCGGTGTTGCCGATCAGGCGGCCGAACCACCAGCGCAGTCGTACCTGTTCCAGTGCATCGGCGTGCAGCCAGCCATCCCGCGCCATGCGTGCGGCGGTGGCGGCCCAGTCGTCACGTTCGCCGTCGTGCGCATCGCTCCATGCCGCCAGTGTCACGAAGCCGCGTCGCCCATGTTCGCCGATGCGGTCGAAGCGGGTGGATTCCAGGCAGGCGCGCCCCTGTGACCAGACCAGCTCGGTGTGCGCACAGGCATGGCCGTGCTCGGTCAACAATTCGGCGGCCAGGTGTTCGCCGATCAGCAGGTCGGCCCAGCGGCGCGCGGTGGGGCTGGTGTCCAGCGGTTCGCTGAACTTCACGATGACGTGGCGCGGGTTGCCGTCGGCATCGGTTACACAGGCGGTGAACTTGGGCTGTTCGCCCGCAGCCGAGGGGGCCATCCGCTCACCGGCAAGCGCAGCCTGCGCCCATTCGGCGTAGCGCTGTTCGCGTGTCGCGAGCGGGATCGCGGTGGGCGTGGCGCGCAGGGCGATGTCCAGCGCGGCTTCGCCCAGCACGAAATTGCCGGGGCCATCGTCGCCATGCAGCAACAGCGCGGCGAGCACGGCGTCCTCGTTCCAGCGCAGGATGTCCGCCGGCAGTCCCAGCTCGCGCGCCCAGTGCTGGGCGAACTGGCGGCCGAGAAAACCTTGCGGGCGCTGGTCGTCGAGGAACCAGGGCAGGCCGGGGAACAGGCCATCGACGAATTCGCCTTGCAGCCAGTCAGTGGGCGTGGTGGTGGTGACCAGGCAGCGGTCGCCATGCAGGGCGGTCAACTGGCCGAATGCGTGGGGCTGGCCATGGGTGTCGATGCGATACAGCGGCCAGTGCGAGCCCAGTCCGCGCACGTCGCGCACGCTGGCGTAGCGACGGCGCCGCGCCTGGCCGATGGGGGTTACACGTGAGCCGGCCGTTGCCAGTGCCCGCGAAATGCTGGGCTGGCTGAGGCCCAATGTCTCGCTCAGCTCGCGTGCGCTGGCGACCCCGCGCAGGCGCAAGGCGTCGAGCAGGCGCTCGGTCGGGGTGAGTTCGTCAGCCATGAAATGAATAGATACATGAATAGATACTTCGCATCAAATAGAAGTATATTCAGTGAGTTATCGAATTCATCAGGCCGTTCTTGAATAGATTCTGGAATGGCTGACCGGCCTCCCGTCATCGGCGAGGCCGGCCATGCTTCTTACTTCGAGGCCGGCAGGTACTTGGCGAACCAGTCCAGCGAGCGCTGCAGCACGTCACGCACGTGCTTGGGGTTGGCGAAGTGGTGGCCTTCGTTCGGGTACACCACCAACTGCGTGGGCACGCCGAGGGTTTTCAGTGCGTGCCAGTATTCGAACGACTGCGGCGCGGGGCATTCCTCGTCGCGGTCGCCGACCACGATCAGGGTGGGCGTCTTCGCCTGCTTGACGAAGTTGATCGCCGAGCTCTTGGCATACACGGCCGGGTCGTCGTACAGCGAGGCGCCGAAGAACGGGATCATCCACTGGTCGATGCGGTTTTCGCCGTAGTAGCTCTGCCAGTCGGAGATGCCGGCGCCCGCGACCACGGCGCGGAAGCGTTGGGTCTGGGTCGGCGCGAACATGCTCATGAAGCCGCCGTAGCTCCAGCCGGTGAGGCCGAGGCGGTGGTCGTCCACCGGCACCATCTTCTCCACCGCATCGACGCCGGCGAGGATGTCGCGCAGGTCGCCGTAGCCGAAGTCGCGACGGTTGGCCTGCACGAAGGCTTCGCCCTGGCCGTAGCTGCCGCGCGGGTTGGGCATGAACTCGAAGTAGCCGGTGGCGGCGTACATCGCGCCGGTGCCGGGCCAGCTCGACAGCACGCCCCAGGCCGGGCCGCCGTGCACGCTGACGATCATCGGGTAGGTCTTGTGCGGGTCGTAGTTGGCCGGGTACAGCAGCCAGCCCTGCACGTGGCGGCCTTCATTGGTCCACTCCACCGAAACGGCCTTGCCCCAGCTTGGCTTCAGTGCGGCGTTGAACGCGGTGACGGCTGGCGGCGGGGTGTGGCCGAGCGGGCCGGCGTGCACTTCCGGCGCATGTTCGAACGAGCTCTGCGAGAAGGCGACGGTGCGATGGTTGGCCGACAGCGACACGCCCAGCACGGCGCGACCGTTGCCGATCATCGCCGGCACGGTGAAGTACGGCGTCTGCGCCTTGGCGCGATCACCGGACACCGTATAGGCGGCCAATTGCACCTTGCCTTTGGCGTTCTGGCTGACCAGCAGCGACTGCGGGCCGGTCCAGCTGAACCACGACAGCGTGACGTCCACGCCCGGGGTGAGGTTGCTCAGCGCGCCGCCGTTGGCCGGCACGCTGTAGATGTCGCCGCCGGTGGCGCCCTGGTCGCTCATCAGGCCGCCGATGAAGGCCACGCGCGAGCCGTCCGGTGACCAGCGCGGCAAGGCCATCTGCAGGCCGTGCAGCGAGCCCTTCACCGTGGACGGATCGACCACCACGCGCGGCGTGGCACCGGGCTTGGCGTCCTGCACATAGAGCTTGTTGATCCACCAGTTGTTGTCGCCCGGCGGCGGTGCCGCGGTATAGGCGATGCGCGCGCCATCCGGCGACCAGTTGAATTCATACGCGTACAGCGAGGCCGGAGTCAGCTCGTGCAGCGTGCCGCTAGCCACGTCGAGGCTGGCCACGTGCTGCACTTCGATGCCTTCCTCGCCGATCACGCCGACTTGCTCCTTGCCTGCCGCGGTGGCGCTGGCATGGCGGGTGGCGCCGGGCACGAACAGGAAGCCCAGCGACTTGCCGTTGTTCGTCCACGCCATCGCACGGGCGTAGCCGGTCAGGCTCGCCACTTCGCGTGGCGTGGCCTTGCCACCGACGTCGGCGAGATAGACGTCGTTGTGCATCGGCTTGGTATTGGTCAGGTCGTGGCTGCAATCGGCGATGAAGGCGAGCTGGCGCGAGTCCGGCGACCAGGCGATGTCGCGCTTGCTGCATTCGGCAAGCTTGGCGCCCACATCCAGCACATGCGCGTTGCGACCGTTGGCATCGGCCAGTTCGATGACCGGCTTGCCCTTCACCGACATTGTCCAGGCCAGCTGACGACCATCGGGCGAGATCGCCACGTCGCCGATGTGCTGCACCTGATCGAGCTGCTTCAGCAGGTGTTCGATGCGCGGATCGGTGGCCGGCGTCGGCGTGGTATCGGCAAACGCCGTGGGAACGAATGCGGCTGCCAACAGCGGCAACAGCAGGTGGACAGGCTTGAGCATGACGACCGTCTCGGTGCGTGGGGAAGCCGCCACCTAAACGCATGGCATGGCTTCCGTGCAAGTGCGGCAAGGCATGCCCGTTGGGGTCGGGGGCGGGAAAAGCACCCCACCCCGACCCTCCCCTGCGTCGCAGGGGAGGGAGAAAAGCCGGCGACACCGAGGAGAGAATCCGGCGGTGCGTTGACCTTGAAGAGAAAGCCAGCGATCCGGATGTTGGCTCCTCCCCCTGCATGCAGGGGGAGGCCGGGAGGGGGTCAGCCCTTCGGTGTGGGCCCCTTTACCGCGGTGACAAACGCGTCGGTGCGGATGTGTTTCGCATAGGCCTGCTGCACGTCCTTGGCGGTGAGCTTCAGGTAGTGCTCGCCGGCGACGGTCATCGCGTTCAACGGCTTGCCTTGCTGCGACAGCGTGAGCAACTGGTGGCCGATGGCGCCGAAGCTGGATTCACGCAGCGGCAGCTGGCGCAGCAGGATGCCCTTGGCGCGCTTCAGGTCGCTGGCGGAGACCGGCGTGGCCTGCATCTGCTTCAGGTCACGCAGCACCATGGCGCGGGCGGCGGCGACCTTGTCCGGATCGCAGCCATAGCTCACGTTGTAGGTACCACGGTGCTTGTCCAGGTCGAAATGGCTGCTGACGGTGTAGACCAGCCCGGCCTTGTCGCGCAGGTCGTGGTAGAAGCGCGAGGCGTAGAAGCCGCCACCCAGCACCTGGTTGCCCAGATTGAGTGCGAAGCGCGCCGGGTCATCGCGGGTGACGTTGACGGTCTGCGCCAGGGTCACGCTGTCCTGCACCGCGCTGCTGTCGGGCACATGCAACTGGCCGACCTTGTTCGGCGGCACCGCGGCGTAGTCCACGTCCGGCTTCGGGCCGCTGGCCTTCCAGCCGCCGAAGGCCTGTTCCACCGCCTGCTTCGCCTGTGCCGGGTCGACCTTGCCGACCACCACGATCGTGGTCATGTCGGGACGGAAGGCCTGTGCGTAGTACTGCTTCACCTTGTCCAGGCTCAGCCCCATCACGCTCTGCGGCGTGGGATGGCGCAGGTCCGGATCGTGGGCCGGGAACAGCGCCTTGGCCAGCCCCAGCTGCAGCAGGGTGCCGGGCGATTGCAGCTCGCCGGCCACGCCGGCGGCGGTCTGGTGCTGGACCACGGCGAAGGCTTGCGCGGGCAACGCCGGATGCAGCTCGCCAGCGGCCAGCAGCTTGATGCCCTCATCGAAGTGCGCCGAAGGCACCGCCAGCGAGAAGCTGGAACCGTTGCTGACATGCGCGCTGATCTGGTCCAGCGCCTGCTGGAACTGCAAGCGGTTCATGTCGGTGGTGCCGAACGGGAACAGGCCGTCGAGCACGTCGGCGACGCCTTCCTCGCCCTTGGGCGCCTGCAGGTCCTGGTTGGTGTTGATGTTGCCGAACACTTCCACCGTGTCGCTGACCGATTCCGGTTGCACGATCAGCTTCAAGCCGTTGGGCAAGGTGTAGCTCACCGGCTTCAGCGCGGAACGCGGCACCTCAAGCTTGGCGAAGGCGTTGGCGGCCCAGCCCGGCAGGGTCACCGGCTTGTCCGGGCTGGACGCGAAGCTTTCCGCGCCGCCGAAACCCTTGCCGGCCACCGGCTTGCCGGAGCTTTGCGGCGTGAGGATGGCGGTGATCGCATGGGCGGGATCGAAGGTGGCCTTGGCCAGCGCGTTCACCTGCGCCGGGGTCACCGCCTCGATCGCCTGCTTGATCTCGTCGGGCGATTCCGCGCCCTGCATCGCCAGCGCGCTCGACCAGGCGTTGGCCAGGCCGTCCACCGAATTCTTCTTGAACTCCAGTGCGGCGATGGCCTTGCGCTTGGCCGCCTCCACCAGTGCCGGGTCGACACCTTTGCTCGCCGCGTCGGCCAGGATCGACTGCATGCGCTTGAGGATAGGCTGCGGGTTGCCGCCGCGAGGGAAGATGCCGATGGCGTAGTCGACGCCGGCATGCGGCAGCGCCTGGCCCATGAAACCGCCGAACAGCGCGGTACCGTCAAAGCGCATGCCGGCCAGCGCGGCGCGCTGCGAACCCAGCGCCTGGCTCAGCACCAGCGAGGTGGCGTAATCCTTCGAGGTCAGGCCCGGCGTGCGATAGGCGATGGCCACCGTGCCGTACGGCGTGTCGGTGGGCAGGCTGACCGTCTTCGCCTGTACCGGCTTGAAGTCGAACGCGGGCTTGGCCGGAACCGTGCGACGCGCGATGCCGCCGAACTCGGCCTTCACCTTGGCCAGCGTGGCGGCCGGGTCGACGTCGCCGGCGATCACCAGGATCGCGTTGTTCGGCGCGTACCAGGTGTCGTGGAATTTTTTCAGCATCGGCGCGGTGGTCTTGTCGAACGACTCGCGCGTGCCCAGCGGCGTGTGCGCGTACGGCGTGCCGGCGAACATCTGCGCCATCAGCTGGGTGCGGAACTTGAACGACGGCGAGGACAGGTCGCGCGAGACCTCCTGCTCGATCGCTCCGCGCTCCTTCGCCCATGCGGCCGGTGCCATGTCCACGCCGCGCATGCGCAGGCTTTGCACGTGCAGCGCCACATCCAGATCCTGCGACGGCGCGACGAAGTAATACTGCGTCACGCCCTGCGTGGTGTCGGCGTTGAACGCGCCGCCCATGTTCGCCGCCACCGCCGCCAGCTGGTCCTTGGAGAGCCCCGGGCTGCCGCGGAACATCATGTGTTCCACCGCGTGCGCCGTGCCGGGGAAACCGGCCGGCACTTCGTCCGAACCGGCCAGGTAATTCATCTCGGTGGTCACCACCGGCGCCAGCGTATCGCGCACGATCACCACGCGCATGCCGTTGTCGAGGGTGGCGCGGGTGACGTTGGCGTCATGCGCGGCGGCCATCGCGCCGGTGGCTGCCAGGCCTAGTGAAATGGCCGCGCTCAGGCGAAGTACTCGTTGCTTCATCGTGCTGTCCTTGTGTGAATGGCGAAAACGGACGCGTGTCTTGCGCCCGAGGTGAAGTCATGCGGTGGGTTTGTTCTTCGCGTTGTCACGCCATGCGCGTGCGGCAGCGAGGATGGGCTCACGGGAATCGCGATGCATCAGATACAGCTGCAGGAAGACCAGCACCAGGCCCACGAACCAGCATGCTGCGCTGATGGCTTTTGGCCAGTGCAGATCGAAGATGCCGGAGGATGCCGACGCCAGCACACAGATCGTGGCCACCAGCCACAGGGTTCGATGGCGTCGGGATGCCGCGCTGCGGTGTTCGTTGATCAGCGTGGACGCCTTGAGAATCGGCAGGCCGAACTCTCGCTGCAAATATCTGACGGTGACGAGTGCCATGCGCATTTCCCTTGTTTGGCATCAATTCGCAAGGAACGGATGCGGCCGTGCCAGCAAGCCGCGCCAACCACGCCGTGCCAGCCACAGCAGCGCCGCCACCAGCACGACCCAGCACGCCAGCAAGCCGTGCTCCAGGGGCGCGAGGCCATCCCATGGATGGTTGTCCGTACCCAGCAATGGAACGAAAGTGCTCAGGCAGAACAACACCGTCAGTACAACGTAAATCGGCGCCAAAACCCCCATGTGCAACTGGCGACCACCCAGCGTGCACAGCACCTGGGCCGCCATCGCACCGATGGCGGCGAACTGGGCCAGCGCTACCAGCAGGATGGCGAGCGGTGGCAAGTGCATGACGATGGCGGCTGCCAGCACACAGGCCAGCAACAACAGCTGGGCCTTGACCGGCGCGCCGAAGGCGGCATGCAGCAGTGCATGCCGGCAAGCGCGGGCATCGCCCAAACCCGGCAGCAGCGCCAGCAGTGGCAGTTCCGCATTCACGCGCTTCCAGCGTTGGTGGATCACCAGTGCAGCCATCGCGGCCAACATAAGGCCGCCGAACACGCCCAGCCAACCCACCACGCCGATACCGATCGACAGCAGTACGGATCGCACGGCATGGCCGTGGCGGGCTTCGCCGGCCTGCATGAATGCCATCACCGGGATGTATAGCAGGATCGGCAACAGCACCGGCGCCGTCGCGCGCAGATGGCCCGCCAGTGTCTTCGGCATGTACCAGCCGCCCAGCGCCACGCGCAATGCGCGTACCGGCGACTGAGGTCCCACCTTGCCGAGATTGGCGCGCGGCTGCATCCAGTCCGGGCGCTGGCGGATCAATTGGCCGCCGTCGAGTTGTTGCAAACCGTTCCATCCGCCAGTCCCGCCCTGGCGGCGGAGTTGCAGCAGCATCGAGCTGGTAAAACCCAGTTCCTTGTCGGCATCGCTGCGCAGCAATTGACGCCAGCGCAGCGCGTCGATCAGCAGCAACACGAGCAGCGCCGCCATGCCCCAAACCAGCCAGCGCGGATCGGACCACGGCGGCAGATGCGCCAGGCGATGCAGCCCGCTACCCAATGCTGGCGCGAAGCCGATCACCATGGCGCACCAGCGCGGCAACAGCACGAAGGCCATGCCACCGGCCATCGCCAGGGCCACCAGTTCGGCCACGTAGCGCATGTCCGCACCGCAGGCGCCCAGCACCAACACCGGCAGCAGCAGGCTCGGCAACGCGTACAGCCACAAGCCGAGCGCCGCCGCCCGCTGCATGCCCGGCAGGCGCAGGCGGCGGGCGTCGATCGCCAACAGCAACATGGTGGGCATCCAGAACGCCCATGCGAACCCCACGCTGAAGCAGTAGACCATCGTGCTGGCCAGCCACCAGTGCGGCTTCGACGAATACACGCCGATGGCCATCGCACCCAGGCTGCAACCCAGCATGAGGAACAGCATCAGCCAGTGCAGCGAACGGCGGCTCGAGCGCCACGGCGCGAGCAGGGCGCTGCCGAGGGCGATGCGCGGTGAGTCAGGAGCGTTCATGTCCATCGATCAGTCCTGCGGCAGGAAGGAATGCGGGCATGCATGCACGGCTATGCCACTTCGTTGGAGATTCACTTGGCGAGTTGTATCGGTTCGTAATGTCGTGATCGCCATGGATTTACCCTCGGACATTCGCCAGAAACGGATGTGGCTGCCGCCGCAATCCCCGCCAGCCACGGAAACCCAGGATCGCCAATGGGATGAGGAAGGTGGCCCATAGCATTCCCATGGCGACGGCCATGCCGGTTTTCAAAATCTGCGCGTGACCGTCGAACAACGGCAGTGCGACGACACTGCTGGCAATGATGACCAGATAGCCATAGATCAGCAGTGTGGTCGCCCATCCGTAACCGATGGCGACATGGCCCAGGACAGACAGATCGAGTGCCACCAGCAGGCCCATGCCGGCCAATTGGCTGAGCAGTAGCAAGACATCGCCATCGACATCCAGATGCAGATGGTCGGCGAGCGCGATCGTCGCCAGCAACAACACGGCTTGCAGGCCGAGCGCGGGGAACAAGCTGGCATGCAGCAGCGCACGCTGCGCTTGTGCGGCATTACCCAGGCCGGGTAATAGAGCCATCAGTGGCACCTCAGCGTTGCTGCGACTCCAGCGACGTCGCAGCAGCTGCGCATGGACGATGGCGACCATGGGGCTGACCATGCCGATGTAGAGCATCAGCATGTCGGCACCACCGATGAGCGAAAGCACATCCGCGTGCCGGTGGTCGCCTTCCAATGACAACCCGAGCAGCACGAAGGCCAGAAGCGCGGTCACCAGAAGAACACCAAGTTGCCGTACGCGGCTGGCCGGTGTCTGTGGCATGCCCCAGCCGCCCAATGCCACGCGCAGGCTGCGCAGCGGGTGACCCGGACCGCAACCGCGCAGATCGACGGTGGGTCGCAGCCAGCGTGCGCGCCCGCCGATTGCTCGCGTATCCGCATCGACGTCAACGCCGTACCAACTGCGGGAGCGCAGGATCAGCAGCAGCGGCCTGCGGCTACCTTGCATGGCGTAGCCTTGGCGCACGCCGCAGCGCCAGCGCCATCCGATCAGCAACCACAGTGCGACCGTGAAGGGTGCGGCCCATGCAAGGAAACCGGTGGGTGATGTCAGTGGCATCGGCAACCAGCGGCTTAAGTGATCGTGGATGTCGGGTGTGACGATGACCAGCACGCCGAGGACGGGTGGCAACGTGGCATACGCCATGCCGAGCCCGGCGCCCAGCGCGATCTCCGTCACGATGGCAGCCCCATTGCCGCCAATCCATGTCAGCAACACGCTGGGCAAGCCGATGCTGAGCAGCGCATACAACGCCAAACTGGCGTTCACCTCGCGACCCAGCGTGGGCAGTCGTAGTCGCCATGCCTCACGTGCCAGCAGCAGCGATTGCGACATCACGCCAGCCCAAAGCAGGGCATCCATGACGGCGACGCCGCGGGCAGCGTTGTTGATCCACGCTGTGCCGGAGCTGTAGCTGAACACGGCAACCAGTACGGTGCCGCCGATGACGGTGGCGGAACATGCCGCCACCACGCTGCGTACCGTTCGCGACCACGCCATCCACGGCAACATCAGTAGCCGCCACGCTTTCACTCGGCAATCTCCACGAACAGATCCTCCAGCCCCAGTGCGTCGATGCGCGCGCCGGGCAGCTTGGCCGCTTCCGGCCACTGGTCGTAGGCATCGCGTTCAATTACCAGGCTCAGGCTGCCGTCTTCGTGGCGGCGTCGGCTGAGTGAGTTGTCGGGCGCGGCGGCGCTCATTTTTGCCGGCAGCCACAGGCGGGCGTAGCGTTCCTTGGTTTCGTCCACGCCACAGCGCAGCAGCAGGCGGCCTTCGTGCAGGAAAGCGATCTCCGAGGCCACGCGTTCCAGGTCGGACACGATATGCGTGGAGAACAGCACGGTGGTGCCGGATTCGCCTGCGCGCAGCGCCACTTCGCGCAACAGCTCGCGACGCGCGACCGGGTCAAGTGCGGCGGCCGGTTCGTCCAGCACCAGCAGTTCCGGCTGCGAGGCCAGCGCGCGAATCAGGTCCACACGCTGGCGCTCGCCCGGCGACAGCTTGGCCAGCAGCTTGTTCGGCGCGATCTTCCAGCGCTCCAGCGTCTTGCGCGCAAACGTGGCATCCCAGCGCGGGTAGAAGCGGCCCACGTAGTCGAGCATCTGCTGCGCGGTGAGCCAGGCCAGCGCTTCGGGTTGCTGCGGCACGTAGGCGAGGCGGGCCTTGCTGTCGTCGGACAGTTTCAGCGCCGGCTCACCGAACACGAAAGCCTCACCGGCCAGTGGTTCGAGCAGGCCGAGCATGGCGCGGATCAGCGTGGACTTGCCCGCCCCGTTGCGTCCGATCAAGCCCAGCACGCTGCCCGGTTCCAGCACCAAGTCCACGCCGGCCAGCACGCTGCTGCCCTCGTAACAATGCGCCAGGCCACGCACGGCAAGCGGTGCGGTGGTGTGTACGGTGTCCTTCAGTACGGCATTCATTGGTCCTTCCCCCAATCTCGGTCAACGGTCGTCGCGATGGTGCGGCGAATGGCATGGTGAGTGATGGCCGATGCCCCTACGCCGGCCTGTGCGAAGCCTTATGGCGGCGGGTGTGCGCCAGCAAATGGGACGTCAGCCGGCACGCGCACCAGCATGGCGCGCAGGTCGATCAGCACGTGCAGCAGCATCGGCAGCAGCAGACTGCCGGTGGCCCAGTACAACCAGGCGAACAGACCACCGAGCGCGGCGGTGGCCAGCACGCCCGTCCAGCCCTGGTAGAGGTGCGCCCAGCCGAACGCCAGCGCAGCCAGCACGATCGGCACGGCGATCGGCGCGTACGGCAGCAGCGCGAACAGCAGGCCGAGGCCGAAACCGCGCCAGATCACTTCCTCGGTGATGCCGGCCGTCACGGCCAGCGCGGCGAAGCTCCAGCGTTCGGCGCGGGTACGCGGAAGCATGCGCAACAGCTTGTCGCCGCCGGCGACACGGGGCGAATGCGTGGGCGTCGCATCCTTGCGTCGGCGCGCCAGCGCCAGCCCGATCACGATGCCGCCCACCGCGGCCAGCGCCGTACCGACCGCGAACCCGGCGATCAGGCTGCTGCCAGCCGCACCGGATGGCAAACCCGTCGGCCAATGCGGTACGCGCAGGCCGAGTTGCGCCGGAGTCCATCCGGCCACGCCCAGGGTCACGAACAATGTGACCAGCAGCAAGATCCAGCCCTGCCATGTCCATTGACGGTAGAAGCGTCGCCGCGCGCCCGGTGCGTCCGCATCCAGCGCGGCCAGCAACTGGCGATGCGCATGGCGGCCCAACAGCGGTTCGGCGGTCAGCAGGTAAAGCGCGAGTACGGCGATGGCGAGCGAGGCAAGCATCTCAATCCCCCAGCAGCTTGGTCAGGCGACGCAAGACGGGTTCGGCGGGCAGCTCCAGTTCGCGCACGTGCCGCGCCAGTTCCAGCAACTGCGGTTCCAGCAAGGCCAGCCGCTGGTGCTGGGTGTGCGAAGCCTTTTGCGTGGCCGCCACCGCCATGCCCTTGCCGCGCAGGCGTTCCAGCAGGCCCTCGCCTTCGGCGATGCCGTAGGCGCGCGACACCGTCATCGGGTTCACCGCGTGGAAACCCGCCATTTCGCGCACCGACGGAAGCAACTCACCCGGCGCGATCTGCCCACCGGCAATCAATCGGCGCAACTGTTCCACGAGCTGGCGGTAAATCGGCTCGGGTGCGGCGGGTTGAATGGTGAACAGCGATGCATCCATGTGTATCAATACAACAATACACTTGAGTGGGTGTCAAGCGTGACTTGTGGCAGGAAGCGTTCGTCAAGAAGCTGTTGGACAAATAGCGAAGACGTGACTGCGCCGAGTTGGCACAAGGAGAGCGGGCCTGACCAGCGCGTCATGCCGCACATGATCGTGCGTATTCATGGCCCTCCTTGAAAACGCCCATCCGTGCTCTGGTTCAAGGCTTTGCCAAGACTGAGTCTAGGCGTCTGGCACTGCGCCTGCGTTTGCATATCCGCATCAGGCTGGCCGCACGATGAGCGGCGATGCCTGCACCCCAAGCCAGCAAGCCATATGCGACGCCAGCCGATGCACTGTCGTCGTTGACGCCCTTCGCAAACAGCAACGCGGCACCGAGGCAGATCACCGGCAGAGGGATCGTGATCATGTCGAGTATGGAACGCCGCAGACTGAACGAGGCGGCTGCTCTGGTAGAAAAAACAAGTCTTGCAAATTCAGCCTCGCCTCCTGCGTGGCGGACCAAGGGGGCCATCTGCATGTTTGAAAAGGCCATCACGCAGGACATTGTCCCAACCACGATCCCGAGAAAGGGCGAGGCAAACGCGAACAGTGCCAGAAGAACCGACGCCAAGACATATTTCCAGCCGAACCGGTGTGCCAGCCAGTTGCCTTCCAGCCGGAGCGTGGGGGTAACCAGGAATGTCGACGTCACGTCCAGCACCCTCCCTGCCAATGCAAATCCGAACGCGTACCAAATGTCTATAGCGCTTGTTGTCGCCATGCCACACCCCTGACTCGACTGGGAGGAATCTTGCACCGAGCACGACAGACATATCCACTGGAAGGGCCGGCCATCGTCCAGTCGCAACCGATGACGTCGTTACGGGACTTTTATCTGATTAGCTTCTCAATCCCATGTCGAGGCAGGTGTTCGTTTCGACCGTTGCCGTTGCCGGGTACCAAAAAGGGCGCGCATCGGCACCGATTGTGGCGCATCGATGCACGGCGTGAGTCGGCTTGCTGATGTTGTGCGCGGGATGCGCCGGAGGGACATGTCGTCCATGTACCCTTGCGGTGTGGAAGGGTGCGGAGGTCCGCGCCGTTGGTTCACTGGATCGGGGGAACACGGAAGATGAGCACGCTGCAACGTTGCATGATCCTCGCCGCCACCTGCGTGCTGGCGTTCATCCAGACCGGCGCTGCGCGCGCCGCCGATGGCGACTTGCAGGTGCGTCGCATCTCGCCGTCGGGCACGAACGTGCAGCCGGGGCAGGAGGCGGTGATTCAGTTCGATCGGGCGATGGTGCCGCTGGGCCACATGGGCCGCGACAGCGCCACGCTGCCGGTGCATATCAAGCCCGATCCGGGTTGCCAGTGGCGCTGGCTGGATACCAGCGAACTAGCTTGCCGCCTGGCCGGGCAGCAACGTTTCAGTCCGGCCACGCGCTACACCATCACCGTCGGCACCGCGCTCAAGGCGATGGACGGCAGCCACTTGGCCGCGCCGGTCACGCAGGATTTCACTACCTGGCGTCCGCAGGTGTTGTGGAGCGAGTTCCGGCACTGGCTGTCGCCGGTGATGCCGCAATACCTGTTGCGCTTCAACATGCGCGTCACCGCCGCCGAAGTGGCGCGACATATCGGTTTCGATGACGGTCACGGCCACGTGGTGGCAGCGAAGGTGACACCGTTCACCAGGAAACGGCAGGGCCCACTGTGGCTGCCGGTGCCGGGTGCGCCGGGCGCCGTGGTCGAGGTGGATGCGCCCAGCCCGGATACCCCGCTGGATGCTCACGCCGACGCCACGCAGGGTCGGCGGGTGTGGCTGGTCAAGCCGGCGCATGCGCTGGCGCCGGCGCAGCATTACACGTTGCTCGCGCAGCCGGGCATGCGCTCGCCGCTGGGCCCGTTGCCGAGCAAGCAGACCGATCTCGATGGCGATACCGGCATCACCACCTACGGCGCCTTCGCCTTCGCCGGCATCGGGTGTCGCGACAGCGGCGACCGTGCACAGATGCAGGCGCCCGGCGATGCCGTCGGTTCGCGTTGTCGCCCGAACAGCCTCAATCTGCTGTTCAGTTCGCCGGTGCCGCGCGCGACGCTGGCGGCGATTCGCTGGAAGCCGTTGCCGATGCCGCGCGATCGGCTGGCGGCGATCTGGCGTGATTACCCGCAATGGTTCCTGCGCGAGCCGCGCAGCCCGACCGATGCCGAGCGTCCGGACAGCTTCCCGCTGACCTTCAAGCTCGATCCGATGCGCGACTACGCCGTGACCGTGCCGGCCGGGGTGAAGGATCGCTTCGGCCGCACGCTGGCCAAGCCGGTGACGCTCACATTCCAGACCGGCCATCGGGTGCCGTTCATCAATCCGCCACCCAGCGAAGCCGTGCTGGAAGCCGGCCAGGCCACCATCGCGCCACTGAGTTTCACCAACCTCGACCGTCTCGATTTCAACTATCGCCGCCTGTTCGCCGGTGATCTGGCAGCCGGCACGTCGCCCGCGCCGGCACAGGATGCGGATCTGCTCAAACGACCCGACCTGGCGGTGGCGCCGGATCGGTTGGTGCGTGGCCGGCTCGGCGTGCGCAAACTGCTCGATGGCCGTTCCGGCGTGCTCTGGGGCACGCTGGACTGGTCGCCGAACCATCCCTGGCAGCCCTATGACTTCATGGGCGAAGTGACGCCGTACCAGGTGCTGGCCAAGGTCGGTCATTTCGACACTCTGGTCTGGGTCAGCCGCCTGGACACGGGGGCGCCGGTAGCCGGCATGCGCGTGGGCATGTACGTCGGGCAGGACAATGCACTGGACCCGCTCGCCCTCGTCGCCGGCAAGCCGGTGTCTACCGACGCCCATGGCGTGGCCGTGTTGCCGGGCGCGGCGACGTTGCCCACGTCCTGGTTCGAGCCGTGGAAGACGCACAAGCACTTCTACATCGGAGCCACCCGCGCCGACACGCTGGCGCTGCTGCCGCTGGACTGGTCGTTCAAGCGCTCGGTAGGTGATGCCAGCCACTACGCCTTCAGCGCCAGCAACGCGCCGGCGCATGGCCACATGCGCGTGTGGGCGGTGACCGAGCAAGGCATCTACAAACCCGACAGCGACGTGCGTTTCATCGCCTTCGTGCGCGACGAAGGCCGCGCCACCCTGGTCGCGCCGCCGGCGCTGGATTACACGCTCCAGATCACCGACCCGACCGGCAACACGGTGCTGGAGAAGAAGCACGTCAAGTTGTCGGACTTCGGCGGCATGGACGGCCAATTGCACATACCGGCTACCGCCACCACTGGCAGCTACAGCATCTCGCTGAGCTGGCCGACCGCCACCGGCACGATCAGCCAGCAGGCCGGGCAGTTCATGGTCACCGACTTCGTGCCTGCCACGTTCCAGGTGCGCGCGTTGTTGCAGGGCACGCGTTTCGGTCCCGGCGAAAAAGTGGATGTGCGCGCCACCGCCGCGCTGCATGCCGGTGGCCCGTACACCGATGCCAAGGTGCGCTTCACCACGCAACTGATCCCGCGCGCCTTTGCACCGGATACACCGGTGGCTGCAGGTTTCGACTTCAACGACGACGAGGCGACCTACGTCGGCCCGACCACCGTGGCACAGACCGAAGGCATGCTCGGCCACGACGGCGCGGCCGCCACGCAGGTGGTGTTGCCGAAGGACAGCCCGGTGCTCTACGGCGATATCGCGGTGGAAGCCGCGGTGGAATCGGCCCGCGCCACCTGGGTGGCCAACAGCGCGCATGCCGTCTACGCCGCGCGCGACCGTTTCGTCGGCGTGCGCACCAGCGACTGGATGCAGATCGCCGGCAAGCCGTTCGACGTACAGTACCTGGTGGTCGATGCGGCGGGCCAGCCGCAGGCCGGCAGCCCGGTGCAGATCGAACTTCAGCGCCAGGTGATCAGCAGCGTGCGGGTGAAGAACGGCGCCGGCGATTTCACGCCCGACCAGAAAGTCGACTGGAAGACCGAGGCCGAATGCAAGGCCAGCTCCGGCAAGGCTCCGGCGAAGTGCGCGTTGACGGCGAAACAAGCTGGCAGCTATCGCATCGTCGCCCACGTCACCGACACCCGCGGCCGCGTGCAGCGCAGCACCCTGTCGACCTGGGTCACCGGTGCCGGTGGCGTGGTCTGGCCGCAAGGCAAGGGCGTCACCCTGGTGCCGGACAAGTCCAGCTACCACGTCGGCGACATCGCCCACGTGCTGGTGCAGAACCCGTATCCGGGCGCCCGCGCGCTGATTACAGTGGAACGCTACGGCGTGCTGTGGAAGAAACTGGTGACGCTGAAGGGCGGCGCGCCGGTGATCGACGTGCCGATCGGCGCGGACTGCTTCCCCGGCGCCTATCTGTCGGTGGCGATCTTCTCGCCGCGGGTCAGCCCGCCGGCGGATCCCGATCTCGGTCGTCCCGAGCTGGCGCTGGGTTACATGGCGCTGAAGGTGAGTGGCAAGGGCAGCGCGTTGAAGGTCGACGTGAAACCCGCAGCGGCGCAGTACAAGCCGCGCCAGACCGTGCAGGTGGACGTCGACGTGCACGGCCAGGATGGCCACGCGCCCGGTAGCACCCGGCTGGTGGCGATCGTGGTCGACCAGTCGGTGGTCGATTTGTTGCAGCAGGGTGCGAAGTACTACGACCCGCTGGCACGCTTCTATGCACCGCCGGACGGCCCCGATGTCACCAACTTCAGCCTGGCCGAGCAGTTGCTGACGCAGTTGCAGCCGAAGGCCGGCAAGGGCGAAAGCCCGGGTGGCGGCGGTGGCGAAAGCGCCGGTCCGAACGTGCGCAGCAACTTCAGCTACGCCACCTACTGGAACGACAAGCTCACCACCGATGCGGCCGGCCACGCGCACTTCAGCTTCACCGTGCCGGACAACCTGACCCGCTGGCGCATCCTGGTGATCGCGATGCGGCCGGGCGCGGAGATGGGCCTGGGCGACGGCAGCGTGCAGGTCAATCTGCCGTTGCAGATCCAGCCGGCCTTGCCAAACCAGATGCATGTGGGCGACCAGTTCGGTGCCGCGTTCAATGTCACCAATCGCACCAGCAAAACCTTGCACGTGCATACCCGCATCGAGGCCAGCGGACCGATCGAAGGCGGCAAGGCCGCGGCGACCGATGCGTTGAAGCTGGGCGCCTTCGGCCACGGCCTGCGCTGGTTGCAGCTGGCGGCGACCGCGCCGGGCAGCATCACGCTCACCGCCAGTGCGCAGGCCGGCAAGCTGGGCGACGCGGTGCGCGCGCAGATTCCGGTGACGATCGCCGGCACCGAGGTGGTGGCGGCCGAGTACGGCAGCACGCTCGGCGCCAGCGCGCAGGTGCCGGTGAAGGTGCCGGCGCAGGCGTTGCCGGGCACGTCGAAAGTGGAAGTGAAACTCGCGCCGACCCTGGTCGGCGGCCTCGACGGTGCCTTCGCGGTATTGCGCGACGACTTGCTGCGCACCTGGGAAATCCGCCTCAGCCGCGGCGTGCTGGCGTCCGATTACCTGCGCCTGAAACCGGTGCTGGGCGATACCGTGACATGGCCGCACGCGGCGAAGGACATCGACGCCACGCTGGCGGCTGCCGCCGATTTCCAGGCGCCGGACGGCGGCATGGCGTTCTGGATTCCGCGCGACCATTTCGTCAGTCCCTACCTCAGCGTCTACACCGCGCTGGCCTTCGACTGGTTCGAGGAAGCCGGTCATCCGGTGCCGGCCTCGGTGCGCGAGCATCTGCAGGGTTATCTGCAGCAGAAGATCCTCGCCAAGGGCGCCAACCCGGATGATGTCGCCGCGCCGGTGTTGCGCGCCGGTGCGATGGCGGCCCTGGCGCCCAGCGGCAAACTGCCGGCGGGTGCGGTGGCCGGCATGCTGCCGGAACTGCCGAAGCTGCGGCTGTTCGGCCAGGCCTTGCTGCTGGATGCGGCGCTGGGCACGCACGACCATGCCAGCGCGCAGGTGATCGTGAAGTCGTTGCTGTCGCACGCCGAGGAATCGGCCGGCGAGATCTCGTTCAACGAGGACGAGCCGGGCATCTACCTCGACCTGCTGGGCACGCCGCTGCGTTCCAACTGCGCCGTGCTCGACGCGCTGTCGCGTTACAAGACCGAGATTGGCGACCAGGGCCTGCTCGGCACCACGCCGCAGAAGTTGATGCGCTGGGTGGCCTCGCGGCGGCGCAATGCCGGCGGCTGGCCGAACAGCCAGGAGAACGTGTTCTGCACCAGCGCCATCGTGCATTACGCCGATGCCTACGAGCCGCCGGTGCACGACTTATCGGCACAGGTGCAGTGGCCCGGGAAGGCGCCGGCCACGGCGACATTCGCGGCGCGCAGCACGCCGGGCACGTCGATCTCGGCGCCCGCGGCGGCGCCAGGCCAGAACTTCAACGTCGACGTGACGCATGGCGGCCAGGGCCGCCTGTACTACAACGTGCTGGTGAGCTACGCGATGGCGCCCGATGCGCTGCCACCGGCCGATGCCGGCTTCACCCTCAAGCGCAGCTACGCCGTGCAGCGCGGTCGCGACTGGGTGCCGGTGGGGCCGGCCAGCGTGCTCAAGCGTGGCGATATCGTGCGCGTGGCGCTGGACGTGGACGCGCCCACCGAACGCCACCACGTGGTGGTGACCGATCCGTTGCCCGGCGCCTTCGAGGCGGTCAACCGGCAACTGGCCACCGCCGCGCAGACCACGCCGTCGGCGCAGCCCGGCTTGTCGGTGCTGATGTTCGACAGTGGCCCGTGGCCGAACATGTCAATCGTCGACGGCGGCTTCTACCACCGCGAGACCGCCTTCGATGCGGTGCGCTTCTATGCCGACGACCTGCCGCCCGGGCATTACCGGCTGGTGTATTCGGCGCAGGTGATCGCGCCGGGTCGGTTCATCGCGCCGGCACCGCAGGTGAAGGAGATCTACCAGCCCGACGTGTTCGGCCGCGGTGCGCCGCAGCACCTGCGCGTGATCTTGCCGGAGAATTGAGGCGATGCGGCGGTGGCTGACAGGACTGGCTGCGCTGGCCGTGGTCGCCGCCGTCGCCCTGGCGGTGGCGACCTGGCGTGCGTTGCCGCCCCTGCCGACGACGCTGGTCTCGGCGGCGCGGTTGTCCGCGCCGCTGCATTTCGTGGCGGCCGACGGCACGCCGCTCAACCGCAGTTATCGCGGCCGCTTCAACCATGTGGATGCGCTGCCGGCGTGGCGCATTCCGGCGCTGCTGCGTACCGCCTTCGTGGCCTCCGAAGACCAGCGCTACTGGCAGCACGGCGGCGTCGACTGGCGTGCGCGTTTCGCGGCGCTGTGGGGCAATTTGCGCGCGGGGCAGGTGCAGCGCGGCGCCAGCACCATCGGCGAGCAGGTGGCGCGCATCCTGCAACCGCGTCCGCATACGTATTGGAGCCACTGGGTCGCCGGTATCGAGGCGGGCCGCCTGTTGCGCCGCTTCGGCCATGCGCAGGTGCTGGATTTCTACCTCAACCAGGTGCCGTACGGCGCGCGCCGGCGCGGCGTGGCACCGGCGGCGCACTATTACTTCGGGCGCGATCCGGACGCACTTGATCCGGCCGAACAACTGTCGTTGGCGGTGCTGGTGCGCTCGCCCAGCCGCTACGATCCGCGTCGGCATCCGCAGGCCTTGCGCCAGGCCGTGGATCAGCTGGCCGGACGCATGCGCGCAAGCGGAGCGATCGACGCGACGCAGGCCGAGGCGATTCGACGTGCGCCGATCCAGCCCGGCCAACAGGCGCTGGCGGTCGAAGCCGGCCCGTTCGTCTTGCATGCTGCCGAACGCGCCCGTGCGCTGGGCCTCACTGGCCCGGTGCTGAAGACCACGCTCGACCCGGACCTGCAGCGTTTCGTCCAGCAGGTGCTGGGTCAGCGCGTGCGCACCCTGGCCACGCGCGGCGTGCGCAACGCCGCGGCGCTGGTGGTCGACAACGCCACCGGCGCGGTGCTGGCCTGGGTGGTGGCGCCGCAGGATGGCCCGTTCGCGATCGACGCCGTGCTGGCGCCGCGCCAGCCCGGTTCCACCTTGAAACCGTTCGTCTATGGTCTGGCGATGGCACGCCTGGGCTGGCAACCGGACATGGTGATCGAGGACACCCCGCTGGCCGAGAACGTCCGCGAAGGCCTGCATCGTTATCGCAACTACAGCGGCCGCTACTACGGCAAGGTCAGCCTGCGTTACGCGCTGGCCAACTCGCTCAACATCCCCGCGGTGAAGACGGCGCAGGCGGTGGGCGTGCCGACAATCCTGGATCTGCTGCACCGGCTCGGCTTCGGCACCTTCGACCAGACGGCCGATTTCTACGGCCCGGCGATCGTGCTGGGCGATGGCGGCGTGCGTCTGTTCGACCTGGTGCAGGGCTACGCGAGTCTGGCCCGGCACGGCCGCTACCTGCCGTTGCACGTGCTGGCGGATACCCCGCAGCCCGATCCGGTGCCGGTGTTGCCGGCGCCGGTCACCTCGCTGCTGGCCAGCATCCTGTCCGACCCGAATGCACGCAGCGCCGAATTCGGTGCCGACAGCGTGCTCGACCTGCCGGTGCCCACGGCGGTGAAAACCGGCACCTCCAGCGACTACCGCGACATCTGGGCCATGGGCTTCGATGACCGCTACACCGTCGGCGTGTGGATGGGCCGGCTGGATGGCGGTTCCACCGATGGCCTGACCGGCTCCAGCGGCCCGGCGCCGGTGCTGCGGCAGATCTTCGCGCGCCTGCGCACCGCCGCGCCGTATGCCGGCTTGTGGCACAGCCCGGTGTTGCAGCCGGTGCACACCTGCGAGTGGATCGGGCCGCCGCCGTGCGTGCAGCGCGACGACTGGCATCTGGGCGACGTGCACGCGCCCGTGTCTGCGCCATCGACCACGACGCGTCGCGTGGCCATCGCCCGTCCGCTGCCCGGCGAAATGCTGGCCATCGATCCGCGCCTGCCGGCGGCCACTCAGCGCTACCGCTTCTCCCTCGACACGGCCGGACAGGCGATCAAGCGTGTCGTCTGGCAACTGGACGGCAAGCCGCTCGCCACCACCACGGAGGCCGCCACTTCATGGCAGATCGTGCCCGGCCCGCACACGCTCAGCGCCCGTGTCTGGCTTGATGACGGGAATCCCGGCCACGCGCTGGAACTCGGCCCGGTCGCGTTCAGCGTGCTGGGGCAGGCGCCGCCGCATGAGGGAAGTCCCGAATAACGCGTTTTTGTAGGAGCGCACCCTGTGCGCGATGCCTTTCGTCACGTTATGAGAAAGCATCGCGCACAGGGTGCGCTCCTACCGGCGGCTTCGACAGGGTTTTTGAGGTTGCCATTCGAGGCGCCCCACCGCCGCTCGTCCGCCCTGTGCTGCGGACCTGTCACGCCGCATCCCCTACAATGACGCGATGAAAATCGCTTCCTGGAACGTGAATTCGCTGAACGTGCGCCTGCCGCACCTGCTGCAATGGCTGGCCGATGCCCAGCCGGACGTGGTGGCGCTGCAGGAAACCAAGCTGGAGGACGCGAAGTTTCCCGCCGATGCGCTGGCCGCGGCCGGCTATCGCAGCGTGTACTCCGGACAGAAGACCTACAACGGCGTGGCGATCCTGGCCCGCGACGAACTGCATGACGTGGTCACCGACATTCCCGGGCTGGACGATCCGCAGCGGCGCATCCTCGCCGCCACCGTCGGCGATGTGCGTGTGGTTGATCTCTACGTGGTCAACGGCAAGGCCGTCGGCGACGAGAAATACGCCTACAAGCTGCACTGGCTGGAACGCGTGCACGCGTTCCTCGAGGGCGAGCTGGCGCGCCATCCGAAACTGGTGGTGCTGGGCGATTTCAACATCGCGCCGGACGACCGCGACGTGCACGATCCGGTGGCCTGGGGCGAGGACATCCTGTGCTCGCCGCCCGAGCGCGCGGCGCTGAAGGCGATCACCGACCTCGGCCTTGCCGACAGCTTCCGCCTGTTCGAATCCGCCGGCGAGCACTACAGCTGGTGGGACTATCGACAAGCCGCGTTCCGGCGCAACATGGGCCTGCGCATCGACCTGATCCTGATCAGCGAGGCACTGAAAGCCGCGGCCGCGGCGGCCGCCATCGACCGTACGCCGCGTGGCTGGGAACGGCCCTCCGACCACACGCCGGTAACGCTGGACCTGGACCTGTGATGAGTACGAAAACCGATTGGCCCAGCTCGCTGGACGACAACGAACTGGACGAACTGGACCGCTACCTGCGCGCGCATGCGCAGGAAGGCGACGGTCGCCTGCTGCTCGACGGCGTGCACGGCATGCTCAGCGCGCTGGCTGTCGGCCCGCTGCAGGTATTGCCCGAGGAGTGGCTGCCCGAAGTGCTGCACGAGCCGTTCACCAGCGAGGCCGAAGGCAACCGCGTGCTGGCGCTGCTGGCCAAGCTCAACGACTCGATCAGCGCCGAAATAGACGTGGATGCCTACGAGCCGATCCTCGGCGAGGTGGAAGCCGAACCGATGCCGGTGCTGTCCGCCGCGGGCTGGTGCGAAGGCTTCAGCCGCGGCATCGATCTGCGTGCCGGCCTGTGGGAAAAACGCCTGGCCGACGACCCGTCACTGATGGAATTGCTCGGCCCGGTGATGGCGCTGGCCGTGGACGAAGGCGTGCTCAGCGCCGACGCCACCTTCGACAAGCTCGGCGACGAGGAATACGACGAGTGCCTGTCGCGACTCCCGGCCGTGCTGGTCGCGGTAAGCCACTACTGGTACGAACACCCCGCCACCGAAGAAGAACTCGAAGCGCTGGTGACGGAGCCCGCCAGCGAGGACGATGCGCAACATCCGCCGCGGCAGCGCAGTGGGCATTGGGTGCATTGAGGCAGCGCGCGCAGTGACGCTTTGGTAGGAGCCCGTTCACGGGCGATGCTTTTCCGAGCTCCGCGTTCCGCAGAAAGGCATCGCCCGCGAGCGGGCGCCGGCCGGTCGTTTCGACGCCGGCGCTGATCTCAGGTCCCATCGCCGCGCAAGGTCAGCACCTCGACGCCATCGCGGGTCACTGCCACGGTGTGCTCGAATTGCGCGGACAACTTCCGGTCCCGGGTGACGACCGTCCATCCATCCGGCTCCGTCGAAACCATGCGGGTACCCTGATTGAGCATCGGCTCGATGGTGAACACCATTCCTTCTCGCAATTTCAGGCCGGCGCCCGGCCGGCCGTAATGGAGCACCTGGGGGTCCTCGTGCATCTCCCGGCCGATGCCATGTCCGCAATATTCCCGCACGACGGAATAGCCATTCTTCTTGGCGTGCCGCTCGATCGCGAAACCGATGTCGCCCAGGTGCGCACCGGGGCGAACCTGCTTTATCCCCTGCCACATCGCCTCTTGCGTCACCCGCACCAACCGTCGCGCAGCCGGTGGCACGTGGCCCACGAGATAGGTCTTGCTCGAATCCGCAATGAAGCCGTGCTTTTCCAGCGTGATGTCGAGATTGATGATGTCGCCATCACGGATGATCTCGTCCGGATCGGGCACGCCATGGCACACGACATGGTTGATCGAGCAGTTCAGGACATACTTGAAACCGTACTGCCCCTTGCTCGCCGGCCGCGCGGCAAGATCCACCGTGATGAATCGCTCGACCAGGTCGTTGACCTGCATTGTCGACAGCCCGGCAAGCGCCTGCGTGTCCAGCATCTCGAAAACCGATGCGAGCAGCTTGCCCGATGTCCGCATGAGCGCAAGCTCATCGGGGCTCTTGACCACGTCAGGCAACCGCTCTGCCAGCCATCTTCATTTGCGCACTCTCGAGTTGCATCTTCACGATGTCGTTGAAGGACAGGGTGGGATTCGCCTCGGCAAGCATCCCGACCTTCATCCAGAACTCGGCCTGGGCATTGATCGAGCGGCACATGACCGTACTGGCCCGGCGAGCGTCTTCGTGAAGCTCGTCTTCGATTTTTACGATGCCCATCGAGTGCTCGGCAGAAAGTTGGAATATACGAATCATATATGTTTCGTATATTCATGTTCAATGGGGATGATCCAAGAATTTCCGGCTTGATGGTCATGGGATTTGGACTCGGACGCCTCTCTGCTTGCACCCCACTAACACTCCCCACGCAACAATCCGTTCGCATAACGGGGCTTGGACAATCCCTCGCGCGGGATCATCTTGGCGGCATCCATTTCCCACGGGAGACTGTCATGAGTGAGCGTCGCATTCTTCGCCGCATCCGCGGCACCGATACTGCCGATGGGGCGGGGGTCAAGCTCAAGCGCATCATCGGGCAGCCGGGGTTGGACATGCTCGATCCGTTTCTGTTGCTGGACGAGTTTCGTTCGGACAGTGCGGACGATTACATCGCCGGCTTCCCGGAGCATCCGCATCGCGGCTTCGAGACGGTGACGTACATGCTGGCCGGGCACATGCAGCATGGCGACAACAAGGGCAACCGCGGGGATCTGGTGCCAGGCAGCGTGCAGTGGATGACGGCCGGTCGCGGCATCCTGCATTCGGAGATGCCGCAGCAGGAAAACGGCCTGATGTGGGGTTTCCAGTTGTGGGTGAACCTGCCGGCGGCGGACAAGCTGACCGATCCACGCTACCAGGACATCGGCCCCGAACGCATCCCGAGCGTGCAGCCGGCTGAAGGCGTCACGGTGAAGGTGATCGCCGGCGAGCTGGCCGGCGTCACCGGTCCGGTGGCTGGCATCACGACGGCGCCGGTGTATCTGGATATCGCGCTGGAACCCGGTGCGCAGGTGACGATTCCGTTGCCGGAAGGTCATCATGGTTTTGCCTATGTGTTCGATGGTGCGGATGCGCAGGTGGCCGGTCAGATCCTGCGACGCAGCGAGCTGGCGGTGCTGTCCGAGGGCGACAGCCTGGTCGTGGGCGGCAACGAGGCGCCGGCGCGGGTATTGCTGGTTGCCGGCCGGCCGCTGGCCGAACCGGTGGCGCGTTACGGCCCGTTCGTGATGAACACGACCGAGCAGATCCACGAGGCGATTGCCGACTTCCGCGCCGGCCGTTTCTGATATATCGCAGGTGCTGGCTATCCCGATCACCGTCACGGCGTGACCGGGTTCGGCATGGGGCGCCGATGCCGAACTCGCCGGTGGACCGGTTGAAGCCCGGCACCATCCGCGGACGCCGGAAACGCGACACGCCGAAGCGACGCATCGGCCTCGGTCAGGCGACCCGAATCGTGCCGCGGATGCAGTTGCGGCCCGAGCGCTTGGCTTCGTACTGGGCCTCGTCGGCGTCGTGCAGCAGCGCTTCGTGGTCTTCTTCCGTGAACAGGTGCCGGCTGGCGATGCCGGCGCTGATCGTGACCTGGCGGGTGGCTTTTCCCGCTGACGTCACCACCCGCCGGGCCACTTCCGCGCGCATTTGTTCGGCGATCACGCGGGCCTCCGGCAGGTCGCAGTGGCGCAGCAGGCAGGCGAATTCCTCGCCGCCGTAGCGGGCGACCAGGGCGTCGGCGGGCGCATGCTTGCGGATGGCCTCGGCGACTTCGCGCAAGGCCTGGTCGCCGGCCAGGTGGCCGAAGTCGTCGTTGAATGCCTTGAAGTGATCCACGTCGATGAAGATCAGCGAGGCGAGCGTGCCGTGCGCTTCGCGTTGCAGTGATTCCATCAGCCAGCGGCGGTTGGAGACGCCGGTGAGGGCGTCGTGGTGGGACAGTTCCAGCAGCCGGCGGTTGGCGCTGTTCAACTCGGCGGTGCGCGCGCTGATGCGCTGTTCAAGTACACGTTGCCGCCGACGCAAGGCATGCGTGCGCCAGCGCAGCAGGATGGCGGCAAGCAGGCCCGCGGCCACCGCGAGCAGCAGCCGTGCCCACCAGCGCTGCCACCAGTGCGGCGACACCACGATGGGCAGCAGGACCGGCGTGCTGAGGTTGCCCGCGTAGTCGCGCGCCTCGATGTGCAGCACGTAGTCGCCGGGCGGCAGCGCGCCGATCTCGCGAAAGTTGTCCTGCGTCCACGCGCCGGGCGTGGCGCTGAAGCCCTGCAGCCAGGTGCGGAAGCGCGATGCGTCCTCGTGCTGCCAGAACAGCAGCGCGAAATCGACGCGCAATTCGTGGTGGCCGGGCGGCACGCGCACGCGATCGGCGTCCGTGGGCTTGCCGTCCACGAGTACCCGGATCAGCTTCAGCGGCTTGGCCTCGTGGTCCGGCTTGAGCGCACCCGGGTCGTGGACCATCAGCCCGCCCAGCGTGCCGGCCCAGTAGCGGCCATGCGTATCGATGAACTGCGCGTTGGCGTTGCATTCGTTGTTGACCATGCCATCGCGCACCGTGAACACCTGCGAGCGGTAGCCATCGGCGTGTGGCGTGAGCATCTGCACGCCGGAGTCGGTGCAGATGTAGATGCGGCCGTCGATATCGGCCAGCGCATCGTCGGCGGTTGCATCGGGTGGTGCGGGCAGGTTGGCCGGCAAGGTGTGCGGGTGCAGCGGATCGCTGGCATCGACGCGGATGATGCCGTGCGCACGGCTGCCGAGCCAGAGAATCGGTTTCCCCTGCGCATCGGGAATCAGCCGCATGCCGAGCAGGTCGGTGCCTGGCAGGCCAATGTCGCGTCCCAGCAGCATCCATTGCGTGCCGTCGAAACGGGCCAGTCCCTGGTTGCTGGTGGCCCATAGCCAGGCATGTCCGTCGGGCGTGGTTTGCGCCAGCAGCTTCACCACCTCCCAGCGGCCGTGGGCGGACTTCGGACGGAAAGCCGTCCATACGCCCTCGCGCAGGCGGTAGATGCCGGATGCATCGGTGGCGAACCATTGCTCGGTCTGCCCGCCGATGCGCCGGCTGAGCATGGCGTTCACGCTCTGCCCCGGCGGGTGTGGCCACGGCGTGGCGACCGGCTTGAAGTGCAGCGTGTCATCCACGCGCCACAGGTGGCCGGCGCCGGTTCCCAGCCACACGGTCGGCTGGCCTTGCCGGTCGTCGGCGTGCGCGATCATGTTGACGACGGAGTCGCCGCCCACCTTGCGGAAATAACGCCAGCGGCCGCGCGTGTACAAACCCAGGCCGTCGCCATCCGAACCTGCCCACAGGCGCTCGTTGCCGTCGTGGTCATGGTCGACCAGCACGCCGAGCACGCCGGTCTGGTTCGCACCCAGCAGGGACACGGCTTTCCACGCATGCGTGCCCACGATGACCCGCGCCACGCCATCCTCGGTGGCCAGCCACAGCACGCAGGTGCCGTTGGGACTGCGCCACAGGCTGAGGCCGCGAATGGCGTTCGAGAGCAAGCCGTAGCGTCGGTCGAACACGCGCACGCGGTCGTGGTAGATGCGCACCAGCCCGTTGCGCGAAGAGGCCCAGATCGCCTGGCCGCCGTCCGGCGTGGGCGTGGCAACCATGTTGTACAGCACGTCAGTCGGCAGATCGCCGGTGGCCACGCTCCAGTGATGCAGGCCGTGGTCGTCCAGCCGCCACAATCCGGAATTGAACACGGAAATCCACAGCGCTTCGTGGCCCTCGTTGCGCGTGGCCAGCAGGTATTCCAGGCCGTTGCCGGCGTCGAAACCGGGAGCGCGGAAGCGCTGCCAGTGGCCGCCTGGTGCGCGATACCACAGGCCGCCGCTACCGGCGACCCAGAGGCGTTCCTGTCCGAGCAGCGTGTGGGTCTGCGCCAGCGCCAGCGTGTAGCCGTGCGGCAACTGGGCGTTGCCCGGGTCCGCCTGCCAGCGACCGTGGTCGCGATAGAACAGGCCCTTGTCCGTGGTCACCGCCCACAAACGCTTGCCGGCCGGGGTGTCGGTTTCCACCAGCCGGCGCACGTTGTGGTCCGTCAGGCCGTCGGCGGTGCCCTCGACATGCCAGTGCTTGCCGTCGTAGCGCGCCAACCCGAACGTGCTGGCACAGGCCCACAGCGTGCCTTCGTGGTCGACGAACAATTGCTGGATGTAGCCGCGCAGGGCCGGGTTGTCGAGCGCGTGCCAGCGCAGGCCGTCGTACCACGCCAGCCCGTGCGGGGTGCCGACCCAGACGAAACCTTGCCGGTCGGTACGCACCGTGACGGTGACCGGCCCGGGCAGGCCGTCGCGCGTGGTGAAGGTGGTGAACGAAGGCGCGCCGAGATCGAACAGGTCGAGCGGCTGCGTGTCGCGCGTGGTGGTCGCGGGGTGTGCCGATAGCGGGCCGAGCACGCCGAATGCCATCAGCGCGACCCAGGCCAATCGAATCAGTCCCCCTGATCCATGTCCCATCGATTTTTTACCCAGGTACGCGCGGCAATGGTGAAGGCGTCCGTCGGGCGCTTCGTCGCAGAATATCAGAGGGGATTCATCACACAGGTGAAGCGCGCACGCGGTTGCGGTGGATCGGTGATGCCTGGCCGCCGCGCGTCAGCGTCGCAGGCATACTGGGCTTTTCGCCCGGGTCGTGCCGGCTTGCATGTGAACGAGGAAGCCATTCCATGAAAGTGCGTGAAAGCGGCATGCCCGAGGAAGCCCGCTGGGCCGGCTTCTTCGATGGCGAGGCCGCCATCGGCCGCTTGCTGGGAGCGACGGTGCACGGCGACGTGCTCGAGTTCGGTTGTGGCTACGGTTCCTTCACGGTGCCGGCGGCGCGACGCACAAGCGGCGTGGTCACCGCGCTGGATATCGAACCGGCGATGATCGAGCGCGTGCGCGGGAAGGCGGCCAGCCTGGGCTTGCGCAACATCCGCGCCGAGCTGCGCGATTTCATCGCCGATGGCAGCGGCGTGGCGGCCACGTCGCAGGCGCACGCGATGATTTTCAACCTGCTGCATCTGGCGCAACCGTTGCCCTTGTTGCGGGAGGCGCACCGGGCATTGCGCGATGGCGGCGTGCTTTCGGTGATGCACTGGCGCAGCGACATCCCGACCCCGCGCGGGCCGCCGCTGGCAATCCGTCCGACGCCGCAGCAGTGCCGGCAATGGCTGGAGGAAGCGGGGTTCCACGGCATCGAATCCGTCGATCTGCAGGATGGCTGCCCGTTTCATTTCGGCCTGATCGGACGACGCTGATTCACCCGCGAGTGTTGCGCATGCCAGCGTGAACGCGGGCGGCAGCGAAGGCGCCGCGTGATGACACGCGAATCAATTCGCGGCGGATTCGCCCGTCGCCAGCCATTGCCGCGTTTGTGCCAGCAGCTCGCCGGGCGGGGCGGGCGGCAGGATCAGCGCGGCTTCGTCCACCGTCGGCGGTTCCAGCGTGGCGAGCTGGCTGTCCAGCAGCGACGGCGGCATGAAGTGTTCGCGTGCGCGCATGCGCCGGTCCAGTTCGTCGCGCGGCACCTGCAGGTAGACGAAGCGCACCGCCCCGGCCCGACGCAACCCGTCGCGGTAGCTGCGCCGCAGCGCCGAGCAGGCCACCACCACGCTGTATCCGCCGCGCAGACGATCGCTCATCCACGTTTCGATGGCGGCCAGCCAGGGCGCGCGATCGGCATCCGTTAGCGGTTGGCCGGCCTGCATGCGGGCGATGTTGGCGGGCGAGTGCAGGGAGTCGCCTTCCAGGAAAGGCCAGCCCTGCGCGTTGGCCAGTGCCGCGCCGAGGCCACTCTTGCCGCAGCCGGACACGCCCATCACCACCACCACCACGGCCTTGCTCATCTGTTTGCCCTTGCACCGGTTTGCGACCGGCCACCGTAAGTGCGGCGGCCTGCTGGCGCAAATGATGCTTTGTCTTCGGGCGAGGCAGTGGGCTTGTTTGGCCCCTTCAGGCCCCTGCGGGAGGCTGATGTTCAAATTTCGTGATGGAACCGCTTGAAAGACGTTTAAAATCGGCGTTAAATTAGGATTAAGCCAAGAGCATTCAATTGCCTGTAAGCTGTTGTTGCAAGCCAAACAAAAGAAACATCATATAACTGGTTGTTTTCAAGATGATTATCTGGACCACCTTGCTGCTGTGCCTGTCGACCATCGCGTTCTGCGCGGTGAAGCGGGTGCCTGCGGGGCAGGTCTACAGCCTGTACCGGCACGGCAAGCCGACGCGCCTGCTGCAGCCGGGCACGCACGTGGTGCTGCCGCTGCTGGACCGGGTGGCACATCGCATCGACCTCGGTGGTCGCGTGCTGCGTTTCCAGGAAGCGCTGGCCGATGCGCGCGACGTGCACGGCACAGTGTATTGGCAGGTGCTGGAACCGGATCGTGCGGACGCCATGATCGACCAGGCCGACCAGCTGATCCGCCGCGGTGCGCTGGAAGCATTGCAGAGCGAGCCAGCCAACATCGCGGCCGACCGTCGTGAGCTGGGCATGCAGCTCAAGCAGCGCCTCAACGGCGTGCTGCGCGAGCGCGGCGTGATGGTGACCCGCGTGGAACTGGATATCGCCTGAGCCGACGATATGAAATGGGGATGCAGGGCTGCCCGAGAGCGCCCGCACTGGGGAAATTGCAAGTCTTGACCCGCCACCCGGCGGGTTTTCCTTTTGGCGGCCACGCCGGATACTGGCCGACCCTTTCGTCATTCCATGGAACGCCGCATGACCGCTCGCACCGCCTTGCACAGCCGACTGGAACAGGGCGTGGCCACGCTCGGCCTGTCGCTGCCCGACGGCGCGCTGGAACGGCTGCTGGATTACCAGGCCTTGCTGGAGCGCTGGAACGCCGCCTACAACCTCACCGCCGTGCGCGATCCGGTCGAGATGGTCACCCGCCACCTGCTCGATTCGCTGGCGATCCTGCCGTACGTGCAGGGCGAAACCCTGGCCGACCTCGGCACCGGCCCGGGCCTGCCCGGCATCGTGCTGGCGATCGCGGCGCCGGGCCGGCAGATCCTGCTGGTGGATTCCAATGGCAAGAAGGTCCGCTTCCTGCGCGAGGCGATCCGCGCGCTGAAGCTCGATGGCGTGCGTGCGCTGCAGTCGCGGGTGGAACAGGTGGAAGGCCAGTTCGATTGCATCACCGCGCGCGCCTTCGCCAGCCTCGCCGACATGCTGGGCTGGGGCGGCCACCTGTTGGCGCCCAACGGCGTGTGGCTGGCGATGAAGGGCCGCGATCCGGCCGACGAGCTGCCCGGCGTGCCGGCCGGTTTCGCGCTGCGCGGCATCTACGCACTGGCGGTGCCCGGGCTGGAGGCGGAACGTCGCCTGGTCGTGCTGGGCAGGAGCGACGCTTGAGCTTCGCCCGCGGCCCGACCAACCCACCAAAGCCCGACAGGCTCCCGGCCGGCCTGCTAATCTAGCCCTCCTTTCGCTCGCTTACGGTATCGACGACCCATGGCCCGCATCATCGCCGTCGCCAACCAGAAGGGTGGCGTCGGCAAGACCACCACCGCTGTCAACCTTGCTGCCGCGCTGGCCGCGGCCAAGCGCAAGGTGCTGCTGGTCGACCTCGATCCGCAAGGCAACGCGACGATGGCCTCGGGCGTGGACAAGCGCGAAGCCCGCCCGAACGGTTGCGAGGTGCTGCTCGACGAAGCGCCGATCGAGCAGGCCATCGTGGCCACCGAGGCGCATTTCGACCTGCTGCCCGGCAACGGCGACCTCACCGCCGCCGAACTCAAGCTGATGGATGCGCTGGCCCGCGAGAGCCGGCTGAAAGAACAGCTCGCCAAGATCGCGGACAAGTACCAGACCATCCTGATCGACTGCCCGCCGTCGCTGCACCTGCTCACCCTCAACGCGCTGACCGCGGCCGACGGGCTGCTGATTCCCGTGCAGTGCGAATACTTCGCGCTGGAAGGCCTCTCGAGCCTGCTGGAGACGGTGAAGGCGGTGCGCCAGCGGCTGAATCCCGCGCTTGAGATCGAAGGCCTGTTGCGGACCATGTACGACGTGCGCAACAACCTCGGCAACGAGGTTTCCACCCAGCTCACCGAGCACTTCGGCGACAAGGTGCTGCGCTCGATCATCCCGCGCAACGTGCGCCTGGCCGAAGCGCCCAGCCACGGCCAGCCGATCCACCTGTACGACCGCAGCTCACGCGGCGCCATCGCCTACATCGGCCTGGCCGGCGAAATCATCCGCCGCGAACGCGGCGCGCAGGCGGCGGTGAACGCCTTGCACGACATGCACGACGACGGTGTCCACGAAGAAGTGGTCGACACCGCCGCGTATCTACACCAGGAGCACTAAGCAGATGGCCGCCGCGAAGAAACGGGGATTGGGACGCGGGCTCGACGCCCTCTTGGGCGGCGAAGGCAGCGCCTCGCCGGCGGTAACCGAACAGGAAGGCGAGCTGCGCAACCTGCCGATCCAGCAGATCCAGCCCGGCAAGTACCAGCCGCGCCGACATTGGAACGAAGACGCGCTGGACGAACTGGCCGCGTCGATCAAGGCGCAGGGCCTGATCCAGCCGGTGGTGGTGCGTGCCATCGGCAAGGACAAATTCGAGCTGATCGCCGGTGAACGCCGCTGGCGCGCCGCGCAACGCGCGCAGATGAGCGAGATCCCCGCGCTGGTCAAGGAAGTGGCCGAAGCCGCCGTGCCGGCGATGGCGCTGATCGAGAACATCCAGCGCCAGGATCTCACCCCGCTGGAAGAGGCCGACGCGCTCAAGCGCCTGGTCGAGGATTTCGACCTTACCCACCAGCAGGCGGCCGACGCCGTGGGCCGTTCGCGGGCCTCCGTGTCCAACATGCTGCGCCTCACCGAATTGCCGGCGCCGATCCGCAAGCTGCTCGACGAAGGCAAGCTGGAGATGGGCCACGCCCGTTGCCTGCTGACCCTGGACGAAGCCATCGCGCTGCCGCTGGCGCGCCAGGCCACCACCATGGGCTGGTCGGTGCGCGAGCTGGAAGACGCCGCGCGTCGTGCGCAGACCGCGCCCAAGGGCAAGGCGAAAAGCGTTTCGCGCGATCCCAACATTGATGCGCTGGAGCGCGAGCTGGCCGAACGCTTCGCCACCCGGGTGGAGCTGGCGCAGGGCCGCGGCGGTCGCGGCAAGCTGGTGATCCACTACCACAGCAATGACGAGCTGGACGGCATCCTCGGCAAGATCCGCTGAAACAGCAGCAGCGAGTGAACAGAAGTGAGGAGTGAGAGCCGAACTTCAGGCCTTCTCTCACTTCTCGCTCCTCTCCACTCACTTCTCACCAGGTTATTTCCTCATGCCACAACTCTCCGTCGTCGTTCCCGTGTTCAACGAACGGGACAACATCCCGCCGCTGCTCGCCGAGATCGCTGCCGCGCTGCGTGGCAAGGTCGACTACGAGGTGATCTACGTCGACGATGATTCCGTGGACGACAGCCGCAAGGTGCTGACCGTGCAGAAGGCCAGTCATCCGGAATTGCGGGTGTTGCACCACGTCACCCGCAGCGGCCAGAGCACGGCGGTGTGGAATGGCGTGCGCGCGGCGAAGTCGCCGTGGATCGCCACGCTGGACGGCGACGGTCAGAACGATCCGGCCGACATTCCGAAGCTGCTTGCCGCGCGCGCTGCCGCTTCACCGGAAGTGAAACTGTTCGCCGGCTGGCGCACCACCCGCCGCGACAGTTTCAACAAGCGCATCTCCTCGAAGATCGCCAACGCGGTGCGTTCGCGCATGCTGAAGGACGCCACGCCGGACACCGGTTGCGGCCTGAAGTTGTTCGAGCGCGAGGTGTTCCTGCGCCTGCCGTATTTCGACCACATGCACCGCTACCTGCCGGCGCTGGTCAAGCGCGCCGGTTTCCAGAGCCAGAGCGTGCCGGTCGGGCATCGCCCGCGTACCGCCGGCACCTCCAAGTACGGCATGCTCGACCGCCTGTGGGTGGGCCTGGCCGACCTGCGCGGCGTGGCGTGGCTGATGCGTCGCGGCAAGGTGACCCGGGTCGAGGAATCCTGAAAGCCCGTCCAGAATCTTCCCCCGTCGAGCGCACAACTTGACGGGGTAGGTGCCCGCTCGCGGGCGATGCTTTTGCTCTGGCGCCCTTCGACACGTTCAATACAAAAGCCTCGCCCCCTGGTGGGTTCCTGCAAGCTGTTCCTGGTGACAGAAGCGGCGTTGCCTGGGCAAGGCTCTGGATCGGCGCTACTGATCTGCGTCACGCCGCGTCGATGACGGCGGCGTATGCTTGAAGCTTCCCGCCAAGGGAGGTTTGTCGTGAGCATCAGTGTCAAGCGTGTGTACGAGCCCGCTGCGAAATCCGATGGCCAGCGCGTGTTGGTCGATCGCCTGTGGCCGCGGGGAATGAAGAAGGAAGACGCCGCCATCGATCTGTGGATCAAGGATCTGGCGCCATCCACCGAATTGCGCCAGTGGTTCGGCCATGACCCGGCGCGCTGGGAAGGTTTCCGCCACCGCTACGCCAGCGAACTGGACGAGTTGACCGAGCATTGGCGAGCGCTGGCCGAGCAGGCCGAGCGACATCACATCACCCTGCTGTTCGGCGCGCGCGACGAGGAGCACAACAACGCGGTGGTGCTGAAGTCGTACTTGGAAACCTGGCTGAAGAAGCACGGCCCGGGTTGAGATGCCGGAGCTCCCTTTCCCGCTTGCAGGACAGGGTTGGGGAAGTGACCAGTGGTGCTACGCGCGCCCCGGATGATGCTCGCGCCAGCCTTCCAGCACCTCGCGGGTGCGCTCGCGGCCCAGCTCGATCAGTTCCCGGGCGCGGTAGAACTCGTAGACGGTGGAGACATTGCGCGGCAGCTGGATCAGCAGGTCCGGCTCGTAGGCGGCCAGGCGCAGGCGTGCCAGGTTGGCCTGCATCAGGTCCATCGAGCGCCCCATCAGTTCCAGCACGCCCGGTTCGTGGGTCTTCACCTCCGGTTTGTCGCCGCCATGCGGCAACAGGCGGCGCAGCAGGCCGCGATGCCGGGTCTTGTCGTCCAGCGTGTCCGGCGTGGCGGGTTCGGCCGCGCCATCCAGGCTGACCGCGACCAGGTAGTCGGCCGGATCGCGGATCAGCGGTGTCACCGGCACCGGGTTGAGCAGGCCGCCATCGAGCAGCCGGCGGCCGTTGATGGTGTGCGGGCGGAAGATGGTGGGAATGGCGATGGAGGCGCGGATCGCCTCGAACAGCGAACCGCGGCTCAGCCATATTTCGCGTTCGCGGTCGATGTCGGTGGCCACCGCGGTGAAGGACAGCGGCAGGTCCTCGATCTGCTCGTCGCCGATCATTTCCAGCAGGGTGCCGATGATCTTCTCGCCCTTGATCAGGCCGCCACCTCTCAGCGTCCAGTCGACCAGCTTGAGCACGTCGAGCTTGGCCAGCGTGGTGACCCAGTCGCGATATACGTCGAGTTTGCCGGTGGCGTAGATGCCGCCGATCAGCGCGCCCATCGAGCAACCGGCGATGGCGGTGATCTGGAAACCCTGGGCGGTCAGTTCCTCGATCACGCCGATGTGTGCCAGCCCTTTCGCGCCGCCCGCACCCAGCGCCAGCGCCACGGTGGGCTTGCGTGGGGCATCGCTGTCGGTGAGGGCGGGAAGCGTGGTGTCGTTCGAAGGCATGTTCGGCGGCTTGCGTGGGATCGGGGTGGAGGTTTCTTGCGGGCGGCAGGGCGCGAAGCGCGGCGCCGCTGGTGGGCTGTCGTTGCGCCAGGCACGTGCCCGTGTAGCATGCGTCCATGCCCTGTCGGCAGCAACCCAGCATGCGCCATTCCGTGAGATTCGTGAAAACGCCAGTGTGCCGCGCCGTTTCCTTCGTCCGCATCGACGGGGAGCGCGCATGAGCTGGCAGGCCTGGGCGACGGTGGCCATCATCGTGCTGGCCATGGCGCTGTTCGCCAGCGAAAAGGTGCGCATCGACCTGGTGGCGCTGATGATGCTGGCGGCGTTGGTGATCCTGGGCATCGTCAGTCCGCTCGATGCGTTGAGCGGTTTCAGCAACGAGGCCACCGTCACCGTGGCGGCAATGTTCGCGCTGAGCATGGGCATCGAGCGCTCCGGCGCGCTGGAACCGCTGATCCGGCTGCTTTCGCGGATCCGGCAACCCTGGTTGCTGACTCTGGCGATGATGCTGGCGATCGCGCCGATCGGCGCCTTCGTGAAGAACATCGCGCTGGTGGCCACGTTCCTGCCGTTGGCGTTGCGCGTGTGCCAGCGCACGCACACCTCGCCAGCGCGGGTGCTGATGCCGATGGCCTACGCGGCGCAGATGGGCGGCGTATGTACCTTGATCGGCACCTCGTCCAACCTGCTGGCCGACAGCTTGGCGCGCAAGCATCACCTGCAGGGCTTCGGCGTGTTCGAGTTCGCGCCGCTGGGCGTGGTGCTGGCGGTGGTCGGCATCACCTACCTGATGCTGGTCGGTCGCTGGCTGCTGCCACGTCATGTCGATGCCGAGCAGCCGGTGCAGGCCGATGTCGGCAAGTACGTGACCGAGCTGGAAGTGACGGCCGATTCCGCGCTGATCGGGCAAAGCATCGCCGCGGCGAAGCTGGGCGAGAAATACGGCGTGTACCCGCTCGAATTGCTGCGCGGCGAAAAGCGCATGTGGTCGCCGCACTCGCAGGAGATCGCCGAGGGCGACGTGCTGCTGGTGCGCGGCGACTGGGACAAGATCGAGGATTTCCAGCACCGTGCCGGCCTGCGCAACGCACCGGAAAGCCGCTACGTGAAGGATCGCGAACGCAGCCGCGTGATGATCGAACTGATGGTCGCCCCGGCCAGCCCGGTCGAGGGCCGGCGCTTCGCCGAAACCGGCATCGGCTGGCGCTACGACGCGGTGGTGTTGGCGATCCACCGACGCGGCCAGGTGCTGCGCGACAAACTCAGCGACGTCGGGCTGGCGGTGGGCGACGTGTTGCTGGCGCTGGTCGACGAAGACGCCCTGGCCAACCTGCGCAACGACGAGGCGTTCATCGTGCTGAGCGAGCGCGACGAAGCCCATCGCACCCCGCGCAAGGCCTTCTACGCGGTGGGCATCATGCTGGCCGTGGTGGTGGTTTCGGGCATGCGCTGGTTGCCGATCCCGATTGCCGCGATCTGCGGCGCCGTCGCGATGGCGCTGACCGGCTGCTTCGGGCGCAAGGACGTCTACGAAGGCATGGACTGGAAGATCATCATCCTGCTCGGCGCGATCCTGCCGTTGGGCATGGCGATCGACAAGACCGGGTTGTCACACACCTTGGTGCAGCTGGGCCTGGGCGTGGTCGGTTCGCACGGGCCGCTGGCCGCCCTGCTGATGGTGTACCTGCTCACCGCGCTGCTTACCGAACTGATGGGCCACAACCCGTCGGTGGTGCTGATGGTGGGCATCGCCGCGTCGGTGGCCGGCGCGATGCACGTCGACCCGCGGCCCTTCGTGGTGGCGGTGGCATTCGCCGCGGCCACCTCGTTCGCCACGCCGGTGGGTTATCCGACCAACACGATGGTGTACTACGCCGGGGGCTACCGCTTCACCGATTTCATGAAGGTCGGCATTCCGCTGATCCTGGTGTTCTGTGCGCTGTCGATGTGGCTGATCCCGCACTTCTGGCCGTTCCATCCCGCCGCCGCACACTGATGCCTGACTCCCTCTCCCCGCCGGGGAGAGGGTTGGGGTGAGGGGCCAACCTCGCTGAAGGTGGCATCGGAACGAGCTTCGTGCCGTACATGATGGTGCTGCGCGTTTTCATTCCCTCGCGCTCAGGCAACGTAGCCGCCGGCGTCCTTCATCGCGCTCAGGCGTAACCGCTCAGCGACAGGTGCAGCAGCGATTTCATCTCTTCGCGCAGCGGCACCGGCGCCACGATTTCCGCGTCCGGGCCGTACTTCAGCACGTCCATCAGCAACTCCCTGGAATTGGAATACGGCAGTTGCAGTTCGTAGCGTCCGTCGGGCAGCCACGTGCCTTTCTGCTGCGAATGCCAGTGTTCGTCGGCGACCCAGCGGGAGGCATGTTCGGAGAAACGGATGGTGGCCCACGCCTTGGGCGTGCCGGCGAAGATGCCGTAGCTGGAGGCCAGGGTCTGGTCGAGCTGGGCTTCGGCCACGTCGATGGCGGCGGTGTCTTGCGCGCGTGGTTCGACGATGCGGTCCACCGCGAAGCTGCGCAGCGCCTCGCGGTCGTGGTCCCACACGTCGAGGTACCAGTTGTCGCGATAGTGGGTAAGACGCTGCGGCGATACCGTGCGCCGGCTGTCGCTGTTGGTGGTGCGCGCGCGATAACGGAAGCGCAACTGCTTCCGTTCGAGCACGGCACCGGCCACGGTGCGGAATACCTGCTGGTCGAGCTTGCGTTCGCCCCACGGGATCACCCGGATGCGTTCGATCGGCAGCACCTTGCCGCTGCCCTGGTCGCTCAGCAGGTGTTCGATGCGCGCCTTGAACGGGGCCAGTGCGCCGGCCAGCACGCCGGGTCCGCTGCGCCCGATCAACTCGTTCAGCGCCAGCAAGGCGGCGAGCTCGTCGGAAGTCAGCCACAGGCCGGGCAGTTCGAAGCGTTCGGCTTCGCCCTGCTCGTAGCGGAATGCCGCGTGCTCGCCGCCGGCGCTTTCGATCGGTGCGCCCAGCGCATCGCGCAGGAAGCCGATATCGCGGTACAGCGTGGCGCGCGAGCAGTCGAGCTCGTCCATCAGGCTGGGCAACGGCACGGGATAGCGTGCCGATTTCAGCACGCGGTGCAGGGTATTGATGCGCTCGTAGCGATCCATGGCAGTCATCGGAAGCAGGCTTTGTGTAGCATGGGGACGCCGCGCCGTGGCTGCAAGCCCGTGCCGGTTGCGCAGATTCCCCCGTTCCCGCTGCCAGAGAGGATGCATGCCCGACGAAATCAGCCCGCCCACCGGATGGGCCGCGACCGTGTTGCGAGTGCTTGCGGTATGCGGCTATGGCATGTGGATGCTGCTCGGGCTGGGGTTGGCGCTGGGCGTTTACAGCAATGGCCGTGGCGAATCGCTGGTGCCGCTACTGGTGGGCGCCGTGTTCGCCAGCCTCGGCCCGCTGCTGGCCAGTGTGGGCGTGCCGGGGTTGCGTGACTGGCGCGGCTGGCGGCTGGATTCGAGCCTGCGTCCGAGCCGCGAGGCGCTGCTGGCGATGCTCACCTACCTGCCGATGCTGGGCGTGGCCGCACTCGCACGTGGCGACAACGATTTCTGGGCTACCCGGCTGGTCAGTGCCGTACTGGCCGCCTGCAGTTTCGCCTGCCTGGTGTATGCGGCGCGGGGCCAGCGCCCGCGTCGACGCGGCGGCCTGACCGGGCAGTTGCCGGTCGATCGGGTGATCACCGCCTGTTACGGCGGCGGCCTGTGGCTCTTGCTGTGCGTGGTCTCGCAGGATCCGCTGGTGCGTACCGGCACCACCCGCATGTGGATCATCGGCCTGCTGTTGCTGGCCCTGCTGCTGGGCTTGGCGGAAGGCATGCGCTGGCAGTCGGTGGCCGGTCCGGTACGCAGTGCGCCGCGGCGCTGGCAGCGTCGCTTCATGGCCGCCGTGCTGACTTACGCGGTGCCTTGCCTGGGCTTGTTGCTGACGCATTACTGGGCCGATGCGCGCTGGCTGGTGTTGCTGGCGGCGCTGTGTTGTGTCGTGGGACGCAGCATCGAGCTGCGCTTGTTCGAAGCCGTATCGGGACGCTAGGCGCGTGGCTGCCTGGTCCGGCCGGCTTCGGCAGACACGGGCGGCAGGTCCGGCTCGCTGGCCGCCAGATAAACGCCTTGCCGGGATTGTTCACGGCGGATTCAAGCCATCCAGCTATGGTGCTCATCCAACATTGTTTTAACAATAAGGGACCTTACCCCATGAAAAAGATCCTGCTTGCCAGTCTCGTCCTCGCCTCGCTCGGCTGCTTTGCCGTCCAGGCCCAGGATGCACCGGGCACCAATGTTCCTGCCAACGGCGACTGGACGGGCTCGGGCGAGCTCGGTTTTGCCTCCACCACCGGCAACACGCGCTCGCAGAACCTGGACGCCAAGCTGGGTCTGAACCAGGAAAACGCGCAGTGGAAGAACAGCTTCTTCCTCGACGCGCTGCGTTCGAAGAGCCAGGTGAAGGTGGTGAATCCCGACGGCACCACCTACAAGAAGTACAACACCACCGCCAACCGCTACGACGGCGGCGCGTCGGTGGGCTACAAGCTCGATCCGCGCAGCTACATCGTGGGCGCGGGCCGTTACGAGCATGACGACTTCGGCGCCAACCGCTGGCAGGCGATCGTCTCGATCGGCTACGGCTATATCGCCCTGAAGACGCAGCGCACCGAGCTGTCGTTCGAAATCGGTCCCGGTTTCAAGGAATACCAGCCGGCCGACACCACCGTGACGGTGAACGGCGTCAGCCACCCGTACACGCAGGATCGGCAGAAGGAAGTGGTTGCACGTGGCCTGGTCAACTACAAGTACCGGCTCACCGCCAACACCTCGTTCGAGAACACGTTCCTGATGGAAGCGGGCTCGAAGGACAAGTACTTCCAGGATGATGCCGGCCTCAACGTCAGCATGACCAAGAAGCTGTCGCTGAAGGTGGGTTACGAAGTGCGCCATCACAGCACCGTGCTGCCGGGCGTGAAGAAGACCGACACGCTGGCCACCACCAATATCGTCTACAACATCTGACCGGGCGGCAGCGCCTCGTAGATGCCGCCTTGCCGCCGTCAGGCCAGGGCGATGCTTTTGTGGAGCCCGCTCGCGGGCGATGCTTTCCCGTGCCCCCGCACCAAGAGCATCGCCCGCGAGCGGGCTCCTACACTCGTTGCTGCAGCCCCAAGGGGTGCGCCCGGAATGGATTGAACCGGCGCTTGTCCGCGTAGAGCGCGAAAAACCTGTCGCGCATGTATGGCTTCAGCCTTCCAGCAAGGCGCGTGCGCCTTGCGCAAACAGCATCTCGGCGACTTGTAGACCCAGGGCCTCGGGCTGGTCGTGCGTACCGGTGGCTTCGGCCAGCAGCAGGCGACCGGTGGCGGCCTCGCCGACCATGCCGCGCAGGTGCAGGCCGTGTTCGGCCACCGTGCACCATGCGCCGACCGGCACCGTGCAGCTGCCGCCCAGGGCGTGGTTCATCGCCCGCTCGGCACTCACCGCCAGGCGCGTTTCGGCATCGTCCAGCACGGCCAGCCGCTCGTGCACCGCGGCGCGCTGCACGCGTGCCTCGACGACAATCGCTGCCTGCCCCGGGGCCGGCAGCCATGCCGGTGCCACCAGCCGGCTGCGAATGCGCTGGTGCAGGCCCAGCCGTTCCAGCCCGGCGCAGGCCAGCACGATCGCGTCGTAGTCGCCGTTGTCGAGCTTGGCCAGTCGCGTGCCCACGTTGCCACGCAGGTCGAGCAATTGCAGGTCGGGCCGCGCGGCGCGCAACTGCGCCTGCCGGCGCAGCGACGAGGTACCTACGCGCGCGCCCTGTGGCAGCGCGGCCAGGTCCGCGAAGGTGTTGCTGACGAAGGCGTCGGCGGGGTCGGCGCGCGGCAGGATCGCCGGCAGCGCAAAGCCCGCTTCCAGTTCCGCTGGCATGTCCTTCAAGCTGTGTACGGCCAGGTCGGCGCGGCCGTCCAGCATCGCCACTTCCAGCTCCTTGAGGAACAGCCCCTTGCCGCCGATCGCCGCCAGCGGCTTGTCGAGGATTTCATCGCCGCGTGTCGTCATCGGCACCAGTTCCACGCGCAGGTCCGGATGCGCCGCACGCAGCAGCGACGCCACGTGTTCGGCCTGCCACAGCGCAAGCGCGCTCTGGCGGGTGGCGATGCGCAAGGTGGTGGGGGACATGGCGACTCCGCGACGAAACAGGACAGGGCGATATTGTCGCGCAATCGGCTCACGCCCGCGGGCGACGTGTTGCCGCGCCCGGGAGCCTCGAAGACACCGTCATCCCAGCGAAGGCTCACTGCTGTCCGGAATAAAAATGCGCAATGCGTGGAAAGCCCCGAGCCGTACAACTTTGCAACCATTGAGTTCGCATGAGACTCAAATTTCAGAGTTATCGGACACGCCTCGCCTCGTCATCCCAGCGAAAGCTGGGATCCAGTCAAGATGCTGTGCGAAGCACACTCAACTTCTTGTTTTTGTGTGCTTCGCACGCATGCCCGACTGGATTCCAGCTTTCGCTGGAATGACGGATTCGGCCGCCGTCATGCCTTCGCAAAATTTATTCCTGACAGCAGTGAGCAAAAGCTGGAATCCAGCGTCCTTGGTTTTTCAACGGCCTGAAGTCGCTGGATTCCGGCTTGACCGGCCCTTCGGCCGCTGAGAGCCGCCGGAATGTCGTATTCAACGGAGTTATGCGGGGCGCCTAGCCCATGCGCAGCAGTTTGCGCACCGCCGGCAGGTTGCGCCGGCTGACTTCGGGACTGAGATCGGTACCGGCAAGGCGCGCCAGCACGCGGCCGTCAGGCAGGCTTTTCAGACCAACCAGGCGTGGCGTGGGCACCAGGCAGTTGCGGTGCAGGCGGGTCAGCTGGTCGGGGTAGGCGTCTTCCAGCTGGCGCAGCGATTCATCGATCAGCAGTTCGCCGCCGGTGTGGCGCACCAGCACGTATTTCTCCTCGGCGAGCAGACAGATCACCTCGTCCAGCGCCACGCGCACCTGTTCGCCGCGCACGCGTGCGTGCAGATGGCCGGATGGCTCGCGTGGCGTGGCGTCGAGCCGCTGGCGTGCACGCTGCACGGCTTCGCGCAGGCGTTCCAGCCGCACCGGCTTCAGCAGGTAATCCACCGCGCCCAGCTCGAACGCATGCAGCGCATGGTTTTCGTAGGCAGTGCAGAACACCACCTGCGGGCGCGCGCGTCCGGCCAGCCGTGCCGCCAGCGCGGTGCCGTCCAGGCCAGGCATGTTGATGTCCAGCAGCAGCAGGTCGGGCTGCAGTTCGCCGAGTGCGTCGAGCGCGGCGTCGCCGTCGCCGACACTGCCGGCGATATCCGTGCCGTCGCATTCGCCCAGCAGGGCGGCAAGCCGCGCGCGGGCCAGCGGTTCGTCATCGACGATCAGTACGCGCATCGTCGTTTCCCCCTTGATTCAACGTGTGTTGCTTGTCGTCCAGCGGCAAGTGCAAACGCACCACGAAGCGGTCGCCCTGCGGACCGGCCTGCACCTGTGCCCGCGTACCGTAACGGAAGGCGATGCGTTGGCGCACGTTGTCCAGGCCGTGGCCATTGCCGGTGCGCGCCGGCGTGGCGGGCAGCGGGTTGTCGATCACGATGACCAGTGCGCGCGTTTCGCGGCGGCCCTGCAGGATCACCTCGCCGCCTTCGCGCAGCGGCTGGATGCCGTGGCGCACGGCGTTCTCCACCAGCGGTTGCAGCAGCAGGCGCGGCAACGGGAAGTCGCGCGGAAGTTCGTCCAGTTCGCGGCGCACGCGCAGGCGTTCGCCCAGCCGCAATTGCTCGATGGCCAGGTAACGCTCCACCAAGGCCAGCTCGTCGCCCAGCGTGCCGTCGCGCGTTTCGTGCTGGCCCAGCGCGGCGCGGAACAATTCGGAGAGATCCTCGATGGTGCGTTCGGCGGCGGCCGGATCCACCCGCACCAGCGCAGCTACCGTGTTCATGCTGTTGAACAGGAAGTGTGGCCGGATGCGTGCCTGCAGCGCCTCCACCTGCGCGCGCGTCACCGCCGCCAGCCGTGCCTGCCACTGCGCCAGCACATAGAAGTAGCGCAACATGGCGGCGCCGAGCAGGGCGGCGATCAGCGCGTTGTCGCCGATGAAGCGCAGGTTGCCGCCGTGGATCAGCTCCAGTTGCAGCGCGCTGTCCATCCAGCGTGCGACCGCGCTGGCCAGCACCACGATCAGTACCATCAGCAGCCACACGCCGGCATACGGCCCATAGCCGGGCAGCCGTTGCAGGTACGGCGACAGCTTGCACAGCGCCACCGCCAGCAGCAGCGCCAGCCATGCCACGAAGGCCATGCCGATGGTGAAGGCGCGCCAGTCACGCGCGCCGTCCGGCGCCAGCCACATCACCGCCACGGTGAGCGCGCCGACCACGAACAACGCGAACAGCGCCGGCAGGCTGCAGAAGTCCGGCAACGGATTGCGTTCGGCGCGTGGGCGGGCGGGTTCACTCATGCGGCGCAGTATGCCGCAGCGGAAGGTTCAGCCGGCGAGCCGCTGGCCCAGCCAGTGACGCAAGTCGGCAATTTCCTCGGCGCAGACGGCGTGGGCCATCGGGTAGGTGTGCGCATCCACCGCGTAGCCCAGCGCTTCCAGGCGCGCGCGGGCATCGGCGCCACGCGGCGGCACGACCACCGGGTCGAACGTGCCGTGGCCCTGGAAGATCGGCGTTGCCGCATTTGCCGCGTTGCGTTCGGCTGCCAGCGAATCGCCCAGCACCAGATAGGTGGACAACGCCACGATGCCGGCTAGCCGGCGCGGATGGCGCAGCCCGGCCGCCAGTGCGATCGCGCCGCCCTGCGAGAAGCCGGCCAGCACGATGTGCTCGTCCGGCACGCCGCGCGCGTTCTCGCGCGCCAGCAGCGTTTCCACGGCCTCGATCGAGGCGCGCATGCCGGCCTCGTCCTGGCGCGCGTGCAGCTCGAAATCGGCGATGTCGTACCACGCCCGCATCGGCATGCCGCCGTTGATCGTCACCGGTCGCGTGGGTGCATGCGGAAACACGAAGCGCAGCGCCGGCCACTCCGGCGCCACCAGCTCCGGCACGATCGGCGCGAAGTCATGGCCGTCGGCCCCCAGGCCGTGCAACCAGACGATGCTGTGCGTTGGGTTCGACGCAGTTTCGTGTTCGACGGCGGGCAGGAGTTCGGACATGGCGGGTATCACTGCGGGAAAACCTGCAGCTTACAAAGTCTGCGCATCGCCTGCCGCGGAATGAGCCCAGGGTGCCCTGGACTCATTCGTCGTGCCGGGCCTATTTCGCCGGCAGGCCCAGCTCCTGCGCGAAGAAGGTCAGCATGATCGCGGTGTTGCCCACGCGCTGGCTGAACGGGGCGCCGAAGCCGTGGCCGGCGTTCATGCGGGTCAGCAGCAGGATGGGTTGGCCCGAGTTGCTGGCGCGTTGCAGGGCGGCGGTGAACTTGCGCGATTGCCACGGTGCCACGCGCGGGTCGTTCGCGCCGGTGGTCATCAGCACGGCCGGATACGCGGTGTGCGCTTTCACGTTCTGCAGCGGCGAGTACGCCAGCGTGGCCTTGAACTGCGCGGCATTGGCGATGCTGCCGTATTCGGGGATGTTGTACGCGCCATTGGAGAAGTTCGTCTCGTGGCGCAGCATGTCGTAGATGCCGACCAGCGACACCACTGCGCGGTAGTCGCCCGGATGCTGCACCAGCGAGGCGCCCATCAGCAGGCCGCCATTGCTTGCGCCGAGGATGCCGAGGTGCTGGCGGTCGGTCCAGTGCGTGTCGAACAGGGCGAGTGCGGCGGCGTGGAAGTCGTCGAACACGTTCTGCTTGTCCAGTTCCTGGCCTTGCGCATGCCAGCTCTGGCCGTCCTCGTTGCCACCGCGGATGTTGGCGAAGGCCAGCACGCCGCCGCGCTCCAGCCACGCCATCTCGGCGCCGACGAAGTGCGGCACCACGGGCAGGTCGAAGCCGCCGTAGCTGTACAGGATGGTGGGACGATGGCCGTCGGGGTCGACGCCCTGCATCGCCAGCACGGTCACCGGAATCTTCGTGCCGTCCTTGGAGGTGCCGTCGATGCGGTACGTGTGCACCTTGGAATAATCGGCGGCGGCCTTCACCTCGAACACGGTTTTCAGCGTGCCGGCCTTGGCGTCGTATTCCACCCAGCGCGAGGGTGAGGTCCAGCCGCTGTAGCTGATCAGCGCGCGGTCCTGGCCGTGTTCGGCGGCGATGCCACCGATGCCGATGCCGTGCGCAGGCAAGGGCAGGCGGCGCACGAACTGGCCGTTGTCGGCGTACTGCTCCACCCACCAGTCCGGACCCCAGCTTCGCACCAGCAGGAAGCCGTCGGCGATCGGTTCGATGCTTTGCACGGCGCCTTTGCGTTCACCCAGCACTTCGGTGGTGTTGCCGTGATCATCGACGGCCAGCAGCTTGCCGCGCGGCGCGTTGGCAAAGCTCGCCACCAGCAGGCGGTTGCCCACCCATGCCGCGGTGCGCACGTTGGCGGCGTCGCCCAGCAGCTTGGTCCAGTGTGTGCCCTCGCGCAGATACACCTGCGTCGGGCCGCCATCGCCCACGTTGGCCAGCACGGCCAGCCGCTTCGCGCCCGGCGAAGCGAGCAGGCGGTATTCGGCGATCTTCGAGAAGTCCTTGCCGAACACCACGGTGTCCTGTGTCGCCGACTCGCCGAGCGTGTGGTGCAGCAGCGCGGCATGGAACGGTTTCACTTCGTGGCCGGCCGGCGGTGGCGGCAGGCGCACATAGGTGAAGCCCTTTTCGTCGGCATCCCATGCCAGTCCCTGCGGGGTGGCGCCACCACCGGCCCACGGCATGGCATCGGGCAGCACCTTGCCGCTGGCCACGTCGAGCACGTGGATGGTGGTCATCTCGCTGCCGCCCGCGGCCGTGCCGTAGGCGAGGTAGCGGCCACTGGGCGATGGCCAGTAGGCGACGATGGCGGTGTTGCCGCCGTTCGCGTTGAGATCCACCAGTACGCGCGGCTGGCCGTCGGGCCACGGCTGCGCGATCAGCTGCGGTTGCGGCTGCGGCGGGGTTTCCTGCATGTAGAACAGCGTGCCGCCGGCCAGCATCGGCGAGGAGCGCGTGGTGGAGGTGATCGCCAGCTGCTGCACGCGCGCATTCATCGCCTTGCCGTCGGGCATCGCCGCCAGCACCTGGTCGGTGTAGGCGTTCTGCACCTTGATCCATGCCAGCACGGCGGGATCCTCCGGATTTTCCAGCCAGCGGTAAGGATCGTTCACGGTGACCCCGTGCAAGGTGCTGGAAGCCGTGTGGCGTGGTGTGGCCGGCGGCTGCGGCGCGGCCCGGGTGCTGCCGGGTTTCATGGCTGGGGCTGCAACGATCGGCATCGACGCACAGGCCAGCAAGAGGATGGAAAGGGCGAGACGCATGAGAATTCTCCGCGGCGGGATGGCAGGAAAACACGATGTGTTCGGTGTTTGCGTTTGGACGTCCATACGATGCAAGCGGCGATGGCCGTCGATGTGGATGCCCGGATCATGGCGCGCCTGATGTTCAATGCGAAGCGGCATCAGCCCAGGGCGAGCGGCCGCCGTTGGCGACAAAGCGGTCGATGTGCTGTTCCAACACGGGCAGGGGCACCGATCCCGACGCCAGCACGGCGTCGTGGAAGGCGCGCAGGTCGAAGCGCGGGCCGAGTGCCTGTTCTGCCTTCGCGCGCGCCTGCACGATGCACATCTCGCCAAGGTAGTACGACAGCGCCTGGCCGGGCCAGGCGATGTAACGGTCCACCTCGGTGCGGACTTCATGCTCGCTGAGCGCGGTGTGCTCGCGCAGGTAGGTGCACGCTTGCGGGCGGCTCCAGCCGAGGTGGTGCAGGCCGGTGTCGACCACCAGCCGGCACGCACGCCAGGCCTGGTAGGCGAGGTAGCCGAAGTGGTCGTACGGGGTTTCGTACAGGCCCATTTCCACGCCCAGCTTTTCCGAGTACAGCGCCCAGCCCTCGATGTAGGCGGAAATGTGGGTGAGCCGACGGAACTCCGGCAGGCCATCCAGCTCGGCGGCCAGCGGCATCTGCAGCGCGTGTCCGGGCGAGGCCTCGTGCAGGGTCAGCGCGGTCAGCGCGTACAGCGGTCGCGAAGGCAGGTCGTGGGTGTTGAGGAGATACATGCCCGGACCGCCGCGACCGCTGGTGTAGAACGGTGCCAGTTCCGCCGGCACCGGCTCGATCGCGAAACGCCGGCGTGGCAGCCGGCCGATGTAGCGTTCGATGCAGCCGTCCACGCGACTGGCGATCCATGCCGCCTGCCGCAGCAATTGCTCGCCGGTCTGCGGGTAGAACTGCGGATCGGTACGCAGGTAGTGCAGGAACGACTCGAAGCCGCCGTTGAAACCAGTGCGGGTGATGGTGGCCAGCATCTCCTCGCGCAAACGCGCGACTTCCTGCAGGCCCAGCGTGTGGATGGCTTCCGGCGCCATATCCAGCGTGGTGAAGCGGCGGATCTGCGCGCGGTAGAACGCGGCGCCGTCGGGCATCGCCTCGGCGCTCAGGGTGGCGCGTGCCTGCGGCAGGTACTCGTCGCGGATGAAATCCAGCAGCTTCGCGTGCGCTGGCAACACCACCGTGCGAATGGCCGTGGCGGCGCGCTCGCGCAGATGCGCCTGCGTGTCCGCCGGGATATTCGCGGGCATCGTGCGGAACGGCGTGTAGAACAGGTTGTCCTTGATGCACGCGGTGTCGAGCACTTGCGCGATCGATTGCTCGCGGCCGGTCAATGTCACCCGCGGCACGCTGAAGCCGCGCGCCAGCCCGGCACGCATGTTGGCGATGTGCTCATTGAAGTAGCGCGGGATGTCGTGCAACTGGCCGAGATAGCGTTCGTAGTCGTCCGCGTCGTGGCGTGCGCGTCGCGCGGTGAAGCCGAGGTCGGTCCAGAACGCACTGTCGCTGTTGAACGGCATTTCCCAGCAGCGGAATTGTTGCTGGCTCAGCAGGGTTTCGATTTGTGCGCGGTAGGCAGCGAAATCGGTGGCGTCGCGTTCGCCCAGCTGGTCGAGCGGGAGCGCATCGAGTTGGGCGAGCACGTCGCGCCAGTAGTGCTCCCGCTGCGATTGGGTGGCGGCATCCACGCGCGGCAGATGGTCGGCGGGAGCACCTTCGCCGTCCTCGTCATCGAAGCCGGCGAACTGCTCGCGCCGCCACGCCCACTCGCGTTCGTACAGCGCGCGCAGGCGGGCGCCGGCTTCGTTCGGTGGGGCGTTGGTCGGGGCAGGCGTGGCGGTCATGGCGGCTACTCCGCGAAGGGTTGGTCGATCGCCGGCGAGGGCGGGGTGAACCAGGCGGCGCCGTCGTCGGTGATGTGGAAGTGGTCTTCCAGGCGCACGCCGAAACGGCCCGGCACCACGATCATCGGTTCGTTGCTGCAGCACATGCCCGGTTGCAGCACGGTGCGGTCGCCGCGCACCAGGTACGGCATCTCGTGGATGCTCATGCCGCAGCCGTGGCCGGTGCGATGCGGCAGGCCGGGCAGGCGATAGTCGGGACCGAGGCCGGCGGCTTCCAGCACGGCGCGCGCGGCCTGGTCCACCGACTCGCAGGTGGCGCCGGGACGCGCCGCCGCGAAGGCGGCCTGTTGCGCGGCCTGTTCCAGCGACCAGATGCGCGCCTGCTCGGCGTCGGGCTGGCCGAAGATGTAGCAGCGCGTGATGTCGGACTGGTAACCCTGCACGCTGCAGCCGGTGTCGATCAACACCAGCTCGCCCTCGCGCAGGTATTGCTCGCCGGGAATGCCGTGCGGATACGCAGTGGCCTCGCCGAACTGCACGATACAGAAGGTGGAACCGTTGTCGGCGCCGAGTGCACGATGCGCGTGGTCGATGAATTGCTTCAGCTCGCCCGTGCCGATGCCGTCGTGCATGGCGCTGGCGGCCAGCCGCTGCACCTGCAGCGTCATCGCCGTGGCCTGCTTCATCAACGCCAGTTCCGCCGGCGACTTGCACATGCGGCAACCGTCGACGATCGGGCTGGCATCGAGCAGCCGGATCTGCGGCGCGACCGCGCGCAGTCGCGTCGACACCACGAACGGCGCGGCCGGGTCCAGTGCCAGGCTGTCGGCGTGGCGCTCGGCCAAGGCCGCGGCGACCAGTGCCTGCGGGTCCTCGTGTTCTTCCCATAGGCGCAGCCCGGCGGGAATGCGCAAGGCGTGATCCAGCGAGCCTTTCTCGAACGCGGGGCAGAACACCAGCGGGTCACCGTCGAGGGTGATCAACATCGCCACCAGCCGTTCACTGGCGCCCCAGGGAATGCCGCTGAAATAGCGCAGCGAGGCACCGGCCGTCAGCAGCAGTGCGTTGCCACCATGCTGGCGCAGCAAGGCGCGGGCGCGTTCGGTGCGCTGCCGGTATTCCGTGTCGCCGATGGGCTTGGCGCGCGGTTCGAACGGCACGAGTGAATCCATCGCCGCGGCCAGGCTGCTGCCGCCGATCTGGCCGCTCATGGTGTGGCTCCCGTCGACGGCGTGATGTTGGCGCAGGTCCATTGGCCGTCGACCAGACGCGGGATGGCACCGGGGTTGCGGTCGCGCAATTCCATCGGCAGCAAGTCGTCGGGCACGCCGTCGTAGCAGTGCAGCGCGGCGAAACGGCGGATTGCCGACGGCATGCCGACGGCGGTGAAGCCGGCGTGGCTGGTGCTGGGGTAGGGGCCGCCATGGTTCATCGCCGGGCTGACGGCGACGCCGGTCGGCATCTTGTTGCACGACAGCCGGCCCACGCGCGGACGCAGCACCGCGGCCACTTGCCGCCACGCGTCGTCGTCGCTGCCATCGGTGGCGCGATACAGGGTGCCGGTGAGGTTGCCTTCGAAACGGCTGGCGATGGCCACCATTGCCTCCACGCCGGAGGCGCGCACCAGCAGGCTGGCCGGCCCGAACGCTTCGCCCTGCAGCGCATCGGCGTGCGCAAGGAAGGTGGCTTCATCCACGCTGAGCAGGGTGGGGGCGTAGTGGTGGCCGGGACCATCGCCCGGTGCGCCGCCGGCACGCAGCTCGGCACCTGCATCGCGCAGCGCACGGACCGCCTGTTCAAGCCGGTCGCGCACGTTGCCGGCGAACAGCACGTTCGGCGCCGCCGTGGCGAAGTGTTCGACAGCCGCCGCGACGAAGGCATCGCCGGCCGGGTTCATCGGCACGATCACGATGCCCGGGTTGGTGCAGAACTGGCCGCTGCCCATCGTGCACGAGCTGAAGAATTCCTGCGCCAGCGCCGCACCGCGTTCGGCCAGCGCACCGGGCAGCAGGAATACCGGGTTGACGCTGGACATCTCGGCGTAGATCGGCACGCCGGCCTTGTCCGCCGCCGCCTTCAACGCCAGCCCGCCGCTGCGGCTACCGGTGAAGGCGATCGCGCCCAGTCGCGCGTCGCCGGCCAGTTGCAGGCCCAGTGCGCTGTCGAAGTGGTACAACATCTGCACGCTGGCCAGCGGCAGACCACTGGCACGCAACGCCTCGTGGGCCAGCTCGGCCAGCCGCTTGCTGGTCGCCGGGTGCGACGGGTGCGCCTTGGCGATCACCGGATTGCGCGCGACGATCGCCGAGGCAAAGTCGCTGCCGGACACCGCGTTGAACGCAAACGGGAAGTTGTTGGGGCCAAACACCAGCACCGGCTTGCCCAAGGGGGCGTAATGCGCGCGCAGGCCCTTGCTGGTGTCGATCACCGGCTGCGTCCAGCTGAAACGGCGGGCGGCCTTGGCCGCCTGGCGCAACTGGTCGCTGGTGCGTGGCAACTCGTTGCCGGCCAGCCGGGTCGGCGCCGCCAACGCGGTTTCCGCGTGGGCCAGCGCCACCAAGGTTTCGGCGTCCTTGTCGATCAGCGTGGCATAGGTGTCCAGGAACGCGGCGATGCATTCCGGTGCGGCGGCCGCCAATGCGGCGGCGGCCTCGCAGGCGGCGGCCACGGCCGCCTCGATGTCGGCGCCACCGCAAACCGGAAACGCCGGGCCGATCGGCTCGCCACGGGTCGGGTCCTCGGCACGGAAGCTTCCGCAGACCTCGCGGGCCGCCTGCCATTGCCCGGCGATCAATACCGGTTCGGTGGCGCTCATCTCAAAGCTCCGGGCGGGTGGCGTTGGCGTGGCGGATGACGTCCAGCGCCTGTGCGCGTTCGTCACCTTCCACCGGCAGCCGCGGCGCGCGCACGCGTTCGCTGCCCAGATCCAGTTTTTCCTGTACCAGCTTGATCAGCTGCACGAAGCGCGGCACGGTATCGAGCCGCAGCAGTGGCAGGAACCAGCGATACAGCTTGTCGGCGGCTTCGTGGTTGCCGGCACGGGCCAGTTCGAACAGCTTCACCGACTCCTTCGGATAGGCGTTGACCAGGCCTGCGATCCAGCCGGTGGCGCCGGCGGCGATGCCTTCGACGATGGCGTCATCCATGCCCACCAGCAACTCCAGTCGGTCGCCGAGCAGATGACGGATGGCGGTGATGCGGCGCACGTCGGTGGACGATTCCTTCACCGCCTGCAGGTTCGGATGGGCGGCGGCAAGCTCGGCGATCTGCGCGGGCAGGAAGTCGGTCTTGTAGGCCGGCGGGTTGTTGTAGAGCATGCACGGCAGGTCGGTGGCGCCGATCACCGCGCTGGCGTAGGCGCCCATCTCGCGCCAGTCGGTGGAATACACATAGGGCGGCAACACCATCAGGCCGCGGCAGCCGATCGCCTTGGCTTCGCGTGCCAGGCGCACGGCCTCGTCGGTGGACAGCGAGGCGATGCCCGGGATCACCGGCGCGCGATCACCCAGCGCTTCCACCAGCGTGCGCATGATCGCCAGCTTTTCCTCGAAGCCCAGCGTCGCCGCTTCGCCCAGCGAGCCCAGCGGCACCATGCCGACGCAACCGGCATCGATCATGGTGCGGGCATGCGTGGCGAGGAAGGCGTGGTCGACCGTGCCGTCGGCGGCGAACGGCGTGGTGATGGCGGGAAGCACACCGCGCCAGAGCGAAGTCGGATTCATGGATATCTACCTCAACAATCAGCAGTAACGGAAAGGTCGCCGGCGGATGCCGCAAGGCTGTCCAGGCGGACGGGAAACAAGGGGGGGCGACCGCTGCCGGCCGGCATGAAGCGGCCCAGTTCGGCCAGTGCGCTGCCGCAGATGCGGCCCTGGCAGGCGCCCATGCCGCAGCGGCTGGCCAGGCGCGCGGCGCGGGTGTCGGAAAAATCGTCCAGCGCGCCCAACGGCACGTCTTCGCAACGGCATACCGTGGTTTGCGGCGTGGCCAGTGCGTGCAGACGCGGGTCGAGCGCAAAGCTGCGCGCCAGCAAACCGGCGAAACGGCGTGCACGCGCGCGGCGCGGCAGCAGCGCAGTGGCCGCGGCGTTGTCACCGGCGGCGGCATGCCCGGCAATGGCGCCTTCGATGCGCGCCACCGCCAGGCCGCCGATACCGCAGGCTTCGCCGGCGGCGAAGACATTCGCCACGCTGGTGCGGCCGAGCGGATCGACGCGCACGCCCGGGTGCACCGCACCGTCCTGCAGCGCGCAGCCGAGCAGGCGTGCCAGTCCGGTATCGGGAACCAGCCCGTAGCCGACAGCCAGGTGATCGCAGGCCACGCGTTGCACCCCGTGCGGGCCGACGATCTCCACCGCTTCCAGCGTGTCGTTGCCGAAAGCCGCGCGCACATGCGAACCGAAACGATAGGGCACGCTGGCCAGCCGGGCGCGCAGGCCGAGTGCCTGCACGACGCGTTCGGGCCAGCGCCAGAGTTGTGCGGTGAAAGCGGCCATCGCGCGCGCCGACGCCTGTTCGTGGATGCCCAGCACCTGTGCGCCGTGCGCGCGCAGACTGTCGGCGGCGGCTAGCAGCAACGGCCCGCTGCCGGCGACGACCACGCGCTTGCCGGCGATCGGCCAGCCCTGCTTGACCAGCGCCTGCAGACCGCCGGCGCCGGTGACGCCGGGCAGCGTCCAGCCGGGGAATGGCAGCAGCAATTCGCGGGCGCCAGTGGCCAGGATCAGTGCGCCGTATGCGAGGTCGTGCGCGCCGTGCGCGGATTCGGTGCGCAGCGTGTGGCCTTCGCTGGCGATCACCGTGTGGCCGGCCAGCAGCTTGACGTGCTCGATCGCCGCGATGGCGGCTTGCGCGGCGCGGGCCGGTGGCTTCGCGATGTCGTGACGCCAGACCTGGCCACCGGGTCGCGCCTGCGCGTCGATCACGCCGACGCGTCGCCCATGACTGGCCGCCGCTTGTGCCGCCGCCAGGCCGGCCGGGCCGGCGCCCACCACCAGCACGTCGTAGCGCTCAGTCATCGGTCTGCACCTGCATGCCTTCGCGTACCGGCGTCATGCAGGCGCGCAGGTTGGCGTGGCCGTCCACGCGCACGCGGCATTCGAAACACACGCCCATCCCGCACAGCGGCGCGCGTGGTTCGCCATGCACCGAACGGCGGAAACGCGTGGTCACCTGCGCCACCGCGGCGGCGACGTTGGCGCCTTCGGGCACCGCCACCGACTGGCCATTGACGCACAGGTGGATCAGGTCGCCGCTCATGTCGTCACCCGCGATGGCGCAAACGGCGCGGGATCGATCGCCGGGGTGTCGCCGCGCAACAGGTCGATCAACAAGCGCGCGCTGCCCAATGCGGTAGTCACGCCCAGGCCTTCGTGGCCGGCGGCGGCCCACACGTCGCGATAGCCGGGTACTGCGCCCAGGTAGGGCCGACCGTCGATCGGCGTGGGGCGAAAACCGGTCCACGTGCGCAGCGCCTGCAAGTCGCGCAAGCCCGGCATGAAGGTGAACGCGCGTTGCAGCATGCGTTGCACCATCGGCGGCGACACCGCGCTGTCGCCATCGCCGAATTCGCGCGACGAACCGATCAGGATCTGCCCGGTCGGCCGCGGCTGCACGTTGAAGGCCACGCTGCTGTCGGCGTCGCCGTGCGCGCTGTCGGCATAACCCAGTTCCAGCACCTGATGATGCAGCAGGCCGGGATAGCGGTCGGTGATGACAAGATGGCCCTTGCGCGACCGCATTGGCAATTGCGGCAGCAACTGCGGCAGTGCGCAGCCCGTAGCGACCAGCACCGGGCCGAGCAGGCGACTGCCGTCGTCCAGCGTCACGGCGCCATCGTCCAACGTGAGCACGCGGCGGCCGTGATGCAGAGTTGCGCTGTGGGCGCACGCGCGCTTTACCAGATGCAGCGCCACCCGTGGCGGATAGACCACCGCGTCGCCGGGCACCCGCAGGCCACCGGCCATGCCGGGCGCCAGCAGCGGTTCGAGTCGATACAGCTCGTCGGCATCGACGGCGCACGCCTCGATGCCGGCCGCGGCCAGTCGCGCAATGCGTGTGTCGATGGCGCCGGTTTCCTGCGGGCTACGCGCCACCCACAAGGTGCCGCAACGGCTGAACTCGACCTCGGCCAGATCGGCAAAGGCTTCCCACAGTTGCAGCGAATAACGCGACAGCGCCAGTTCCGCCGGATCGTCGTCCATCGCCACCAGATGCCCCATCGCCGCGGCGGTGGAGCCGCCGCCGATCGGGCCCGGTTCGACGATGGCCACGCGCAGCCCCGCTGCCGCGGCCGCATCGGCACACGCTGCACCGATGATGCCGGCGCCGACGACGATGAGGTCGACATGGCTCACGGGTGGCCGAAGCCCCACGCGAAGGGGTCGTTGTCGTGGATCAACAGGTTGGCCGTGGCGGTGATATACGCGATGCCGGTGATGTGCGGATGGATGCCGCACGGGCTTGGCGTGTAGCGACCCTCGAACACACTCCCGAGGATGCTTTCCTGTCGCCATGTTTCACCCGCGGCAAGTTTGCCGTCGGCGGCAAGGCAGGCCAGCTTGGCGCTGGTGCCGGTGCCGCATGGTGAGCGATCCCAGGCCATGCCGGGGCACAAGACGAAATTGCGCGAATGCACGCCCGCTGTGGGCGATGCTCCGCTGAGCTCGATATGGTCGATCTCGGCACCGTCGGCGCCGGTGACATGCGCCGCTTCCAATGCGTGGCGGATCGCTTCGGTATACGCGCTCAACTCGCGCTGGTGGGCCAGGTCCAGCGGCAGCGGCACGTCGCCGGTGATGAAGAACCAGTTGCCGCCCCAGGCGACGTCGCCACACACGCGGCCGTAGCCGGGCACGTCCACGCACACGTTCGCGGTGTGCCGATAGCTTTCCACGTTGTCGATGGAGACGCGGTTGTCGTCGTGCAATTCCACGTCGACCGTGCCCACCGGTGTTTCCAGCCGATGTCGGCCAGCAGCGATACAACCCAGTTGCGCCAATGTGCGAACCACGCCGATGGTGCCGTGGCCGCACATGCCGAGATAGCCGACGTTGTTGAAGAAAATCACGCCGGCGCAGGCATCGGCCGATCGCGCCGGCAGCAGCAACGCCCCGACCATCACGTCCGAACCGCGCGGCTCGCAGATCACGGCGCGGCGCCAGTGGTCGTGATGCTCGGCGAAAGCCTGCCGCTGCTCCCGCAGGGTCGTGCCTTGCAGTTGCGGGAATCCGCCCACGACGACCCGGGTGGGTTCGCCGCCGGTGTGCGAGTCGATGATGTCGATGCTGTGCATGGCGTCATCATCGGCCTGCGGATCGGGTATGGTCTAGCAGCGTTTCTCGTTACTGGATGCGGAAGTCAGCACAATGGCCAAGGCGCGAAAATCTCCGGTTCGACCGGCTTCCGATGGCACGGGTCGTGGCGTCGTCGACCAGGTTGGCGGTATCGATTCCCACCCGCCGATGCTGGTGCCAGCCAGCGAACTGGAAGCGCTGCTGGACGCATTGCCGGACGTGGTGTTCTTCATCAAGGACACCGCCGGCCGCTATACCCACGCCAACCTCACCCTGGTGCGCCGGCTCGGCCTGAAACGGCGCGACGAAGTGATCGGACGCAGCGTAACCGAGCTGTTCACGGCGGCACTGGGCAGTGCCTACGCGCGGCAGGACCAGCGCGTGCTGCTGGGCGAAACGGTGGAAAACCAGCTTGAGATGCACATCTTCCCCAACCGCGCGCCCGGTTGGTGCCTGACCTGCAAGCGTCCGCTGCGCGAGCACGACGAAATCCGCGGCGTGCTGGGCATCTCGCGCGACCTGGGCCAGCCGGATGGCAAACACCCCATTTACCTGCGCCTGCGCCGCGTGCTCGATCACCTGAACGACCATTACGCGGAGAACGTGCGCGTGCAAACGCTGGCCGGCTTGGCCGATGTCTCCGTGGCCCAGCTCGAACGGTATTTCCGCCGCGTATTCCAGCTCACCCCGCAACAACTGCTGACCAAGCTGCGCATCGAAGCGGCGATGCGCCTGCTCGCTGGCAGCAGCAGTGTGGCCGCGATAGGCCAGGCCTGCGGCTTCGGCGACCAGAGCGCATTCGCACGCCAATTCAAGGCCACCGTAGGCATGACGCCACGTGACTATCGCAGCATGATTTCGCGCGGGGATGTGGCGCAGGTCGACTGAGCTGGCACCCGCAGACTGCATTTCGCCAGTAGTGGTGAGGTAAGGAATGCGCGTGCGTCGTCATCCCGGCCGGTTGCACTGTGCTTCCATCGCACATCGACAAATTCACCAACGACGGGTGCTGGCGGCGACGATGGTAGTGATTGGAGAGCACTGGCAGAACGAATTCCTCTGCCGCCGCATTGTGTATCCCGTCAGCGTGCGCGCGTGCAGTGGAGCGGAGTGTTCCGCTTGGAGCGCCTGGGTCACCGCGAGCGTGGATTGATTGACAGGGAGGCAGGCGAGATGCGCACGATGACATTCAAGTGGGTGGGGCTTTGCTTGGTAGGGCTGCTCAAGGTGGTCACGGCCCATGCCGGCACGGTGACGTATGTGTCACCGACCCGCAGGCACGCCGCTGGCCGAGGCTGATGCGCAGGGCCACATCACCGCCCGGTTCGATTACTCGCCGTATGGCAGCATCGCGCTGGGCACGGCGCCGAATGGACCGGGATATACGGGGCATGTGAACGACCCGGAGACGGGGCTCGTTTATATGCAGCAGCGGTACGATGACCCGAGTGGCGGTCGTTTCCTGAGCCCGGACCCGGTGGGGGTGAGCCCGGGGAATGTGTACAGTTTCAATCGGTATGCGTATGCGGACAATAATCCGATCAATCGCACCGATCCGGATGGGCGCGATAGCGTTGGCGAGATCATCGATGAGAATGCCCAGGCCTCGGCTAATGCTGGAAATCATCTAGCAACTTATGGTTGGGCATTTGCAGGGGCGGTGTGGAGTGCCCTCGGTGCAGAGCCGGTTAGCCAAGTGGCTGATAAAGGTACGGGTGCTGGCACCGGCAATATAGTCATGGCGGCCGTCACCATCGCGACGCTTGGCAAAGGTGAGGAGGCGGCTAATGTCGCCAAAGGGGTCGCCGAGGTAACTGAAGATGTCGCTAAAGATGCAGGGACTCTGTATCACTACACGGATGCTGAAGGAGCTTCTGCTATAAAGTCTTCTGGAGTGATTAAACCAGACAGTTCCGGGCGTGTTTTTTTGACTACCGATAAAATTGCTTCTAAGGATGCAAACAATGCGCTATTTATGGGTCAAGGAGGATCTAACAGGCTGTTGAGAATGTCGATTTCAAAGCTGCAGCGATAGAGTTTTTCTATCGCAGCAGGTGCATGTCCGTTTGGGT
>NZ_JBGBPX010000018.1:0-91225 GCF_041107475.1 Rhodanobacter sp. FW021-MT20 | reverse complement strand
CTGCCAAAGAATCCGTGGACGCATGCGGCTCAGCAGATACCGGCGTGAAGATCAACCACACCAAACGCGAGAGAGCCATGATGGGTCTGGTGGTTGAAGACATGGCGCAGCACCAGCCCGGCCGGCTTGGTATGCGACTCACCGGCGCTGTTGGTATAGCTCAGCGGCTGCGCGTACACGTCGTCGATGGCTTCGACGGTGAACGCGATGATGGCCGTATCCAGCGCTTCACGGTCCGCGCGCAACGTGGCGAAATCGGGAAACACGATGCCGCGAACCAGTTCGGGCAACGGCATCGCGCGTACCGGGTCCAGCGAAGCCAGCCCGGGCATTGCGTTGGCGAAGCGCCGCAGCCAATGCGCGTCGGCGGCATGGATATGCGCCAGCGTGGCCAGGATCGAGCCGAAGAACGCACCGCGATCCGCCTGCAGCTCTGTCTCGTCCAGTGCCGCGGCCTGCGCGTAGAGGCGCGCATTCATCCACTGGTTGTAGCGGGCCATCAGTTCGAAATCGGCTTTGAGGGACATGCAGCTGCTCTACGCGAAAAAGTGTGCAGGGTGCGAGGATAGCCCTGCCTTGAAATAAGCAGACCCGGGTTGGTGATGACCACCCGGCGTCAGCGCGACATCGTCCACGTCGACTCGATATCGCGCCTCACCGCTTCGTCCAGCCCAGCCGCGTCGGCATCCTGCAGGCCACGCACAACCCCATGTCGGATGCCGGCGAAATCACCGTCCTTGCGGAACGTCACCGACCAGAGGACGCGGCCCGCCGTCGGCAATTGGTATTCCCCCTCGTACGCAAAGCCATTGCTTGTCGTACCGGAAACATCGGCCATGACATAAGTCCCTCCGGGTCAATGCCTTGCAGCATAGGCTCTTTCCCGCCTTGCGCCCGCTTTTGCGCTTCCCTACTTTCGAGCTGCCGCGATCTCCGCCGCCTTCCGCGCGAGTTCCTTGATCCTGAGCACGCGCAGCAGCTCGGACTTTTTCAGTCCTTCGCGGGCCTCCTTGATCACTTCGTGGGCCAGGTTCTGGCTGGTGTGATGCCGCTTCGCGTCGATAGCGGCATCCAGTCGCTGCTGGGCTGCCCGAATCCCCTTGTCGACGCGGTAAAGGGGATCATGCGGGTTCGTGGCCAGCGGCGGGTCGTAGCTTTTCGTCATGGTTTTTCTTCGTGATCAGGGCGCCACGATAGCCCGGTTGAGCACGCCGCGCACCTGCGTTGTCGTTACTCGCCGGCCTATCTGCAGCGCCGCAGTTGGGCGCCGTACTCGCGAGCCAGGTGGTCGACTTCATCGGCAGTCTGCAGCAAGTGGCGATCATGCCGCCATTGGCCGCTGCGATAACCACCGATGCCTTCGTGATAAGCCAGATACAGGTGTTTCGGGTCCCACTTGGAGATACCCAGCTCGCGATGGATGCGGTCCGTGTACCAGCCAAGGAAATCGAGCGAGCTGCCCATGCGCTTGCGGCTCTTGAACCAGTGGCCGTTCTCCTTCCGATATTCCTTCCACACCGGGTCCTGCGCCTGCGCATAGCCATAGGCACTCGACCGGCGCGGCAGCGGAATGAACAGGAACCATGGCCGGGCCGGACGCGCCTTCGCACGGAAGTCGGACTCCCTTCGCACAAACGCCATCAGCACATTGACCGGGGTGCCCCAGCGCTTCTGCGTCGCCCGCGCATCGCGATACCAACTCGGGTACTGGGCGAAGACCTGGCAGATGTTCTGGCTGTCGCGAGGCGGCGCGGTGGCGCAACCACCCAAGGCCAGCAGGCCAACCGCAAGAAAGGCCACGCCGAGACGCCGGACCGTCATGCCGCGCCATGTCCTGATCATGGGCGCAAGCATCAAGGTCAACTTTCCATGGAAGTGCACTCCGCCCCCTTGTCAGACATGGTTGGCTCCAACCGCTGCTGGACTGCCCCGATCTCTTCACCGATGCGGCAGAGAGGATCATTCGGATTCACTGTCGCGATGGGTCGCAGCATTTCGCCATGGCTTTTCTTCGCGATCAGAGCGGCACGATAGCCCGGCTGGCTTCGCTGCGCACGCGTAGCGTCGTGGGCCGCCTGCGCCATCGATAAAGCCCGCACTCCGTTACCCCTTGCCACGGTACCTGACCGACTCCCCGGTTCCCAGCTCTCCAAACTAGCGACAAGGTTCAGCCAACGCCCCACCGTTCGCCCTGAGCGTAGGCCCGCAGGGCCGGAGTCGAAGGGTGATGGCCTGCAAGCGCTTCGACTTCCTCGCTCCTCAAAGCCGTAGCCATCCATGGCTACTCTCCGCGTACGCTTGCCACCGCAAGCTACGCTCAGCGCGAACGGTCTTTTTTAGCTGAGCTTCGTTGCTAATCAGGAACGCAAAAAGGCCAGCCCGGAAAGGGCTGGCCCGGATCAATCAAAACAGAAAAATCAGGCTTGCGGATCGGCGTCAGCATCCGGCGCTGCCGAGTCTGCATCGGCCGCTTCTTCCTTGTTGCCGATCATCGACTCCAGCGCACCCGCGCCCTTGAAACCGGCAAAGGCAGCGACGCCCTTGGTCAACAGCCCTGCATTCGGATCCAACTTCTCAGCACCCTCGACCGCGGCCACTGCACCTGCAATCTCACCCGCAAGATCCAGAATTCCCATGACACTCTCCGCGCTGTTTGTGGGACGTCCAGCATTGTTTGGCGGTGCCAAACGCAGGATGAATTTCGTCGCAAGCGTTTGCGATCAGCGGGGTGCTCGCGCCAGCACGGAATCGGGCGTCGCGCACACAGGCACCGCCTTCGCCCGACGCATTGCGGACGGCGCAGCGCGCGTTACCAGAGTAGGCCACGATGGTCGTCTTGCAGCGGCTTAGGGAAGGTCCGATCAATCGACTTTCTGCTCGTCATTCCTGCGGCTCTCAACGGCCGAAGGGGCGGCCAAGCAAGAATCCAGCGTCTGTGCTTTCAAGGACTTCCAGTCACTGGCCCACAGGTTCGCACTTGATCTGACCCTCGGGTTCGCAAGGTTTGCGTTGGCGGCACCTTTACCCCTTTGTCTTTTCAACCACGGCCAGGTAACTTTCACGCGTCGAAAATGGTGGACCGGTCTGGTAAGCCCCGGTCGGCTTTCGGGGAGCTTCCCCAAAGCTTCAATCCAGCCCTCCGGGCCGCGGACCACGACAGAAGGCGACGTGTCTCGCTTTCTGGTCGTGTTTCCCGCAAAAGGCGAGCTTGCAGTCGCAACCGCGGGCCTTCCGCCCAGTGAACTTGACGCGTCCTGATATGCCACTCACGGATAACAGGAGCATCCCGCATGCAACAGACAGACATCCTCATCATCGGCGGCAGCCTTGTCGGATTGTCCGCTGCAGTCTTCCTCGGCTGGCGCGGCGTCAGCGCCACAGTGATCGAAAAACACACTGGTAGTTCGCCCCATCCACGCGCCATGGGATATACCGAGCACACGCTGGAATTCTTCCGCGCCACAGGGCTCGATGAGAAAGTGCCCCAAGTCGCCCCCGGAACGCGGTTACGCCGGACCAGGGCGATAAGCCTGGCTGGCGAGTGGATCGGTGAAACACCGTGGACACCTGGTGAAAGTCCCGAGAACGATGGGACCAGCGCCGCATCGCCATGCACGGGCGCTGCCGTTGCGCAGGACGTGCTTGAGCCACTGCTGCGCGAGCGCGCGCGGGAACTGGGCACTGACCTTCGCCTAGGCGTCGAGATGCTGTCATTCGAACAGTATGGGGACAGCGTGACGGTGCATGTACGCGAACGCGCAACAGGTGCCGAATACGGCATGCGCGCCCGGTATCTCATCGCGGCCGATGGCGCAGACAGCTTTGTTCGCGAACGACTCGGCATTGCACGCCAAGGCGTTGGGTATCTTCGCACGATGCGAAGCGTCTTGTTCCGGTGTCGGGAGGCAGATGCCTACCTCGACCGGGGCATCCATCAGTTCGTGATCGAGCAGCCCGGCCTGCAAGCCTTCCTGACGACCTACGGTGATGGTCGCTGGGTTCTGATGTTCCACGATGACGATGAGCGGGACGAATTGGCACTCAAGGCCGCGGTTGCGCAAGCACTCGGCAAGCCGATGACCTTCGACATTCTGGCCACTGGCCGATGGGAGATGGCCGGGCGCATTGCCGAACGCTATGCCGTGGGCCGGATATTCCTCGCGGGGGATGCTGCACATCAACTGCCACCAACACGCGGCGGTTTTGGCGCAAACACCGGCATCGACGATGTCTACAACCTCGCATGGAAGCTCGAACTGGTACTCCGGCACGGCGCAGGTGACGCGCTGCTCGATACCTACAACGATGAGCGCCAGCCCATTGGCTGGTTGCGCCACCAGCAGACATTCGCACGTCCGGACTACGCGCGGTGGGTAGGTGGGAGCGTAGACGACAAGCTCTTGTACAGCGCCGCAGCCATGGAGCTTGGCCAGTTATCGCGGTCGAGTGCCGTCATCGGCGCCGGTATGGACCTGCCACCGGCTGCCGAGCCGGAAACCTGGGCGGGCCAGCCAGGCGTGCGCGCTCCGCACGTCTGGGTGAAACGCGACGGGAAACTGATTTCGACGATCGACATGTTCACCCGGAACTTCGTCCTGATGACGCCTGACCCGACGTGGGTCACGGCCGCCCGGGAAGTCGCCCAAGACATCCACATTCCGCTGGAATGCATCCAGGTCGGCATGGATGCGGAATTCCCCGCGGACATGCCATTCGAACATGCTTTCGGAGTGACGCACGAAGGCTGTTCGCTGGTGCGCCCCGACGGCGTCGTCGCATGGCGTTCCGAAGGGCGAGAGGACAAGCCGGCGAGACGCCTACGTGCAGTAATGGCAAAAGTGGCAGCGCTGCCTGACTGACATCCTTGGATGCTGGCGATGGCCATGGTCCAACCATTGCCAGATGGCAACGCCGGGATCGAGGGTCGCTAAAAAAGAGTCCCGCCCCTATCCAAGCGACGCCGATGGTCACATCAACCGCATTTCGAATATCCGCAGTTGAGACAGGTCTGGCAGCCGTCCATCAGCACTAGCGCCTGGGTGTTGCACTTGTGGCACAACGTGGCGCCGGGCGGGAAGCTGGAGGTTTCGGATTCGGTTTCGGACTCAGTTGTGGCGGAAGCTTCGCGCACAGGATGCGCTCCTACAGAGCTGGTGTCAGAGTTTTTTTTTGCGCTGGCGGCCTCGTAAGCGGCGCGCTTTTCGGCGATCAGTGCGCGTTGGCTGTCGCTCATTTCCGGGTCGTGGATCAGGCCGATGTTCTTCATGTGCTGCTCCAGCACCGCGCCGATCTCGGCCACGATGCTGGGCATGTAGACGCCGCCGGACTTGAAGTAGCCGCCGCGCGGGTCGAATACGGCCTTGAGCTCTTCCACGATGAAGGTGACGTCGCCGCCCTTGCGGAACACGGCGGAGAGGATGCGGGTGAGCGCCACGATCCACTGGAAGTGGTCCATGTTCTTCGAGTTGATGAAGATCTCGAAGGGGCGGCGCTGTTCGTGTCTGGTGCCGGCGTTGAGCACGATGTCGTTGATGGTGACGTACAACGCGTGCTCGAACAGCGGCGACTTGATCTTGAAGGTGGAGCCGACCAGCGTCTCGGGACGCTCCAGGCTCTCGTGCATCTGGATGACTTCGGCCTGCTTGGGCTCGGCGGGCTTGGCGACGACCTGGGGCGAGGCGGAAGCGGCGGCCGGCGCGGCCTTGTCTTCGGGCTTGACGACGTTGTAGCCCGTGATCTTCTTTTCGATCTTGATCGCCATGGTGTGTTCTTCCTGGATGGATGGCGGCGCGCGGCGCGGAAAAAACGCGCCCGGTCCGGCACGCGGCCGGACCGGGCGTGTCGGGACTTACTTCTTGCGGGTGGCCTTCTTGGCGGCAGGCTTGCTGGCCGCCTTCACGCTCACCTTCTTGCTGGCAGTGGACCTCTTCACCGACGCCTTGGCGACGGTTTTCTTGCCGGCGGCCTTTTTCGGCGCCGCCTTCTTCACGGAGGCCTTCTTGACGCCGGCCTTCTTGGCTACTTTCTTGACTGCGACCTTCTTGCCGGCTTTCTTCGCGGCGACTTTCTTCGCCGGCTTGTTGGCCACTCTCTTCGCCTTGCCGGCTGCCTTCTTGGCAACCTTCTTCACCGACTTCTTGGCGGCCGTGGCTTTCTTGGCCACCTTCTTGGCGGCTTTCTTCACGGCCTTCTTGGCGGCGACTTTCTTGGCCGGAGCCTTCTTCGCCGTCTTCTTGGCCGCAGCCTTCTTGGCTACTTTCTTGGTGGCCGCCTTCTTCACGGCCTTCTTGGCCGCTGCCTTCTTGGCGGGTGCGGCTTTCTTGGCGGCCTTCTTCGCAGCCGGCTTCTTCGCCGCAGCCTTCTTGGCAGCAGGCTTCTTGCGGGCCGGCGCTTTCTTGACGGGTGCAGCAGCGGGAGCGGCAGGAGCCTCAACCGCCGGAGCGGCCGGTGCGGCGCTGTCTTGCGCTTCGATCTCGTTATCGATGGACATGCAGGTGATCCCCTCGGACGGTTGTATGTACTTCTCGTGGGTTGGAACTACAACTAGAACTTGCCGTAATACCCTTCCTTCAAGGCATCGAAAAGGTTGGCGGCGGTATGCATCTCACCGTCGTATTCCACCTCTTCATTGCCTCTCAGTTCGATAACGCTACCGTCTTCCAGTTCGAAGTGGTAGAGGGTATTTGCAAGGTCGGCATCCTTGACCAGTACGCCCTGGAATGCGGCAGGGTTGAAACGGAAGGTGGTGCATCCTTTCAGGCCCTGTTTGTAGGCGTAGAAATAGATGTCCTTGAAGTCTTCGTAGGGGTAGTCGGTGGGCACGTTCGCGGTCTTGGAAATGGATGAGTCGATCCATTTCTGCGAGGCGGCCTGGATGTCCACGTGCTGCTTGGGACCGATGTCGTCGGCGGCGACGAAATAGTCCGGCAGCTTGGTCGCCGGGTCTTCGGAAAGCGGCATGGCGCCGGCGTTGATGAGCGCGCGGTAGGCAAGCAGCTCGAAACTGAAGACCTCGACCTTCTCTTTCGACTTCTTGCCTTCGCGAATCACGTTGCGCGAATAGTGGTGGGCGAAACTCGGCTCGATGCCGTTGCTGGCGTTGTTGGCCAGCGACAGGGAAATGGTGCCGGTGGGCGCGATCGAGGTGTGGTGGGTGAAACGCGCGCCGGTCTCGGCCAGTTGCTCGACCAGGTTGGGCGCCACTTCCGCCACGCGCTGCATGTAGCGGCTGTACCTGGCGTGCAGCACGCGACCGGGAATGCTGTCGCCGACCTTGTAGCCGTCGCGCGCCATTTCCGGGCGCTTGCGCAGCATGTCGCCGGTGACGGTGAAGTCCTGCAGCAGGATCGGCGCGGCGCCCTTCTCCCTGGCCAGGTCCAGTGCCACTTCCCAACCGGCCACCGCCATCTCGCGCGAGACGTCCTCAGTGAAGGCCACGCCTTCGGTCCCACCGTAGCGTATCTTCAGCATGGCCAGCGTGCTGCCCAGGCCGAGGAAGCCCATGCCATGGCGGCGCTTGCCCATGATCTCGTTGCGCTGCTGCTCCAGTGGCAGGCCGTTGATCTCGACCACGTTGTCGAGCATGCGGGTGAATACCTTCACCACCTCGCGGTACTCGTCCCAGTCGAAACGCGCCTTCGGCCCGAACGGATCGCGCACGAACTTGGTGAGATTCACCGAACCGAGCAGGCAGGAACCATAGGGCGGCAAGGGCTGTTCGCCGCAAGGGTTGGTCGCGCGGATGTGCTCGCACCACCAGTTGTTGTTCATCTCGTTGACCTTGTCGATCAGGATGAACCCGGGCTCGGCGTAGTCGTACGTCGAAACCATGATCATGTCCCACAGGTGCCGCGCGCGGATGTGGCCGTAGATCTTGCAGGCGACCAGGCCATCCTCGCGGTCGACGTAGTTCTCGTGGGTGGGCCATTCGCGCCAGACCACCTGGGCCGGATCGTCCAGGTTGACCTCGTCGCGTTCCTTCACGTGCACCGGGAACACCAGCGGCCAGTCCTGGTCGTGCTCCACTGCCTGCATGAAGCCGTCGGTGACCAGCAGCGAGAGGTTGAACTGGCGCAGGCGACCGTCTTCGCGCTTGGCCTTGATGAATTCCTTCACGTCCGGGTGGCTGACGTCGAACGTGCCCATCTGCGCGCCGCGACGACCGCCGGCGGACGACACGGTGAAGCACATCTTGTCGTAGATATCCATGAACGACAGCGGGCCGCTGGTGTACGCGCCGGCACCGGACACGTACGCGCCGCGCGGACGCAGCGTGGAGAATTCGTAGCCGATGCCGCAACCGGCCTTCAACGTGAGCCCGGCTTCGTGCACCTTCTCCAGGATGTTGTCCATCGAATCGCGGATGGTGCCGGAGACGGTGCAGTTGATCGTGGAGGTGGCCGGCTTGTGCGCCAGCGCGCCGGCATTGGAGGTGATGCGGCCGGCCGGGATCGCGCCATGGCGCAGCGCCCACAGAAAACGCTCGTTCCAGTGCGTGCGCAGCTCCGGGGTCGCTTCCACGTCGGCCAAGGCGCGGGCCACGCGCTGCCAGGTGCCATCGACATCGGTGTCGACCGGTTCACCCGATTTGGTGCGCAGGCGGTACTTCTTGTCCCAGATGTCCTGGGAGGCCGGCTGCAGGGGAATCTCCGCAACATCGGGTTGAGCGGCTGGAGCGCGCACGGTAGTCATTGTTTGCCGATCTCCCGGGCGGCCAGGCGCCCCGCTGGATCCTCATTCGAAGCCCGCGACGACCTGGTGATCATCACCTGCATCTGGGCTCCCCGTCCTCACGAACACACAAGATGTTGTGGTTGCTGGTGAGTTGGCAAAGTAAACCCGGGGCCGGTGGTTGTAAAGTACCCGCGACCATATTCGCCGGTGCCCGTTCAAAGGAACCGCAGCCGCCGGCGCGAGTCGAACCAGCACCGCTTAACCGTGCATGCAGGAGGAACCCATGCCGCATCATCGTTCCCGCGCTTCGCGCTGGCTTGCCGCCGCTTTTGTCGCCGTGCTCGGCGGTGCGCTTTCGTTGCCCGGACACGCCGGCATTCCGCCGTCGGTGGATGGTCAGCCGATGCCGTCGCTGGCACCGATGCTGGCGCACGTGACGCCGGCGGTGGTGAACATTTCCACCAAGACCCGCGTGGCCGTGCGCGACCCGTATTTCAGCGATCCGATCTTCCGCCAGTTCTTCGGCCTGCCGAACACGCCGCGCGAACGGGTGGAACAAAGCCTGGGTTCGGGCGTGATCGTGGATGCGGCCAAGGGTTACATCATCACCAACAACCACGTGGTGGGCGGCGCCGACGACATCACGGTGACGCTGCAGGATGGGCGCAGCTTCAAGGGCACCCTGGTCGGCACCGATCCGGCCACCGACGTGGCGGTAGTGAAGATCAAGGCCGATCATCTGCAGGCGCTGCCGCTGGCCGATTCGTCGAAGCTGCGCGTGGGCGATTTCGTGGTGGCGGTGGGTGAACCGTTCGGACTCAGCGAGACGGTCACCTCCGGCATCGTCTCGGCACTGGGTCGCTCGGGCCTGGGCGGCTCCGGCTATCAGAACTTCATCCAGACCGACGCCTCGATCAACCCCGGCAACTCCGGCGGTGCGCTGGTGAACCTGCGCGGCGAACTGGTCGGCATCAACTCGATGATCTACTCGCCTTCCGGCGCCAGCGCGGGCATCGGCTTCGCGATTCCGTCCGACCTGATCGGCGAGGTGATGCGCCAGTTGATCGCGCATGGCAAGGTCAGCCGCGGCACGCTGGGCCTGCAGACGCAGGACATCACGCCACGCATCGCGCGCATGCTGGGCTTGTCCAACAACAACGGCGTGGTGGTGACGAACGTGGTGCGCGGCTCGTCGGCCGACAAGGCCGGGCTCGCCGTCGGCGACGTGATCACGACGGTGGACGGCAAGCCGCTGCACGACAGCCAGCAATTGCACAACACCGAAGGGCTGGAGCCGGTCGGCAGCGTGGTGAACATGACCATCCGCCGCAACGGCGCCGAGCGGAAGATGAGCGCCACGCTGACGCCGGAGAAACTCGCCACGCTGGACGGTCGCGCGCTTGATCCGCGCCTGGCCGGCGTGGAATTCAGCGAACTGGGCGAAAACCAGCGCAGCCAGGGCGTGGCCGGCGTCGCCGTGGTGTCGGTGCGCGCGGGCAGCGATGCCGCGCAGGCAGGTCTGGCCACCGGCGACATCGTGGTCGGCGTGGGCAACTATCGCGTCACCAGCGTGCGCGACATGCAGCGCCTGGCCGGCATGCAGCCACGCGTGCTGACGCTGGTGGTCGCCAGCCACGGCAACCTGCATTACGTACAGATTCCATGACGCTCACGGCGCCATCGACCTCCGATGCATGTGATCCCGGCGTAAGCCGGGATCACATGATTTTCGCCACATGGAAAAGGCACCGGATTCCAGCCTCCGCTGGAATGACGAACATTTACCCCCTTTTACTGAACTAGCCAGTTCGCCTTCCGTGGCGGCAATACTTAACGCAAGCACATGACCATGCTTGATGTTTTTGCCGCCGACGGCTGAAATACCGCGATTGCGTCACTGCAGCACCGCCCCACTGGCGGCACCCTTTGCCCTCTTCATTACCGGGGTTATCCATCATCATGTCCGTCCGTTCCACGCGCCTGCTTCCCGCCGCGCTGCTTTGCGCCTGCATCGCCACCACCGCCTTCGCGGCCAGTCAAACCCTTACGTGGAGCGGCGACATCGTCACGGCGCACGGCGTGGTCGAAGGCATGGCCAAGGCCTGGCAACAGTCCGGCCACGGCAAGCTGGTCGGGCATCCGTTCAATACCGCCGCCGGCATCGACGCGGTGAACAACGGCTCGGCCGACCTCGCCGGCAGCGTGCGCGGCAGCGACGGCAGCGCCGAAGATCGCGGCCTCACCTTCACGCCGGTGGCATGGGATGGCCTGGTGATGATCACCAGCGCCAACAACCCGGTCGACAGCCTCACGCTGAAGCAGTTGCACGACATCTACTACGGCAAGATCCACAACTGGAGCGAAGTGGGCGGCCCGAACGCACCGATCAACGTGTATGCCGTGGCCAGCCCCGGCGATGGCGTGGAATTCAGCCTGCGCAAGCTGCTGTTCGGTCGGGGCAACCAGCCGGTCGCCGCGCCGCGCCTGTACCTCACCACCACCTCGCTGGAACAGGGCATTGCGCTCGATCCGCATTCGCTGGGCGCCACCACGCTGTCCAGCGTCGAGGGCAACCGCAAGGTGAAGATGCTGCACATCGATGGCAGTGCCCCGACCGTGGCCAATGTCGCCAGCGGTCGCTACCCGCTGTACACGCCGATCTACCTGGTCACCCATGCCGACAGCCCGAATGCCGCCCAGGCGAAATCGTTCATCGATTTCACCGAAAGCGCCAAGGGCCAGGCCGTACTGCGCAAGCATCACCTGCTGCCGTACCAGGACGGCACCGTGCTGGCCTCGATGGACAGCGCGCGCCGCTCGCGCATCCTTGCCGAAGTGGGCGCGCGTCGGGTGCCGACGGCGCCGAGCCAGTCGACCACGCCGATTTCCGCACCGGGTGCCACCTACGCTTCGCGCGTGGCGTCTGCGCCGACGTCCCAGCGCACGCTCGCCGCGCGTGAGGCACTGGCCGAACGCAACGCGCGTCGCGATGCATTGGCAACCGCGGCAGCGGCCAAGACAGTCAGCAAGACAGCCAGCACGCCCAAGCTCGCCGACGTGCACAGCAGTGTGGTCGCCGCGCCGGGGCCAAGCAGCCTCAAGGGCGTGCGCAGCGATGCCGTTACCGTGGCGGACACCGGTAGCCGCGGCAGCGATTTCACCCGCGTGCGCTCGGACAGCTACGTGAGCCGCGACCGTCCCACCAGCACACACACCCGCACGCACGAGCGGGCGACTGCTTCCGTCCACGTCCCGACCCACAAGGTGGCCCCGGGCGAAACGCTCTACTCCATCGCGCACAAGCACCACCTGGACGTGGCGCAGATCCGCGACTGGAACCACCTGGCCGGCAACACCGTGCATGCGGGACAAGTGTTGCGCCTCAGCGCGCGTTGAGCGTGCGCATCCGCGCCATCACGCTGGATCTGGATGACACCTTGTGGCCGGTGCTGCCGGCCCTGGAGTCCGCCGACCGCGAACTGGATGCGTGGCTGCAGGCGAATCACCCCGATGTAGCCCGCGCGTGGCCGATCCCGGCCATGCGCGAACTGCGCGCGCAGGTCGCCGCCGAACGGCTCGACCTGGCGCATGATTTCACTACCCAGCGCCACCTCACCATGCAGCGCGCGTTCGCCGCCTGCGGCATCGACGAGGCACCGCTGGAGGCGTTGTGGGAGGTCTACTTCAGCGCGCGCAATCGCGTCGAGCTGTATCCCGACGCCCTGCCCGCGCTGGAACGCCTGGCCGCGCGCCTGCCGCTGGCCAGCCTGACCAACGGCAATGCCGACCTCGAGCGCATCGGCCTGCACGGGCATTTCGCCGCACGCGTGTGCGCACGTGACGCCGGCGTCGCCAAGCCCGATCCGCGCATCTTCCACGCAGCGGCCGAACGCCTGGGCGTGGCACCGGACGAGATCCTGCACGTGGGCGACGACCCGGTGATGGACGTGGCCGGCGCACGCGATGCCGGCCTGCACGCGGCATGGATCAATCGCACCGGCGAGCCCTGGCCCGCGGCGCTTGGCCCCGCGCCCGAGCTGGATCTGCGCGACCTCGGCGCCCTGGCCGACTGGCTCGATGCGCAACCGGCACATGGCCCATCCGCATAGGCAGCGCCAGCGAATGCGCGCATCATGTGCGGCTGGCATAACCGAATGAAGACGCGTCGCAACGCGCCAAGAGGAGTCCGCATGCCCGCCCTGATCGAACGTTCATCCGCCCCGCGCCAACGCATTGCCGTCGAGGCCACCGACACTTCCCACCTCGCCGCCACGCGCAAGCGCCTCAGTGCCACGCAGCGCCGCTGGCTGACCACGCAAGGCTTCGATGCCAAGCCCGGCAGCACGCTGCTGCTGCCCGATGCGAACGGCAAGCTGGAGCGGGTGCTGGTCGGCGTGGACGCCACGCAGCCACTCGCCGCGCTGGCCGCACTTCCGGCGACGCTGCCCGAAGGCACCTACCAACTTGCCGAAGATGGCGTTGCACTCGATGCGCAACAGGCTGCACTGGGCTGGGCGCTTGGCGCCTACCAGTTCACCCGCTATCGCAAGGCCAAGCGCGAGCCGGCCACGCTGAGCGTCGACGCCGCGGTGTTCGCCGCCGTGCAGCCGCTGGTCGACGCCACCGCGCTGGTGCGCGACCTGGTCAACACGCCCACCGAAGACATGGGCCCCGAGCAGATCGGCGACGCCATCAAGACGCTGGGCAAGACGCACAAGGCCAAGGTGCGGGACTGGGTCGGCGACGAACTGCTGAAAGCCAATTTCCCCACCATCCACGCCGTTGGCCGCGCCAGCCATCGCGAGCCGCGCCTGATCGAGCTGAGCTGGGGCAAGCTCGACGATCCGAAACTGGTGCTGGTCGGCAAGGGCGTGTGCTTCGACACCGGCGGTCTCGACCTCAAGTCCGCCGACGGCATGCGCTGGATGAAGAAGGACATGGGCGGCTCCGCCCACGCGATCGCGCTGGCCGGCCTGGTGATGCAGGCCAGGCTGCCGGTACGTCTGACCCTGCTGGTGCCCGCAGTGGAGAATTCGGTGGCCGGCAACGCCATGCGCCCGGGCGAAGTCATCGTCACCCGCGCCGGCCACAGCGTGGAGATCGACAACACCGATGCCGAGGGTCGCCTGATCCTGTGCGATGCGCTGGCCTACGGCGCCGAGCAGAAGCCGGACCTGATGGTGGACTTCGCCACCCTCACCGGCGCCGCCCGCGTGGCGCTGGGTCCCGACCTGCCCGCACTGTTCAGCAACGATGACGCGCTGGCCGAGGCCACGCTCGCCGCCGGCCGCGCAAACAACGATCCACTGTGGCGGCTGCCGTTGTGGCGTCCCTACTTCAAGATGCTGGATTCCTACCTGGCCGATTTTGCCAACGCGGGGCCGTCACGCCATGCCGGCGCGATCACCGCCGCGCTGTACCTGGAACGCTTCGTCCCCGACGCCCAGCGCTGGATGCATCTGGACACCTACGCCTGGAACGACGTCGACCGCCACGGCCGCCCGCGTGGCGGCGAGGCCATGGGGCTGCGCGCGGTGTTCGCGATGCTTGAGCAGCGTTACCGCAAGAGCTGACCCCCTCCCAGCCTCCCCCTGCACGCAGGGGGAGGAGCAAAATCCCGCAACGCACAGACTCCCTCCCTGCACGCAGGAAGAGCGAAACCTCGCAGCGTGCGGCCCCCCTCCCCTGCGCGCAGGGGAGGGTTGGGGTGGGGTGCTTTGCATGACTTCCGGCGATATCGCACCGGCGTGCAAAGTGGCATGGTGCGAGGTTGGATCCCCGCGGAGATATTGCCCATGCGCCCTACCCTGCTCGCACTCGGCCTCGCACTCGGCCTGGGCGGTACCGCCTTCGCCCATGCGGCCACCACGACGCCGACCCAGCCACCGCTTACCGCGCTGACCAAGGATTCCGGCACGCCGATGCCTGCCGCGCAGAAGCGCGTGCATTTCGACCACGCCGCACTGCACATCACGGTGCAGCCGGCCACGCAAAGCATTGCCGCCAGCGCCACGCTCACCTTCAGCGCGACGGCCGCCACCGACGTGCTGCTGCTGGATCTGGACCGCAACCTGCCGATCAGTGCCGTGGCCGTCGACGGCAAACCACTCGCCGCCAGCGACTGGAGCAATCCGGATGGCCGTCTGAAGATCAAGCTGCCGCACGCGCTCGCCGCTGGCGACAAGGTCACCACCACCATCACCTACGGCGGCAAGCCACACGTGGCGAAGAGGGCGCCGTGGGACGGCGGCTTCGTCTGGAGCCACACCAAGGATGGCCAGCCGTGGGTGGGCAGCGCGGTGGAAGGCGAAGGCTGCGACCTGTTCTGGCCGTGCATCGACCAGCCCGACGGCAAGCCCGACCTGGTCGACCTGTACGTGACCGTGCCCAAACCGCTGGTGGCGCCGGGCAACGGCGTGCTGATCGGCGTCACCGACGACGGCAATCAGCGTACTTATCACTGGCGCGCCAAGCACCCCACCACCTACGCCGTATCGATCAACGTCGGCCCGTACAAGGAACTGCACGGCGAATACCACAGCCGCTTCGGCAACACGATTCCGCTGTACTACTGGTACCTGCCCGGCGAGGACACCCAGGCCAAGGCGCTGTTCGCCGAGTTCCCGCGCATGCTGCGTTTCTTCGAGGCGAAGATCGGACCCTATCCGTGGGGCGACGAGAAGATGGGCGTGGTGGAAACACCCTACCTGGGCATGGAGCACCAGACCATCAATGCCTACGGCAACCATTACGCGAAGGATGGCAGCGGCTTCGACTGGCTGATGCAGCACGAGTTTTCGCACGAGTGGTTCGGCAACCAGATGACCAACGCGAACTGGGACGACATGTGGCTGCACGAGGGCTTCGCCACCCTGATGCAGCCGCTGTACGCGCGTTATCTGGACGGCGATGCCGAGTACTACGGTTGGCTGCACCACCTGCGCTTTCTGATTCGCAACCACGCCCCGGTGGTCTCTGGAACAAGCAAGACCGAAGAGCAGGTCTACGACCCAAGCGGCCCGGGCCAGGACATCTACAACAAGGGCGCGCTGATGCTGCAGACACTGCATCACCTGATCGGCGACCAGGCGTTCTACGACAGCATCCGCCTGCTGGTCTACGGCCGTCCGGACCCGAAACCCGGCAACTTCGTGCCGCAGTACCGCACCACCGCCGACTACATGCGCATCGTGGACCAGGTCACCGGCAAGAAGCTCGACTGGTTCTTCAAGGTCTACCTGTACCAGGCGGCGCTGCCGAAGCTGGACGTCCAGCGCCACGGCGACACGCTGGACCTGCGCTGGCAGGTGCCGCACCACCTGTCGTTCCCGATGCCGGTGGACGTGCAGGTCGGCGACACCTTGCACACCGTGCAGATGACCGACGGCCACGGCAGCCTCGCAGTACCTGCCGATGCACTGGTGACCATCGACCCGCACTCGGTGCTGCTGCGCGATGAACCGCGGATCACCGAATTCCTGCAGTGGCGGGACCAGCAGCGGGCGAAGCGCAAGACCAAACCGTGATCTCGTGAACGCCGATCACCACGGTCGGCAGTCATAAAAAGGCGACGCCCATGGCGTCGCCTTTTTCGTCTGCCAGTTTTAACCGGCAGGCACGGTCCGTGCTCAGTGCGCGCTGGAGGTTGCCGCCGGGGGTGCTTGCAGCGGCGGGGCCACTGCGACGGCATCGGCCAGCGGCTTGCCGCCATAGGGCTCCACCTCGACGGCGAGCTTCGGCTCGGCCTTGATCAGGCCGACGGCGTCGAACAGGACGTGCGCGGTCTCGTCCAGCACGGGATCCGGCGCCTTCTTGGCGTCCTTCTCTTCCTTCAGCTCCTGCTTCAGGCTGCGCTCGCCCGGGGTGAGGCCGTCATCGAGGCTGGACTGTTCGTCGACCAGCGCGGCATCGCTGCCGTCGATCGCCTTGTGCCGGTTGCGGAAGCTGGTCTGCACGGCGTCGAGCTCCTTGCGCTCGGCCTCGCGGTTGGCGAAGTTCAGCGACACCGTGGTGCGGGCGCGCATCTTCTTGTACTGCGCCAGTTCGTCGAGCATCAGTTTCCAGGCCGGAGACTTGGCCACGCGCTCGTCATGCATCTGCCTGAGCTGCGGCAACCACGCCTTCATGTTGGCCACCGGCTTGTAGTCGGCCGGCGCGATGTGCGTCCACGGCAGCGCGTTGTCGTAGGTCGACTCGCCGAAGTCCTTGTCGTCGCCGTTCTGCGGGTACTCGATGTCCGGCGTCACGCCCTTCAGCTGGGTGGAACCGCCATTGATGCGGAAGAACTCGGCGATGGTCATCTTCAGCTCGCCGAACTGCGGCTTGCTCTTGCCGTCCGCGCTGCCGAAACGATCCAGGTCGACCAGGTTCTGCACGGTACCCTTGCCGAAGGTCGGCGTACCGATGATCAGGCCGCGGCCGTAATCCTGGATCGCGGCGGAGAAGATTTCCGAAGCCGACGCCGTGCCACGGTTGACCAGCACCGCCAGCGGGCCGCTCCATGTCATCTTCGGTTCGTCAGAACCCTGCACCTCCACCTGGCCGCGTGCATCGCGCACCTGCACCACCGGACCCTTGTCGATGAACAGGCCGGTGAGCTCGTTCGCCTCGTACAGCGAGCCGCCGCCGTTGTTGCGCAGATCGACGATGACACCCTGCACGCCCTCGGCCTTCAGCTCGCCGAGCAGCTTGGCCACGTCGCGAGTGGCGCTCTTGAAGTTCTTGTCGCCTTCGCGACGCGCACCGAAGTCGGAGTAGAAGGTGGGCAGTTCGATCACGCCGATCTTGCGCGTGACGCCGCCGTCGGTGATCGTGACGACCTTCTTCTTGGCCGCCTGCTCGGCGATGGTGACTTTCTTGCGCACCAGCGTGACCAGCTGGTGCTTGCCGTCCAGGCCGGTGCTGGCCGGCAGGATCTCCAGCCGCACCACGGTGTCCTTCTTGCCGCGGATCAGGTTCACCACGTCGTCCAGGCGCCAGCCGATCACGTCGACGATGGGGCCTTTCTCGCCCTGGCCCACGCCGACGATGCGATCGCCCACGTGGATCTTGCCGGACTTGGCGGCCGGGCCGACCGGCACCAGTTCGCGGATCTGGGTGTAGTCGTCGCGCGCCTGCAACACCGCGCCGATGCCTTCCAGCGAGAGCTTCATCGCGATGTCGAAGTTCTGCGCCTCGCGTGGGCCGAGGTAGTCGGTATGCGGGTCGGTGGACTCGGCATAGGCGGTCATGAAGGTCTGGAACGCGTCCTCGCCATCAAGCTGCTTCACGCGGTCGATGTAGCCGCTGTAGCGCTTGTCCAGCACCTTGCGGATCTCGTCGTCGCTCTTGCCGGCCAGCTTCAGGCGCAGCCAGTCGTTCATGGTGCGCTTGCGCCACAAGTCGTTCAGCGCCGCCTCGTCCTTCGGCCAAGCGGCATGCTTGCGGTCGAAGTCGTAGGTCTCGTTGGTGTTGAAGTCGAAACCCTTCTTCAGCAGGCTGCGCGCGTACTCCATGCGGGCGACCGCGCTCATCACGTACTGGTTGAAGATGTCGAACGGCGCGGACAGGTCCTCGTTCCAGATCGCATCGTCGAGCTGGTCCTTGTACTTGGCGAACTTCGCCATGTCCTGCTGGGTGAAGAACACCTTCTCGCTGTCCAGCAGCTTGAAGTAGGCCTTGTAGATCTTCGCCGACATCGCGTCGTCGAGCGGCAACGCGTCATAGTGGAAGCGGGTCAGGAAGCGCGCGGAAAGCTGCGCGGCCTGGGCTTCGTCAGCCGTCGGCTTGAGCGGCAGGGTGGACTCTTTGCGCGGCTTGGCGCCGGCACCCAGGTCGGCGGCCGATTGGGCGGCGCAGACGGGAGCGACAACGATGAAGGCGAACAGCAGGGCGAGCGCGGGACGAAAGGTCATGGAGGTCTCGGTCAGACTTGCTCGGTGACACCGGCTGCATGGGCCTGCAGGTCGGCGTGGTAGGACGATCGCACCAGCGGGCCGGAAGCGACGTGATGGAAACCCATCGCCTCGCCTTCCCTGCGCAGCACGTCGAATTCTTCGGGAGTCCAGTACCGCACCACCGGATGATGGTGCGGCGTGGGCTGCAGGTACTGGCCAATGGTGATCATCTCGACGTCATGGGCGCGTAAATCGCGCAACGTCTCGAGCACCTGCTCATGGGTCTCGCCCAGGCCCAGCATGATGCCGGACTTGGTCGGCACCTCCGGGTGCTGCGCCTTGAAGCGCTTGAGCAGGTCCAGCGACCACTGGTAATCGGCGCCCGGACGCACTTCGCGGTAGAGGTGCGGCACGGTTTCCAGGTTGTGGTTGAACACGTCCGGCGGGAAGTCTTTCAGCACTTCCAGCGCCCGCTCCATGCGGCCCTTGCCGCGGAAATCGGGGGTGAGGATCTCGATCTTGATGTTCGGGCTGGCGTGGCGCACCGCGCGGATGCAGCTGGCGAAATGCTCGGCGCCGCCATCACGCAGGTCGTCGCGATCGACCGAGGTGATCACCACGTACTTCAGCCGCATGTCGGCGATGGTTTCGGCCAGGCGTGCCGGCTCCAGCGGATCGGGCGGCTGCGGACGACCATGCGCCACGTCGCAGAACGAGCAGCGCCGCGTGCACACCTCGCCGAGGATCATGAAGGTGGCAGTGCCCTTGCTGAAGCACTCGTGGATGTTCGGGCAGCTGGCCTCTTCGCACACCGTCACCAGCGAGTTGTCGCGCAGGCGTGCCTTGAGCTGTTGCACGGCATTGCCCTGCGGCAACCGCACGCGGATCCAGCTGGGTTTGCGCAACGTCGGCACGGCGGTGTCGAAGCCGGCGCGGTTCAGCCCGATCTTGTCGTTGCCCAGCTGCTTGTCGACGGCCGGGGCTCCGGCGACGACGCTGATCGGAATGGTCTTGGAAACGGAAGGGGAAACGTCACTCATGCAGGCCTGCTCAAACCGCTACACGAGCGGGGAGTTCGGGGATGATGGGGGCAGCCGGTTCGGCCGTGAAACCGAACTGGCGGCAGAACTCTTCCACCAGTGCGTCTTCCACGTCCGCCAACCGCGACGGACCACCCAAGTCTAGCACCTGAGTGACCTCCAAACCCTTGTAGCCGCAAGGATTGATGCGGTGGAAGGGTTCCATGTTCATGTTCACGTTGAAGGCCAATCCGTGGAAACTGCAACCACGCCGCACGCGCAGGCCAAGGGCGGCCACCTTGGCGCCGCCCACGTATACGCCAGGCGCGCCTTCGCGACGTTCAGCGTGGATGTCCCAGTGCGCCAGCGTATCGATCAGCGACTGCTCGATCTTGTTGACCATCTCGCGTACGCCCACCTCGGCGCGGCGCAGGTCGATCATCGGGTAGCCGACGATCTGGCCCGGGCCGTGGTAGGTCACCTGCCCCCCGCGATCCACCGGGATTACCGGAATGTCGCCGGGCGCCAGCACGTGCTCCATCTTGCCGGCCTGGCCCAGGGTAAACACCGGATCGTGCTCCAACAGCCAGAATTCATCGGCCGTGTCGGCGGAGCGGTTGTCGGTGAACGCACTCATCGCCTTCCAGGTCACGTCGTAAGGCTGACGACCCAGGCGGCGAATCTTGAGTGGCAGGGACATGACTGGAACAACCTCGGGGAAAAGGGGGAATCTGGAGCCGGATGACGCCGATGCAAGGCCATGGCACCGAAAGCGGCTACCAGGACACTCGCCGGTGGCCAAGGATACGCCTCCGGCCACCACCTGCCATGGATTTACAGCGTGAAGCGGATATCCGGATCAGCACGCAACGCCGCATGCGCGGCGTCGTATTGCTCCCGGGTATCGCAGCGGAAGCTCACCGTCACGGAAAGAAACTTGCCTTCGCGCGAATGCTTGTGCCGCACCGTCTCGTGCAGCACCTGCAGGCCCAGATCCGCCAGGATCTGCGGCACCCGGGCCTTCAGGTCGGCCTGGGCATCGCCCATCGCAGTGACCTCGAATTCACCGGGAAAGACAAAGCCCTTGCCCTCCCGCCTGGCCTGGCTGAAGTCGATCTCCTGCATCACTTGGCGTCCGCAGCCTTGGCCGCCGGGGCGGCGTCGGGCTTCTTGTCGTCGTGGTGGAACCACAGCAGGATCGAATCCCACAGGCGCTTGAAGAAACCGCCCTGCGGCGCATCGTCCAGCGCGATCAACGGCACGCTCTGCAGCGGCTTGCCGTCCAGCGTGACGTTCAGCGTACCCACCTGCTGGCCCTTCTTGAACGGCGCGATCAGGGTGGAGGGGATGTCCATGCTGGCCTTGAGCTTGTCGTACTCGCCGGTCTTCACGGTCACCAGCACGTCATGCGCCACGCCAAGCGGCAACTGGTCGGCCTCGCCCTTCCACAATTTCGGCGTAGCCAGCGGCTTGCCACTCTCGTACAGCTTGTGGGTCTCGTAGAAGCGGAAGCCGTAGTTGAGCAGGGCCATCGCCGAGTCGGCGCGGGCGCGGTTGGTGCTGGCACCCATCACCACCGCGATCATGCGCTCGTCGCCATGCTTGGCCGACGCATCCAGGCAGAAGCCGGCGGCGGCGGTATGGCCGGTCTTGATGCCGTCCACGGCCGGGTCGCGCCACAGCAGTTCGTTGCGGTTCTGCTGCTTGATGCCGTTCCACTCGAATTCCTTGACCTTGGAGATCGCGTAGTCGTCGGGGAAGTTGTGGATCAGTGCGCGCGACAGGATCGCGATGTCGCGGGCGGTGGAGTAATGGTCGGCCACCGGATAGCCGGAGGCGTCGGAGAAATGCGTGCCGGTCATGCCCAACTGCTTGGCGTAGGCGTTCATCAGGCCCACGAAGGCATCTTCGGAGCCGGCGGTGTGCTCGGCCAGTGCGATGGCCGAATCGTTGCCGGACTGGATGATCATGCCGCGCAGCAGATCCTCCAGCTTCACCGTGCTGCCCAGCTTGAGGAAGCTGGTGGAACCGTCGGTGCCGGCGCCGCCGGCCTTCCATGCGTGTTCGCTGATGGTGACCGGGTCGGTGAGATGGATGCGGCCGGCCGCGATTTCGGCGGACACCACGTATTCGGTCATCACCTTGGTCAGCGAGGCCGGCTCGCGGCGCTCGTCCGGATTGCGCGAAGCCAGGATCTGGCCGGTGGCGTAATCCATCAACACGTAGCTCTGCGCATCCACATCCGGCGGCGGCGGCACCGGCACCTGCGGCACGGTCGGCTTGGGAATTGCCGCGGGACGGGGTGGCATCTGCTGGGCAGAGGCGGCACCCACCGTCAATGCAAGGGCGGCAAAAGCGGTGAGGGAACGGCGAAACAGGCTCATCACGATTATCTATCCGGTCTATGAATCATCGACGCCTGGGCGCCGTCACGATCTGTGGAAAACGTCAGTCTACCGCGACCTCGGGGTGCGGCAGCCCCATGCGCACGATCTGGTCGCTGACCCGGTCGGCGGCATCCGCGTCGGCCAGTGGTCCCAGCCGCACGCGATGCACGTGCCGACCACCGACGACCGCATCGACCACCTGCACCGGCGCCAGCCTGGCCTGGCGCAAGCGCTGGGCTACACGGTCGGCGTTGGCCGGATCGGCGAACGCGCCCACCTGCAGGTAGATGCCGGGGTGCGCGGACCCGCCTGTGACCACGGGCGGCGGCGGCAGTTCCCGAGCCGGCGTCGAAGGATCGATGCCCTGCACTTCCACCAGTCCGGTGCCCTTGGGCCAGATGCCGATGCGTACCGCCGCGGCATAGGACAGGTCGATGATGCGGTTCTCGTGGAACGGACCGCGGTCGTTGACCCGCACGATCACGCTCTTGCCGTTGGCCAGGTTGGTCACCCGCGCATAGCTGGGCAGCGGCAACACCTTGCTGGCGGCGGAGAACTTGTACATGTCGTAGTTCTCCAGGCTCGATGTCTTGTAGCCGTTGAACTTGTTGCCGTAGTACGAGGCGATGCCGCGTTCGTCGTAGCCACGCGCACTGGGCAGCACGCGATAACTCTGCCCGCGCACCGAATACGGCGACTTGTTGCCGTACAGCGCACGCGGTTCCACCTTCGGCACCGGCTCGGGCAGTGTGGCGATGAAGGCCGGTGGCGCACCGGCCGGCGTGCTGTCGTCGTTGTCGCGGTAACGGCGGCTTTGCGGCAGGCTGGTGTCGTCGCTCACGCTGTCGTGATGGAACCAGCCGTGGTGTACCTTGCCAGCCGCCCCGCCGGCAGCCGGCCGGGTCGCATGCCGGCCACCGCAGGCGGCCAGCACCAGCATGATCGCCAGCAGTCCCGGCCAGCGCCACGCCGCCCTCATCGCGTGGCGGTCCCGGCCATGTCGTCAGCGTGTACGCCCGCGGCAATCGCCTGCGACAACTGGTACACCGCCATCGCGTACAGCGGGCTGCGGTTGTAGCGGGTGATTACCTGGAAATTCTGGAAAGTGAACCAGTATTCGGGACCGCGCGCGCCATCCAGGGTCAGCAGGCTGGTCGACTGGCCCGGATTGAGCCGTTGCAGCGGCGCATAGCCCCAGGCTTCCAGTTGCTCCAGCGACCACTGCGGCGCGGCCTGCCAGTCGAGCTTCTTCGCCGCCGCGTCCGGCTGCGCCTGCGCGGCCACCGGGCCGCCGCGCACCCAGCCATGTTTGGCGAAATAGTTGGCCACGCTGGCGAGGATGTCCGGCAACGAATCGTGCAGGTCGATGCGGCCGTCGCCATCGGCGTCCACCGCGTAGTCGCGGATGCTGTCGGGCATGAACTGGCCCCAGCCCTGTGCCCCGGCATAGGAGCCGGTAAGCGTGTCGATCGGACCAGCCAGCTTGTTCGACGGCAATTCCAGCAAGGTCTTCAGCTCGGAACGGAAGAATTTCGCGCGCGGCGGGTAGTACAGGCCCAGCGTGACCAGCGCATCAAGCACCTTGTAATGCCCGGTGTTGCCACCGTACGACGTCTCCACGCCAAGGATCGCCACGATGATTTCGGGCGACACGCCGTACTGCTTCGCCACGCGTTCCAGCAAGGCCCGGTGTTCGCGGTAGAACGCCACGCCGGCATCGATGCGCTTGCCGGTGAGGAAGATCGGCCGGTACGCGCTCCACGGCTTGCTCTCGGCCGGACGACTGATCGCATCGAGGATGCTTTGCTGCTTGTGCGCCTTGTCCAGCAAGGCATTCAGCGCAGCCGGGCTCTGTCCGGTATCGCGTGCCACTTCGCGCACCAGTTCGGCCTGGCCGGGATGCGTGCCAGCGAGGGCCATCGTCGGCAGTGCGCCGATCGCGACCAGGGTCAGGACGAACAGGGAAGTCAGCCGGCGACGCGGCATGAAGCTCGATGGCATGGACGGCCTTGCTTTCGTGAATGGCATCACGGCAAGCCTAACATGCACCCCGGCGCAATCCGCGGCGGCCTGCGGGCATTCGCATGGCAGACGTTCAGTCGTGCATCTTGCGATGCGCGTGGATCGACATCAGCACGCCGAAACCCACCAGCAGCGACACCGCCGAGGTGCCGCCATAGCTGATCATCGGCATCGGCACGCCGACCACCGGCAGCATGCCGGCAACCATGCCGCCGTTGACGAACACGTAGACGAAGAAGCTCATGCCGATTGCCCCGGCGAGCAGCCGCGAATAGGTGTCGCGCGCCTGCATCGCGATCCACAGGCAGCGGCCGATGATGAAGGCATACAGCGCCAGCAGCAGGCACACGCCGATCAGGCCGAATTCCTCGGAGAACACCGCGAAGATGAAATCGGTGGTGTGCTCGGGCAGGAAATCCAGCCGCGACTGCGAGCTGTGTCCGAAGCCCTTGCCGAAGATGCCGCCGGAGCCCACCGCGATCTGCGACTGGATGATGTGCCAACCGTTGCCGAGCGGGTCGGATTCGGGGTTCAGCATGGTCAGCACGCGGTCGCGCTGGTACTGGTGCAGGAAGTGCCAGGCCACCGGAATCATCCCGACCACCGCCGCCAGCAAGGCCACGATGCGCCACCAGCCCATGCCGGCCAGGAACAGCGCGAACATGCCGGCCGCCGTCACCAGCAGGGCGGTGCCCAGGTCCGGTTGCTTGGCGATCAAGGCGGCAGGTATCACGATCAGCAAGCCGACCACGGCCATGTCCTTCCAGCTCGGGGGCAGTGGCCGCGCGTGCAGATACCACGCCACCATCATCGGCATGGTCAGCTTGAGCAGTTCGGACGGCTGGAAGCGCATCACGCCAAGATCGAGCCAGCGGTCCGCGCCGCGACCTTCACCCAGGACCGCCACCACCACCAGCAAGGCCGTACTGCCGATGTAAAGCCAAGGCGTCCAGGTGCGCAACGTTGCCGGCGGAATGCGTGAGACCAGCAACAACAGCACGCCGCCCAGCACGAAACGAGCGGCCTGGCCGCCGACCATCGACATGTTGCCGCCGTCGGCGCTGTACAGCGTGGCCAGACCCACCGCACCGAGCAGGAACAGACCTGCAGCCAACGGCAGATCGATTCGCGGCCGGGTCAGGATCCGGCGCAGGAAGCGGTTCATGCGTACTCGCATCAGTTCGATCATGGCGTCGCTCCCGTCGGCGCCGGTGCCGGTGCGGTCGACGGCGGGGGTGCCTTGGTGCGCGACTCCGGCAGCGGCGTGTCCGGCGGCGGGTCTTTCTGCGTGGACAGCCAGGCGTCGAGGATCTTGCGCGCGATCGGACCCGCATCCGCCGCGCCCCAGGCTCCGGATTCCAGCACCACCGCCACGGCGATGCGCGGATGCTCCGCCGGCGCGAACATCTCGAACCAGGCGCGATGGCGGCTGGCCAGGTAGGCGGTGCTCTTGTTGGTGTTGTAGGCGTCGGTGGTGCGCGAGTAGCGCTCGGCGGTGCCGCTCTTGCCGGCGACGGTATAGGGAAAACCCTTGCCCAGGCCGTAGCCGGTGCCGCGCGGATCGTTCACCACCATCTGCATGCCCTGCTCCACCGTGTTCCAGTTTGCCTCACTGGTCACCAGCGACGGCCCGGTCGGCGGATTGACCAATGGCACGGGCGGGTTGTTCTCGCCGCTCTGTTCGGACATCACCAGTCGCGGCGCATACGGCACGCCGTGCCCGGCCAGGGTGGCGATGGCATGCGCCAGTTGCAACGGCGTCACCGCCCAGTAGCCCTGGCCGATGCCGGCGATCACGGTTTCGCCCGGATACCACGGCTGGCGGAAGTGCTTCGATTTCCACGCCCGCGACGGCAGCACGCCGGCGGCCTCGTTGTCCAGGTCGATGCCGGTGGGCCTGCCGAAACCGAACCGGCCCATCCACTTGCTGAAGCGGTCGATGCCCATGTCCAGTGCCAGCTTGTAGAAGTAGGTGTTCACCGACCACATGATCGCCAGCTTCATGTTCACCGTGCCGAAGCCGCCGCGGCGGTCGTCGCGGTAGCCGCGCTTCTGCCCCGGGATATAGAACACGCCGGTGGAGAGCACGGTGTCCTCGGGCGTGCGCAGGCCCAGCTCCAGCCCGCCCAGCGCCAGCAGCGGCTTCACCGTGGAACCGGGCGGGTACACGCCGCTGATCGCGCGGTTGAACAACGGCTTGTCCGGCCCGTACAGCAAGGCGTGGTAATCGGCCGCACTGATGCCGTCGACGAACAGGTTCGGATCGAAGGTGGGCACGCTGACCATCGCCAGCACCTGGCCGTTGCGCGGGTCGATCGCCACCGCCGCGCCGGGGCGCCCGTCGAAGGCCTTTTCGGCGGCCTTCTGGATGCGCGCATCGATGCTCAGGTAAAGATTCTTGCCGGGCGACGGCGGATGGGTTTCCAGCACGCGCTGCACGCGACCGTTGGCGTTCACCTCGTCTAGCTCATAGCCCGGCGTGCCGTGCAGCACGCTTTCGTAGGAACGCTCGATGCCGATGCGGCCGACATGGGTGGTGCCCTTGTAACTGGCCTCGTCCAGCTTTTTCATGTCGTCGGCGTCGATCCGGCCCACGTACCCCACCACATGCGCGAACAGGCTGCCCAGCGGGTAGTTGCGGGTGAGGTACGGCACCACGTCCACGCCGGGGAAACGCCAGCGGTTCACCGCGAAACGGTCGATCTCGTCCTCGGTCAAGTGCAGTTTCAACGGCACGCTGTCGAAACGACGGCTTTGCTTGACCTGCTTGAGGAAGCTGTCGATGTCGTCCTGGCTCAGCGGCACCACCATGCCGAGCTGCGCCAGCATCGCCTTCATGTCCTTGACCTGCTCGGGCACCACCTCGAGCCGGAACGCGGGCACGTTGTCCGCCAGCAGCACGCCGTTGCGGTCGTAGATGAGCCCGCGCGGCGGCGGCAGCACGCGCGGCTTGACCCGGTTGTTCACCGAGCGGGTGACGAACTCGTCATGTCGCGCCACCTGCAGATAAACGTAACGCGAGACCAGCGCACACAGCCCCAGCAGGATCAGCGCAAATCCGACCAGCGCACGCCTCCGGAACAGCGCGCCCTCGCTGCGGTGGTCCTTGATCGAGCGCCGCTGCTGCATCAGCCCGCCTCGCGCATGTCGGCCATCATCATGCTCCCGCGCCGGCTCATTGGATGCGCAAGCGCATGCGCAGGTCGTCCATCAGCAGGAACAGGAACGGCCACAACGCCGCACCGACGAACGGTGAAACCCACCACGCCAGCGGCGGCAGGGCCTCGCCGGCGAACGCGCGCACGATCAGCAGCAGGATGCGATCGTTGACCAGCAACGCCAGCACCGCCAGGGTCTGCTGCCACATCGGGAAGAAGCGCAGCCGCGAGCGGAAGCGCAAGGCGATGAAGACCAGCGCGGTCAGGCGCAACGCCTGTTCGCCCAGCAATACCCCGTCGAGCAGATCGGCACCCAACCCCAGCGCGAACGCCATCCCCAGGGTCATCCGGTCGCCCGCTTCCAGCGTCCAGTACAACAGCACCAGCGCCGGCCAGTACGGCTTGAACGGTTCCAGCACGGTCGGCAACGGCAGCAGCATCGCCAGCAGCGAGACCAGCAAAGTACCGGCAAACCACCAGCGGGCCAGGCGGGTGCGATTCATCGGGCAGCTCCCGTGGCGGGCGTGGCGGGCGCCGGCGCGGCCGACGAGACGGCCGGCGCCAGCGATGCCGGCGGCCCGGCCTCGGGCGCCGGCGCGGGCGGTCCGGCCGGCGCGGCCAGGTCATGCAGCAGCAACACGTCCTGGCTGCGGTCGAGGTCCGCGCTGGGCTCGGCGTGGGCTTCCAGGAAGGTTCCGGTCGCCGCAGGCGCCACCGACACCACCTCGCCCACCGGGAAGCCCGGCGGGAATCGTCCGCCGATGCCGGACGTAAGCAGGTGGTCGCCCGCTTTCACGTCGGCGGCGCGGGGAATCGTCGGCAGGGTCAATTGGTCGCCCTCGCGCGAACCGTAGGCCACGGTGCGCAGGCCGGTACGCTCGATCACCACCGGGATCGCGCTGTCCGGGTCGGTGACCAGCATCATCTCCGAGGTGGACGGCAACACATGCACGATCTGGCCCATCACGCCATGCGCATCGATGACCGGCTGCCCGGTCTTCACGCCCTGGCGCGCGCCCGCGTCAAGCATCAGGCGGTGCCGATAGGCCCCCAGGTCGACCCCGACCACCCGCGCCAGTTGCACCTTGAGCGTGAGGTTGTGGCGGGTATCGAGCAATTCCTTCAGGCGCTGGTTCTGTTCGGCCACGGCAGCCATGCGGTTGAGCTTGGCATTGGCCAGCAGCAGGTCTTCGCGCAGATGCTGGTTCTGCTCGGTGAGCAGCTTGCGATCGGCGAAGGCCACGCCCAGCGCGTGCATGCCTGCCGACGGCATGCCGGCCAGCTTGTACAACGGCTCCACCACCACCGCCGCGTTGTAACGCACGCGCCACAGCCAGCCGTTGCGATGGTCGAGCACCATCAGCACCATGGCCAGCGCGAGATAGAAGATCAGCCGCAGCGTACCGGCAACGGAGCCGGTGAACAGGGGTGAAGACGACTCCGGACCCATCAAGCAAACCCAGAAAGAAGACGGCGACAGCCAAGATTACCCGGATGCATAACGATGCGGGTCCGAGTGACGCCGCGCGTTTGCCTCCCCTTGTCGGGAAGAGGCAGGGAAAAGCGCGTTTCGATCGGCGCTATCGCGAGCACCCGCCCCTCACCCCAACCCTCTCCCCGCCGGGGAGAGGGAGATACTGTGCCCTTGCGGGCGCGCTTCATTCGGGGGCGAAGAAGTCGCTGCCGTGCTGGTCGATCAGTTCCAGCGCCTTGCCGCCGCCACGTGCCACGCAGGTGAGCGGATCGTCGGCCACTTGCACATGCAGGCCGGTTTCCTCGGAGATCAGGCGATCCAGGTCGCGCAGCAGCGCGCCGCCGCCGGTGAGCACGATGCCGCGCTCGGCCACGTCGGAGCACAGTTCCGGCGGTGTCTGCTCCAGCGCCGACTTGACCGCGGCCACGATACCCGACAACGGCTCGTGCAGCGCTTCCAGCACCTCGTTGGAGTTCATCGTGAACATGCGCGGCACGCCTTCGGCGAGGTTGCGGCCGGAGATCTCGATCTCCTTCACGTCGGACTGCGGGAAGGCGCAGCCGATCTGCAGCTTGATCCGTTCGGCGGTGGATTCGCCGATCAGGGTGCCGTGGTTGCGCCGCACGTAGTTGATGATCGCCTCGTCGAAGCGGTCGCCACCGACGCGCACCGACTGCGAGTAGACGATGCCGTTGAGCGAGATCACCGCCACTTCGGAGGTGCCGCCGCCGATGTCCAGCACCATCGAGCCGCGCGCCTCGTGCACGGGGATACCGGCACCGATCGCAGCGGCCATCGGCTCCTCGATCAGGAACACGTCGCGGGCACCGGCGCCTTCGGCCGATTCCTTGATGGCACGGCGTTCGACCTGGGTCGAGCCGCACGGCACGCAGACCAGCACGCGCGGGCTGGGCCGCAGCATGCGCGACTTGTGCACCTGCTTGATGAAATGCTGCAGCATCGCCTCGGTCATGGTGAAGTCGGCGATCACGCCGTCCTTCATCGGCCGCACCGTGGCGATGTTGCCGGGGGTGCGACCGAGCATGCGCTTGGCGTCGCCGCCCACCGCCGCCACCGTGCGCGGGCCACCCGGGCCGCGATCCTGGCGAATCGCCACCACCGAAGGCTCGTTCAGCACGATGCCCTGGCCACGCACGTAAATCAGCGTGTTGGCTGTGCCGAGGTCGATGGAGATGTCGTTGGAAAAGATTCCGCGAAACTTCTTGAACATGGGATTCGCCGCGCGTCGACCTGGCTAAAAAGTAAGCGCGCCAGTCTAGTCAGCGCCGACCCGATCCGCAAGGACGCCAACGTTAAGAAATCCTTGCGCGGCAGGATGATATGCACGTTTCCTGTCATCCACGGCGAACTTCAGCGATGGACAGAAAGTCGCCAGCACGCCGCGATGACGGTACGATGGCGTACTTTGGGCGGAACCCGCGCAAGGTGCGGGCCGACCGCCCGGCTGCGTCCAGTCCAGTCCGCGCAGCCATCACACCAACACCGGGGCCACGTCACCATCATGTCTGCCGTCATCTGCGGATCGCTTGCCTACGACACCATCATGGTGTTCCAGGACCAGTTCAAGAACCACATCCTGCCCGACCAGATGCACATCCTGAATGTATCGTTCCTGGTGCCGCGGATGCGTCGCGAATTCGGTGGCTGCGCCGGCAACATCGCCTACAACCTCAAGCTGCTGGGCGGTGACCCGTTGCCGGTGGCGGCCGTGGGCCAGGATTTCGCGCCCTACCGCGCACACATGGAAAAGTGCGGCATCCGGCTCGACGGCGTGCGCGTGTTCGACGAGCAGTTCACCCCGCAGTGCTTCATCACCACCGACCTGGACAACAACCAGATCACCGCCTTCCACCCCGGGGCCATGTCCAGCGCGCAGGAAAACCACGTGCGCGACATCCCGCAGATCGATTTCGCGATCGTGGCGCCGGATGGCCGCGAGGCGATGCTGCAGCACGTGGACGAGTTCGCCGCCCGCGGCGTGCCGTTCATCTTCGATCCGGGCCAGGCGATGCCGCTGTTCAACGGCGACGAATTCCGCGCGATGATCGAGAAGTCCACCTATGTCATCGTCAACGACTACGAGTCGCAGCTGCTGCAGGCCCGCACCGGCTGGAGCGCGGACGAGATCGCCTCGCACGTGACGGCCTACATCGTCACGCTGGGGCCGCGCGGCTCGTGCATCCACGCCGATGGCACCGTCTACGACATTCCGCCGGCGCGCGAACGCGAGATCATCGACCCCACCGGTTGCGGCGACGCCTACCGCGCCGGCCTGATCTTCGGCATCATGCGCGGCTACGACTGGCCCACCGTGGGCCGCATGGCCTCGCTGATGGGCGCACTGAAAGTGGAACACCCCGGCACGCAGAACCAGCACTTCGACTACGCGCAGTTCGCTGCCGAGTATCAAGAGCAGTTCGGCCACGCGCTGGGCTGAGCCGCACCCACTCGCCGGAAATCTCTGCATGGCACTCACCGCCGACATCGTCATCGCGATCATCGCGCTGCTGCACGCGTGGTTCCTGGTGCTGGAAATGTTCCTGTGGGACAAGCCCACCGGCCTGCGCGCGTTCGGCATCACGCAGGCCTTCGCCACCCAGTCCAAGGCGCTCGCCGCCAACATGGGCCTGTACAACGGCTTCCTCGCCGCCGGCCTGATCTGGGGCCTCAGTCTGGGCCACGCCGGGCTGCCGGTGAAACTGTTTTTCCTGGGCTGCGTGCTGATCGCCGGCCTCTACGGCGGCCTCACCACCTCGCGCCGGGTGCTGTGGATCCAGGCGCTGCCGGCCGCGATCGGCCTGGTGCTCGTGCTAGCGTAAGTCGACCACGCCCCGAGCCTGCTCCCCCATGACTTCTCCCGACCGCGAAGCCGTCGGCACCCGCTTCGACCCGACCCTGATGCGGCGCGCCCGCGAGCAGACCTGGCTGGCACTGCGCGGCATCCAGGCACGCATCCATCCCGGCATCAGCGAAGACGAGGCGCAGGTCGCCGCCGCCGAAGTGTTTCGCGAACTGGGCGTCGAACGGCTGTGGCATCCGCCGTACATCCGCTTCGGACCGAACACCACCAAAACCTATCGCCAGCGCTCTGACCCGGGCGTGCGACTGGGTGAGAACGACATCTGCTTCATCGACCTCGGCCTGGTCTTCGACAGTCACGAGGGCGATGTCGGCGACACTTTCGTGGTCGGTGAGGCGCCGGAACGACAGGCTTGCGCCGACGCCGCCCGCACGCTGTTCCATGACGTCGCCGATGCCTGGCGTACGCAGGGACTGAGCGGCGAAGCCTTGTACGCATTCGCCGAACAGCGCGCACAGGCCATGGGCTGGCGCTTCAACCACGCGATCAAGGGTCACCGCCTCGGCGACTTCCCGCATTCGGTGCACAAGGGCGGCAACCTGGGTGATCTTGAGCACACCCCGTCCAGCGGCCTGTGGGTGCTGGAAATCCAGATCGCGCATCCCAGCGAGCCATTCGGCGCATTCTACGAAGACCTGCTCGAAGCGTGACGCTGGCCCCGGTCGCGCCACGACCACCGCGGCACCGTTGAAAAACCGCCTGCCCAACGGCATGTGACAGTCCTGACCCACACCCTCCGTCTCCACCCGGAACCCCGCTCATGGCCCGCCAGAAACCGCTCAACCTGTACCGCAACATCGGCATCATCGCGCACATCGACGCCGGCAAGACGACGACGACCGAGCGCGTGCTGTATTACACGGGCAAGAAGCACCAGATCATCGACGTACACGACACCAAGGACGGCAAGGGCTCCACCACCACCGACTACATGGAGCAGGAGCGCAAGCGCGGCATCACCATCCAGTCGGCGGCGGTGTCCACCGAGTGGAAGAACCACCGCATCAACGTGATCGACACCCCGGGACACGTGGACTTCACCATCGAGGTGAACCGTTCGCTGCGCGTGCTGGATGGCGCCGTGGTGGTATTCGACGGTGTGGCCGGCGTGGAGCCGCAGACCGAGACCAACTGGCGCCTGGCCGACCAGTACAAGGTGCCGCGCCTGTGCTACGTCAACAAGATGGACCGCATCGGCGCCAGCTTCCAGCACTGCGTGGACGGCATCCGCAACCGCCTGGGTGCCAACGCCGTGCTGTGCCAGGTGCCGCTGGGCAGCCATGACGACTTCATGGGCATGGCCGACCTGATCGCGGGCGTCGGCTACATCTGGCTGGGCGACGACAAGGACAGCAAATGGGAAACCGTTCCGCTGGACGAACTTGCCGCGCATCCGCGCGTGCAGGCGCTGACCAATGGCGCCGACAAGCAGTGGGTGGCCGACCTGGCCAAGCTGCGCGAGCAAAGCATCGAAAGCGCGGTCGAAGCCGACGACGCGGTGATGGATACCTACCTCACCAGCGGCGAAACACCCTCGCTGGAAACACTGAAGAAGTGCATCCGCAAGGGTTGCGTGGCCGGCACGCTGATCCCGGTGCTGTGCGGCTCGTCGTACAAGAACAAGGGCGTGCAGCAATTGCTGGATGCGGTGATCGACTACATGCCCTACCCCGGCGAGAACGGCGGCATTTCGGTGGTCGACGAGGACGGCAACGTCGTCGGCGAGCAGGCGGTGACCGATGATGCACCGGTGCGCGCACTGGCGTTCAAGGTCATCAACGACCCGTTCGGCACCCTCACCTTCACCCGCATCTATTCCGGCGTGATCAGGAAGGGCGACGCGCTGTACAACGTCACCCGCGACAAGAAGGAGCGCATCGGCCGCATCGTCGAAGTGCAGGCCGATCACACCAGGGAGATCGACGAAGTGCGCGCGGGCGACATCTGCGCCTTCGTTTCGCTGAAGGAAACCGAGACCGGCGACTCGCTGACCGATCCGGGCCATCCGGTGCTGCTGGAACGCATGCGCTTCCCTGACCCGGTGATCAGCGTGTCGGTGGAGCCGAAGAGCCGCAACGACGTCGACAAGATGTCCACCGCGCTCTACAAGATGGTCAAGGCCGACCCCTCGCTGAAGATGGAAGTGGACAAGGAAACCGGCGAGACCGTGCTCAAGGGCATGGGCGAGCTGCACCTGGAAATCACCATCGACCGCATGCGCACCGAACTGGGCGTGGAAGCCAACATGGGCAAGCCCAAGGTCAGCTTCCGCGAGGCCTTCGGCAAGAGCGTCGAGCACACCTACACGCACAAGAAACAGTCCGGCGGCTCGGGCCAGTTCGCCGAGGTGAAGATGATTTTCGAGCCGGGCGAGACCGGTTCGGGCGTGGTGTTCTCCGACGAGGTGGTGGGTGGCCGCGTGCCGCGCGAATACATTCCGGCGGTGGAGCATGCGATCCGCACCGAGGCCTTGCAGGGCCAGGTGGCCGGCTATGAAGTGCTGGACTTCAAGGCGCGCCTGATCGACGGCAAGTACCACGATGTCGACTCCTCGGCACTGGCCTTCGAGATCGCCGGCCGCTCCTGCTTCCGCGAGGCGCAGCGACTGTCGAACCCGAAGCTGCTGGAACCGATCATGAGCCTGGAGGTGGTCACCGAGGCCACTTATCTCGGCGACGTGATCGGCGACATCAATCGCCGCCGCGGCACCATCAACGACCAGGGCCAGCGCGGCACGCAGGCCTACGTCGACGGCCACGTGCCGCTGTCGGAAATGTTCGGCTACATCAACTTCCTGCGTTCGGCCACGTCGGGTCGCGGCACCTTCACGATGATCTTCGACCACTACGAGGAAGTGCCTTCGCACATGGTCGAGAAGCTGATGGAAAAAGAGGCCAAGTAGGTCGTGTTCCTTCATCCGCGATGGCACGCGGTGCCGGCGGGATGAAGCAGGCAAAAAGTCGCCCTGCAGTGCACGCCAGATGGCACTGCAGGGCGAGGCACCCATTCATCGGGGCCGAAGGGCCGATGACACACTCGCCCCCAGAGCCATAGGGGCGTGCCGCATGTGCCACGACCACGAGGGTTGTCGGATCAGCGCACCCAGCCCTCGGTTTTCATGATGCGGGCGCCCTCTTCACTGGTCAGGAAACCCACGAACTTCCGGGCCTCGGGGTCGGCATCCGGAGCCAGCACGACATTGACGTCGCGCCAGATGGTTCGCGCCTTGGACAACGGCACCAGGTCCGCCTGCTCCGGATGGGTGATCGGCCAGTCCGGCCAGGTGATCCAGGCATCGGCATGCATGCTGACGAAGGCCTTGTAGGACGCACCGCTGCCCTTGCCGAAGGCGACGATATTCGCGCGGAAGCGCTTGACGTCATCGAGGCTGCCCAGGCGACCGGCAACGTCTTCCCACACGCCTGTCCCGGACGTATTCGCCACGCCGGAACCTTCGGTGACGACGATCTTCATGCCGTTCTTCAGCAGGTCGTCGAAGCCGCGGATGCCCTTGGGGTTGCCCTTCTGCACCGCGATGATCGCGGGACGGATATAGATCGGCATGACATCGCGGGAAGAAAACGTCTTGTAGGTTTCCAGAAAAGCCGTGATGTCCTGCTCGGCGGTGCCCCAGAGGATGTCGGCGTTAGCCTGGACGTTCTTCGTCCAGGTGGGTTCGGGGCCGGCGGTGATGATCACCTGCACGCCGGTTTTCTTCTGGTATGCCGCGGCCACCTTGCGGAAAGCCGTGTCGGGTCCGCCGGCGCCGTACAACCGCACCACGCCGTCCCTGGCGTTGTGCACGATCGTCGGGTCGGGTATCTCGTGCGCCGTTGCCGAAAGGCAGAGTGCCCACGGCAGCACGGCGGCAAGCAAAGCGGGAATGACGGGTTTCATCAACGTTTCCTGATCCGGGTACGGGTATCCCTTGCGGGGCTTTTCAGCGGCCATCGCATGGCCGCGTGGTCAGGAGAGAGACGCCCGGGTCATCTGGTTTATTCCCGCGGCGACGGGTTTTCCCTGTTCCTCCGCGCCGAAACCAGGGCAACGGCGGCCTCAACCGTTGCCGGCGTAGGCCAGGCACCAGCCCTTCGGACTGATATCGCCGGCCACGATGATGCAGCGACCGTCGGCCTTGGGGTCCTTGCCCGGGATGTAGTTGGCGCAGTTCGCACACGCCGACGTGCCCTTCGGGTGATCCTGGTATTGCAACGCCGATTTGGCCGCCGTGCCGGAGGCGGGAGCCGCGTCCGCACGCGCCAAGGCGGGTCGGCCGAGCAGCGGCAAGCTGGCGACCGCACCTGCGGCCACCGCCATGTGCCGCAGCATCAGGCGGCGCGAAATGACGGGGTTGAATGAGTCGGTCATGACCTGGGTTCTCGTGTTCATGGAAAAGTGATGGGCGCGGCAGCCCGCGCGAAGCCGGCTGCCTGCGCCATGGAAACCGGCTCGGCTCAGTCGTTGCCGACGACGGTGAGCCAGAACGGCAACTTGCCATCGGTGGATATCTGCTTCACCACATCGAGGCTGCGGGAATCGATCACCGCTACCTTGTCGGTGCCGGTGACGCCCACGTAGACCCAGCGGCCATCGCGGCTGGCGCGCACGCCATGCGGCCCCTGGCCGACATCGATGCGCTTGACCACCTTGAACGTGGTCGGGTCGATCACGTCCACCACGTGGTCGGCAATCGCCCCGGTGAACACGTAGCGGCCACCGGGGATGACGTCGATGCCGGCGTGGCCCAGACCCACCGGGATCACTGCCAGCTCCTTGCGCGACGGAATGTCGACGACGGCGACCTTGCCGACCAGGTCGCGTACCCACAGGGTCTTTTCGTCGGCGGAAAGATCGAGGTTGTGCGGACCGTGGATGCCCGGCACCGGGATTTCGTCGATCTTCTTCAGCGACTGCATGTCCACCACGGCCACGCCGGTGCCGCCTTGCAGGGTCACGTAGGCGAGCTTGCTGTCCGCGATGAAGCGGATGTTGTGCGGCACCTTGCCGACCGCAATCGACTTGACCAGCTTGCGGGTCGTCATGTCGATCACCGCCACCGTGCCATTGCCCGCGCTGACTGCCATGCCCCAGCGTCCATCCGGGCTGATCGCCACGCCTTGCGGTGTCGGGCCGATGTCGTAAGTGGCCAGCTTCTTGCCGCTGTGTGCGTCCAGCAGATAGGCCTCCGGGCGATCCTTGCTGCTGGCCAGCAGATATTTGCCATCCCGGCTGACGGCGTCGTAGTGGGCGCTGGCCACGCCGCCCCACGTCTTGCCCGACGGCATGTTTTCGACGGCGTTGCCCGCCTGCAAGGTCACGTAGACCGGTGCAGGAAACAGGCTTTCCGGTTCGGCCGCACCGGCGCCAGCGATACCGCCGCCAAGCACCAGCGTCACGGCGCAACAGGTCAGTGTGCGGCGCAAGCCGCCTGTCGTAAGGTTATTGCTCAAACTCATGCCAATTCCTGTCATGTGGGAGGATCTGTTTGCATCCGGTCATGGCGGTCATGAATGTTCGCCGTGAACCGTTCCCGGGCCTTCGACGGTCCGGATTGCACAAGGCAGACGCCCCGCGTCGACATTTATTCCATGGCACGGGGAATAATTCCCGCGCGATAGCGTCTACCCTGCATCTGCCACGCCGCGGGAGGCCTCTCCGGCCATGCTCGAACACGACATCGACGATCAATTGCGCGAGTTGTTGCCGCGCCTGCGCCGCTTTGCGCGCTGGCTGACGCGCGACGCCAACAACGCCGACGACCTGGTCCAGTCGACCCTGGAGCGGGCGCTTTCACGCTGGGAAAGCCGGCGCGACGACACCGCGCTGCGGGCGTGGCTGTTCACCATCGCGTACCGTCTGTTCCTGGATGGCAAGCGCCGCGCGCAGCGCTACGCCAGCATGCTCAGGTTCCTGCACCATGGCAGCGAAGGCGAACAGCCATCGGTGGAACGCGAAGTGATGGCGCAGTCGGCATTGCAGGCGCTGGAACGCCTGCCCGACGAACAGCGGCACCTGCTGCTGTGGGTTTCGGTGGAAGGCCTCAGCTACCGTGAAGTGGCCCAGCTTCTGGACGTGCCCATGGGCACCGTGATGTCGCGCCTGTCACGGGCCCGGGCGGCGTTGCACCGGCTGAGCGATGGCGAAACATTGAAGACACCCGCCCTGCGGTTACTCAAGTGAACGACATGAACGAGACAACCCCGTTTCCCGGCGAAGCCGACATCCACGCGTACATCGACGGCCGCCTGGACGAAGCCGACAGCGCCCGCATGGAGGCGTGGCTGGAGCGCAACCCGGCGCGCGCCAAAGAGATTCGCGGGTGGCAGCAGGATGCCCAGCAGTTGCGCGCCATGCTCGGCGGCCTGCCCGCTTCGACCGGGCAGGCCGCCCTCGACCCGGCGACGATCCGGGCACGACGCCGGCACCGCGTGCGTGCGCGCCTCTCCATGGCCGCGATGCTGGTGCTGGCACTGGGCGTGGGCGCGATCAGTGGCTGGCAGGCGCGGCGCATGACGATGCCGACGGCCGCGGCGCCCATGGCCGATGCACTGCAGGCCTACCGCATGTTCGCGCTGAACCGGCACGTCAACCTCGATGTGACGCAGCAGCATGCCGGCGAGCTGCAAGGCTGGCTGGACCAGCACTTCCGCAACGCGGCGCGACTGCCCAACCTGGCGGACTCCGGCTTTCGCCCCGTCGGCGGCCGCCTACTGGCGACCGACAACGGGCCCGCCGCGATGGTGCTGTACGAAGATCGCCAGGGCGATGCCATCAGTTTCTACATCCGGCCGCCGTCGCCCAACACCGGCACCTTGCGGCGCGGGCAGCGGCGCGAAGGGCAACTGGTCGCGTCGTACTGGTCCGGCAACGGCTACAACTACGCCCTGGTCAGCCACGACGACGCCTCCGACATGCGTGCCATCCGCGATGCATCACGGCCCTCGGCCATTTGACGCGACACAAGGCCACGGTCCGATTCACGGTAGAATGAGCGGTTCGCATACAGCTGCCTGACCGTATCCCATGCCCTCCCATCTGCAAGAAACCCGCCGCCGCCGCACCTTCGCCATCGTCAGCCATCCCGACGCGGGCAAGACCACGCTGACCGAAAAGCTGCTGCTGTTCGGCGGCGCGATCCAGATGGCCGGCAGCGTGAAGGGCCGCAAGGCGGCACGCCACGCCACCTCGGACTGGATGGCGCTGGAAAAGGAACGCGGCATCTCGGTCACCTCGTCGGTGATGCAGTTCCCGTACGAAGGCAAGATCGTCAACCTGCTCGATACGCCGGGACACGCGGACTTCTCCGAAGACACCTACCGCGTGCTGACCGCGGTCGATTCGGCACTGATGGTGATCGACTGCGCCAAGGGCGTGGAGGAACGCACGATCAAGCTGATGGAAGTCTGCCGGCTGCGTGACACGCCGATCATGACCTTCATCAACAAGCTCGACCGCGAGGGCCGCTCGCCGATCGAACTGCTGGACGAAGTGGAGTCGGTGCTCGGCATCGCCTGCGCGCCGCTGACCTGGCCGATCGGCATGGGCAAGCGCCTGAAAGGCGTCTACCACCTGCTGCTGGACGAAGTGCACGTGTTCGAGCAGGGCAAGAATTTCACCCGGCAGGATTCGACCATCTTCAAGGGTCTGGATGCACCGGGACTGGAAGCGGCCGTCGGCGCCGCGGCACTGGCCGAGCTGCGCGAGGAACTGGAGCTGGTGCAGGGCGCCGCGCCCTCGTTCGACCAGGACGAATACCTGGCCGGCAAGCTCACCCCGGTGTTTTTCGGCTCAGCTGTGAACAACTTCGGCGTGCAGCTGCTGCTGGACTTCTTCGTCGAGCATGCCCCCGCGCCGCGCCCTCGCACCACCACCTCGCGCGAAGTGCAGCCGGACGAGGAAAAGCTCAGCGGCTTCGTGTTCAAGATCCAGGCCAACATGGACCCCGCGCACCGCGACCGCGTGGCCTTCATGCGCGTGTGTTCGGGTACCTATACCGCCGGCATGAAGATGATCCAGACCCGCACCGGCAAGGACGTGCGCATCGCCAACGCGCTCACCTTCATGGCATCTGATCGCGAGATCGTGGAAAGCGCCTATCCGGGCGACGTGATCGGCCTGCACAACCACGGCACCATTTCCATCGGCGACACCTTCACCGAAGGCGAAGCCGTGAGCTTCACCGGCATTCCCAACTTCGCGCCCGAGTTGTTCCGCCGCGCACGCCTGCGCGACCCGCTGAAGATGAAGGCGTTGCAGAAGGGCCTGGCCCAGCTGTCCGAGGAAGGCGCCACGCAGTTCTTCCGTCCGCTGATGTCGAACGACCTGATCCTGGGCGCTGTCGGCGTGCTGCAGTTCGACGTGGTCGCCTACCGGCTGAAAGACGAATACGGCGTGGACGCCACGTTCGAGCCGGTCAGCGTGACCACCGCGCGCTGGGTGCACTGCGACGACGAGAAGAAGCTGGAAGAATTCCGCGAGAAGAACGCGATGAATCTGGCGCTGGATGCGGCCGGCGAACTGGTCTACATCGCCCCGACCCGGGTCAACCTGCAACTGGCGCAGGAGCGCTGGCCGCAGGTGCGCTTCGCCGCCACGCGCGAACATGCGGCGGCCGTCGAGGTTTGATGTCCGGCCCCTCCCTGCTCGCCGGGGAGGGCCGAAGACCCTGCTCCGAACCTTGCAGGATCGTCATCCCGGCGACTGCCCACTGCTGTCCGGAATAATTTCGAATACCTGCAGTCGTGCGGTGGCATATGCCGAAATCGGTTTTTGCCCGTCATTCCGGCGCAGGCCGGAATCCAGTAGCCGTATGGCTAGGACAGGCGTGATCGCTACTGGATCCCGGCCTGCGCCGGGATGACGAGCCGGAGAGGGGGTCGCTGCCAGAAATGGAATCGCCCCCTTGTTGCATCTCGCGCAAGCGGCGCGGGTATTCACTCTCGAAGGACATCCCAGGATTATTCCGGACAGCAGTGGGCGAAGGCCGGAATGACGAGTTCTCGGCCGTGTCGCCAAAGTCCGGAGCATCGGGTCGGAAAGGGGCCAAAGCAGCCTCGCGGCAAGTCCGCCGTTCTTCCGGCTGCACCCTGCTGCGGGAGCGATGGCTGCCATGCTGATAATCTGCCGGTTTTCCACGGAAGCGCCGCCATGTCCGCAGCAGCCATTGCCTTTTCCACCCCAGCCGACGCCCCGCGCTGGCAGCGCTGGCTGGTGTTCTCGCCGGGTGCGCGCATCGTGTTCTTCGCCGTCACGATGGCGATCCTCGGCTTTGCCGCGCATGCCGTCGTTGCATCGTTGGGATGGACGGCCAAGACTGCCGGCCCCCTGCACTTCGCACTCGCCCTGCTTGCGGTGGAATTGCTGCCCGCGCTGATCGCCTACGCCATTCTGGTGAAGGCGATCGAGCGGCGGCGCCTTCGCGAACTGGCCTTGCGCGATGTTCCCACGTTCGGGCTGGGCGGTTTCGCGGGTGGGCTGGTTCTTTTCAGTGCGGTGGTCGGCCTGCTGTGGCTGCTGGGCAGCTATCACGTACTGGGCACGAACCCCCATGCCGACTGGCTGCCGCAAGTGCTGGTGGCCGGCATCGGCGCCGGCATCGCCGAGGAAATCATCACGCGCGGCGTACTGTTCCGCGTGGCCGAGGAAGGTCTGGGCAGCGGCTGGGCGCTGCTGATCTCGGCCGTGTTCTTCGGTGCCGCGCACATTGCCAACCCCGGCGCCACGCTGTGGAGTTCGGCGGCCATCGCGATCGAGGCCGGGATACTGCTGGCCCTGCTCTATCTGGTCACGCGCTCGCTGTGGACCTGCATCGGCCTGCACGCAGCCTGGAATATCGCGCAGGGCACGATCTATGGCATCCCGGTGTCCGGCACCCACGCCGATGGCTGGCTGGTCTCCAGCCGCAGCGGCCCGGACTGGCTGAGTGGCGGCGCGTTCGGCGCCGAAGCCTCCGTGGTGGCGCTGGCCCTGTGTTCGCTTTGCTCGGTGGCACTGCTGGTGGTGGCGTGGCGCCGGCGTCTGTTCGTGCCGCCGTGCTGGCGCCGCCGCTGAGTGCCCCAGGAACGTGACGCAGCGGCACGGGCCAGGGGCATCGGCAGATGACGATCAAGCTACCGCCATCACATCCAGCTCGCTAATCTGGCCTCGTTGCGCATCTGCCTGCGCCCGATCCTACCGACTGGAATCCGCATGACCGCCGCTCCGACACCCCGGCAATCCGTGAGGAAATACTCCTGGCTGGCCCACTTGCCGATCAGCCGGAAAATCCTGCTCGGGATCGTGCTGCTGCTCGGGCTGTTCCTCATCGCCAGTTCCATCACGCTGTATACCCAGAACCAGCAGGAAACCAGCCGGCGCTGGACCGATCACGGCTATCACGTGCAACTGGCCATCGCCCGGCAACAGCGCAACCTGCAATCCAGCCAACTGGGCTTGCGCGGATACCTGCTCTCGCTCCGGCCCAGCGAGCTGGATCAGTTCAACACGGGCATGCAGCAACTGGATGCGCAGGTTCCCGTGCTGCGCCAGCTGACTATCGACAACCCCTTGCAGCAATCCCGCCTCGACCGCTTCGAGTCGATGCTGGCCCAATGGCACAAGGAGGCCGAGGAGAAGGTCATCCTGCCGCTGGGCAAACTGGCGAATGTCGACCCCAGACAGGCCGCCGAACAGAGCGACATCATCGGGGACGATTACTTCGCGCACCGCAGCGTGAGCATGCAGGACATCAGCCACGTGCTGGCGCAGATGAATGCCACCGAACGGACCCTGCTCGACCAGCGCAGCACGCATCTGCACCACATGCTGCTGGTCAACCGGCTGCTGAACGGCATCTTCGCCCTGCTCAGCCTGGCGCTCGGGCTGATGGTGATCTCGCTGACCTCGCGCCTGGTCACCCATCCGTTGCGGCGCATCACCAACCAGATGAATCGGCTGGCCGCGCACGATTACGGCATCGAGATCCGCAGCGTCGACCGGCGCGACGAGATCGGCGAAATTGCCCGCGCGCTGCAGGTGTTCAAGCAGATGGCGATCGAGACTGCCGAACAGAACTGGCTGAAGGGGCGCATCGGCGAGGTCTCCCTGCAGCTGCAGGAAGCCACGACCCATCGCGAATTCGGCCAGCGGCTGACCTCCGAACTGTCGCGCCTGCTGCAGCTCGGCATCAGCCTTTTCTATGGCTACGACGCTGACCGCCAGCGTCTGGACCTGCTCGGCAGTTACGGCCTGCGCATGGATATCCAGGCTGGCGTCCGTTACGTCCCCGGCGAAGGCCTGGTCGGCCAGTGCGCGCTGGACCACCAGCCGATCCAGCTCGACCAGGTGCCCGAGGACTACCTGCGCATCGACTCGCGCAGCGGAGCCGCGCTGCCGCACTGCGTCACGATCCTGCCGGTGCTGCTGCGCGAGCAACTGGTCGGCGTGCTGGAACTGGCCAGCTTCGCGCCACTGACCAGCCTGCAACGAGAATTGCTGGATGCCCTGCTGCCGCTGATGGCGCTGACCCTGGAAAACCTCAACCGGGCCGTCAGCACCCAGGAGCTGCTGGAGCAGACCCGCGAGCAGGCCGACGACCTGCGTGTCTCCGGCATCACCCTGCGCCAGCAACAGGAAGCGCTGACCGAAAGCAACGAGTCGCTGCAGCGCAAGACCATGGAGCTGGAAGAGCAGTCGCAGCGCCTGCTCGCCTCGGAAGAGGAACTGCGCGTGCAGGCCGATGAGCTGCAGGCATCCAACGAGGAACTGCGGCTGAAAACCGACACGCTCCGCGAACAGAAGCGCACCTTGCAAACCCTGCAGCGCGACACCGAGGAAAAGGCCGCCGAACTGGCGCGCGCAAGCCAGTACAAGAGCGAGTTCCTCGCCAACATGTCGCACGAACTGCGCACGCCGCTGAACAGCCTGCTGATCCTCTCGCGCAGCCTGGCCGACAACCGCGACGGCAACCTGGACGACGAGCAGGTGGAGTCGGCACGCATCATCAACGATGCCGGCACCAGCCTGCTGCGACTGATCAACGACATCCTCGACCTGTCCAAGATCGAGGCCGGCAAGATGGAACTGTCCACCGTCGATTACCCGCTGGCACAACTGGCGCAAAGCCTGCGCCGCAATTTCGACCACGTGGCGCGCGACAAGCAGGTGGCCTACGAGGTCGTGCTTCAAGCCGGGCTGCCGGAACAGATCCACACCGATCCGGGCAAACTGGAACAGATCGCCAACAACCTGCTTTCCAACGCATTCAAGTTCACGTCGCACGGCACGGTCCGGGCTGTCATCGGTCGCCCCGCGGCCGAGCTGCCGGTACCCGCGGCCCTGCTCGGCCAATCCCTGCTGGCCATCAGCGTGCAGGACGGCGGCATCGGCATTCCCGAAGACAAGCAGCAGCGCATCTTCAACGCCTTCGAACAGGTGGATGCCAGCACCAGTCGCCACTACGGCGGCACCGGGCTGGGCTTGTCCATCTCGCGGCAGATGGCCGAACTGCTCGGCGGCGACGTGGTGTTGCAGAGCCAAATCGGCACAGGCAGCACCTTCACCCTGCTGCTGCCCGAACGCGCGCCCGCGAACGCGGCGACGAAACCGCCGGAACCTGTAGCCATGCGGCGCCCCGTCGCCATCCCCGCGATGCCGACACAGAACATCGGCGACGATCGCGAACACATCGCGCCCGGCGACAGCATCATCCTGGTGGTGGAGGACGACCTGGCCTATGCGCGCATCCTCGCCGGCATGGCACGGCAGAAGAACTATCGCGTGCTGCATGCCGCGGACGGCGAGAGCGCGCTGGAACTGGCGCGGCGCTTCCGCCCACTCGGCATCCTGCTCGACGTGATGTTGCCTGGCATGGACGGCTGGACCGTGATCGAACGGCTGAAGGCCGAGCCGGCCACCCGGCACATTCCCGTGCACTTCCTGTCCGCCATCGACGAGACCGAGCGCAGCCGCGAGCTCGGCGCGGTCGGCTTCCTGACCAAGCCGGTCAGTCGCGAGGCACTCGACGGCGCCTTCGAGCGCCTGCTGCATTTCGCCGAAGGGCGCCCGCGCCGCCTGCTGGTGGTGGATGACGAGGCCGATGCACGCAGCGCCGTGCGCAGCCTGCTGCGCCAGGACGACGTCAGCATCGACGAGGCCGGCTCGGCCGAGGAAGCCCTGCAGAAAATCGCCGCCACCGGGTACGACTGCATCGTGCTCGACCTCGGCCTGCCCGGCATGTCCGGCCTGGAGCTGCTGCAACAGCTCGCGCGCGAAGGCAGCGTGCCGCCCGTGGTGGTGTACTCCGGGCGCGAGCTCAGCCGCGAGGAAAACCTCGCACTGCGCCAGTACACCGACAGCATCGTGATCAAGGGTGTGCGTTCGCCCGAACGCCTGCTCGACGAAGTGAGCCTGTTCCTGCACAGCATCCACCGCGCCCCCGAAGGCGCGTCGACCAGTCCAGCCACGGATGACGAACTGAAGGGCCGCCACGTGCTGGTCGTCGATGATGACATGCGCAACCTGTTCGCGTTGGCGAAGGTGCTGCGCGACTGGGGCATCCAGGTCAGCATGGCGCAGGACGCGCCCAAGGCGCTGGCCCAGCTCGACGAGAACGACGCACTGGAACTGGTGCTGATGGACATCATGATGCCGGGCATGGACGGCTACGAGGCGATCCGCACCCTCCGCGCCAAGCCCCGCTTCGCGCAGTTGCCGGTCATCGCGCTCACCGCCAAGGCGATGCGCGGCGATCGCGAGAAATGCCTGGAAGCCGGCGCCAACGATTACCTGTCCAAACCGATCGACATCGACAAGCTCGCCTCGATGATCCGCGTCTGGTTGCGCCGCTGAGCCCGCATGGATCCGAGCTCCCCTAGCCATGACGACATCGACGAGGCCACGCTCACCGACATCGAGCTGGAACTGTTCGTGCGCGCGATGCAGCGCCGCCACGGCTACGACTTCAGCCAGTACGCACCGGCCTCGTTGCTGCGCCGCGTGCGCCAGCTGGCCAACAGCCTCGAATGCGGCACGATCAGCGGACTGACCAGCCGCACCCTGCACCAGCCGGAACTGCTGCCCCGCGTGCTGGAAGGACTGTCGGTACCGGTCTCGGACATGTTCCGCGACCCACGCGTCTTTCGCGCGCTGCGCGAGCAGGTCTTGCCCGTACTGGCATCGTACCCGCGCATCGACATCTGGCAGGCCGGCTGCGCGCATGGCGAAGAGGTCTATTCGCTGGCCATCCTGCTGGAAGAAGCCGGGCTGTACGAACGCAGCCACATCTTCGCCACCGACCTCAGCACACGCGCCCTGCAGCATGCGCAGGAAGGCATCTACCCGGCACGCGAGGCGCAGCAGTGGTCGCGCAACTACATCGCCACCGGCGGCACGCGCTCGTTCGCCGACTACTACAGCGTGCGCTACAACCTGCTCAAGATCGACAAGCGCCTGCGCCGGAATGTCACCTTCGCCCAGCACAACCTGGTTTCCGACAAGGTGTTCTGCGAGGCGCACCTGGTGCTGTGCCGGAACGTGCTGATCTATTTTTCCAACCCACTGCAAAGCCACGCCCTGGCCTTGTTCCGCGACAGCCTGGTGCGTGGCGGCTTTCTGTGCCTCGGCTTGCGCGAAAGCACCGACTTCGCCACCACTGCGGCGGATTTCGACCCGTTCGACGAACCGCAGCGCATCTACCGGCGATCCATTCATCCGACCGCAGGAAGCAAGGCATGACGGTGACCGCCATCGTGGTGGGGTGCTCGGCGGGCGGCGTGACGGCCCTGCAAACCCTGCTCGGCGGGCTGGATCCCCACCTGGCGCAAGCCCTCGTGGTGTGCTGCCACCGCAGTGCGGACGATTCCGCCAACCTGGCCGGGGTGCTGGCCCGCTCCTCGCGGCTGCCGGTGGTCGAGGCCGCGGAACGCGAACCGGCGCGCGGCGGCGTGGTGCATCTGGCGCCACCGGGATACCATTTGCTCATGGAAAGCGACAATCGCTTTGCGCTCTCGGTCGACCCGCACGTGTCACACGCACGGCCGTCGATCGACGTGCTGTTCTGCTCCGCCGCACAGGCGTGGCGTGCCGGCCTCGTCGGCGTGGTGCTGACCGGTGCCAACACCGATGGCGCCGAAGGCCTGCGCCTGATCCGCCGCTACGGTGGCATCGCCATCGTGCAATCACCCGCCAGCGCACAGGCGCCGGCCATGCCGCAGGCTGCCCTCGACCTGGCGGGCGCCGACCACTGCGTGCCGCTGGAGGCCATTCCGGCGCTGCTCAACCGCCTGTGCCTGGCATGAACCCAAGCCGCCCCAAGATCCTCGTCGTCGACGATACCCACGCCAACCTGGTGGCGATGCGCCGACTGCTGGCCGGCTTCGATGCCGAACTGGTCGAGGCAGACAGCGGCAACCAGGCACTGGCGCTGTGCCTCGACCACGAATTCGCGCTGATCCTGCTCGACGTCAACATGCCCGGGATGGACGGCTTCGAAGTGGCGGCCCTGCTCGGCGAAACCGACCAGCTCAAGGGCACGCCGATCATCTTCGTCACCGCCGCCTACGCCGACGACCTCAATCGCCTGCACGGCTATCGTTCCGGTGCGGTGGACTACATCGCCAAGCCGATCAACGACGCCATCCTGCAATCGAAGGTACGCGTATTCCTGGAGTTGTACGCCGCGCGCATGCAATTGCAGCAAGCACTGGACGAGCTGGCCGAGCGCAATACGCAACTGAACATCGAGATCGCCGAGCGCGAACGCGCCGAGGCCAAGGTGCGCCACCAGGCCACCCACGACATGCTGACCGGCCTGCCGAACCGGGCGTTGTTCCATGATCGCCTGCAAGCGGCCATGCAGCGCGGCGCGCGCCATGACAGCGGCTTTGCACTGGCGATGCTGGACATCGACGGCTTCAAGGCGGTCAACGATACCTGGGGACATCCGGCCGGCGATGCGCTGCTGCGCTCGATTGCCGCCCGGCTGGGCAGTCATGTGCGGGCGAACGATACGGTGGCGCGCCTCGGCGGCGACGAATTCGCGCTGATCCTCGAAGAGGTGGGCGACGTACCGCTGCTGATGGAACGCTGCCAGCATCTGTGCGACATGCTGGCGCTGCCTTATCCGCTGGAAACCGGCCAGCGTGAATTCGTGGCCACCGTCAGTGCCAGCATCGGCATCGCGTTGTGGAACGGCGCCGTGGATGCGGAGGAATCGCTGATCCAGGCCGCCGACCGTGCACTCTACGAAGCCAAGGGCAGCGGCAAGAACCGCTGCGTGCTGTCCAGCCAGGAAAGCTGACAGCGCGGCCCGGGCGCATTCGACACCCGGGCCGCAGTCACTCACGGGTTGGTCAGGCCACGCGGGTCAGCTTCTTCTCGTCCGCGCGCGTCACGGCCGCGCGCAATTCGGACGGATCGAAATCGTCCACCGAGATGAACTCGAACACCGCCGCATGCACGCGCTTGAGCAGGTCGTGCTCGGCCTGGCTGATCACGCCGGCCGCCAGCGCCTCGGCCAACTGGCCGTCGTACTCGTGCGCCTTGAACTGGCCCGCCTTGAGCCCCTTCAGGAACTTCCGCTCCACCGGCTCGGCGGCGATCACGTCGGGCAGCAATGCGTTCATGCGACCCACGGTGTTGTTGGCACTGGGCGTCAGGTAAACCCATTCCAGCAGACGCCCGCGTGCCTCGTTCGGTGCGGTGAGCAACGCGGCCACGCGACGCCCCAGCCGATCCGACGGCGGCACTTCGCGACGACCGAACGGGAACACCAGCACGCGCAACAGCCACGCCACCGGACGCACCGGGAAGTTGCGGATGGCGCCGTCCAGCGCGTTCTGGATCAGCCACATGCACTCGTGGAAACCCCAGGCGAGGAACGGGCGATCCGCTTCCGGCCGGCCGGTATCCTCGTAGCGCTTGAGCATGGCGCTGGCGATGTACAGATAGCTGAGCACGTCGCCCAGGCGCGCGGAGAGTTTCTCCTTGAACTTCAGCTTGCCACCCAGCACGCCCATGAACACGTCCGCGCACAAGGCCAGCGCGGCGGAGTAGCGGTTGAGCTTGCGGTAGTAGCGGCGCGTGTAGGCATCACCCGCCGCGTCGCCCATGCGACCGCCGGACAAGCCCATCACGAAGCTGCGCACGGCATTGGAGATGCCGAAGCCGATATGGCCGAACAGTGCCTTGTCGAAGGTGCGCAGGCGCTCGCCGTAATCGGCCATGGACAACGCCTGCATTTCCTTCAGCACATAGGGATGGCAGCGGATGGCCCCCTGGCCGAAGATCATCAGGCTGCGCGTCATGATGTTCGCGCCTTCCACGGTGATCGCGATCGGCACGGACGACCAGCCACGCCCGGCGTAATTCTTCGGACCGAGCTGCACCGCCTTGCCGCCGTGCACGTCCATGGTGTCGCCGGCCACGGTACGGGCCCATTCGGTGGCGTGGTACTTGGCGATCGCCGAGGGCACCGCCGGCTTCTCGCCACGATCCACCGCGGCCGCAGTGGCGCGCGACAGCGCAGTGGTGGCATAGGTCAGGCCGCCGATGCGGCCCAATGCCTCTTCCACGCCCTCGAAGCGGGCGATCGCCAGGCCGAACTGCTTGCGCATGCGCGAGTAGGCGCCGGTGGCCGCGGCCGAGGCCCGCATCGCGCCGGTGGCGTTCGACGGCAGTGAAATGGCGCGCCCCACCGACAGGCATTCCACCAGCATGCGCCAGCCGTGGCCGGCCATCTGCGGGCCACCAATCAGCACCGACAACGGCGCGAACACGTCCTTGCCGTGGATCGGGCCGTTCTGGAACGGAATGTTGAGCGGGAAGTGGCGGCGACCGATCTGCAGCCCCGGCGTCGTGCGCGGCAGCAACGCCAGGGTGATGCCCAGGTCGTCCTTGTCGCCCAGCAGGTGTTCCGGGTCGTACATGCGGAAAGCGAGGCCGACCACGGTGGCGACCGGCGCCAGCGTGATGTAACGCTTGTCGAAAGTGAGCTTGATGCCCAGCGTTTCCACGCCGTCCACCATCTGCTTGCAGACGATGCCGTAGTCCGGAATCGAGGTGGCGTCGGAACCCGCATACGGGCCGGTCAGCGCGAAACAGGGAATTTCCTCGCCCACCGCCAGGCGCGGCAGGTAGTAGTCCTTCTGCTCCTCGCTGCCGTAATGCAGCAGCAATTCGGCCGGCCCCAGCGAGTTCGGCACCGCGACGGTGGAGGACACCGTGGCCGACATGGTCGACAGCTTCTGCAGCACCGCCGAATGCGCCAGCGCGGAGAACTGCAGGCCGCCGTACTGCTTCGGGATGATCATGCCGAAGAACTTGTTCTTCTTGATGAACTCCCACACGTTCGGCGGCAGGTCGGCCAGCTCGTGGGTGATCTGCCAATCGTCGATCATCGCGCAGAGTTCTTCCACCGGGCCATCGAGGAAGGCCTGCTCCTCGGTGCTCAGTTCCGGCTTCGGCTGACGCAGCAGTTCGTTCCATTCCGGCTTGCCGGAAAACAGCTCGCCTTCGAAGCCGACGGTGCCCGCTTCCAGCGCGGTCTGCTCGGTCGCGGACAGTTTCGGCGTGACCTTGGCGAACATCTTCAGCAGCGGCGCGCTGATCTGCTTGCGACGGAACGTCGGCAACAGCAGCGGGATGGCGATCGCCAGCTCGATGATGACCAGGATGACGGTGGTCACGGGTGCATGCACCAGCAGGCCCACCACGATGGTGGTGATCAGCGTGGCGATGGCCCAGGTGCGCAGGCTCGTGCGGTGGTAAGCGCAGGCGCCGGTCGCGATGAGCGCCGCCAGCAGGGTCAGTATCACGGACATCTCGACTTCCTCGTTGCGGTGCGTACTTGTGGTGACTATGAAACCCGAACGCCCCGCCGGGCGTCCGCGTCGTCCAGGGTATGGATGAAGCCTGCGATCTCGCGCGTGAATGCATCGTTCGCATCGCCGGCCACCATGTGCGTGGCGCCCGCCACCTCCACGTGTCGGGCATGCGGCACGAGCTGCAGGAATTCGTCGACGGTGTCGCGCGAAACCACGTCGCTGCGTTCACCGGAGAGCAGCAATACGGGCACATCCACCTTCGCGGCGGCGGACAGCAGGCGCGGCTGGTAGCGTTCGCTCTCCTGCACCAGCCCGCCCGCCAGCAAGGCCGGGTCCCAGTGCCAGTGCAGCCGGCCATCGGCCGCTTCGCGCATCAACGGGCGCAGCTGCTGCTCGCTCTTGCGACCGTTGCGCTGCGGCAGGTAGGTGGCGATCTGCGTGGCGGCCTCGGCGTAATCCGCAAAACCATCGGGGTGCGCCTGCATGAAGGCCAGGATGCGCTCCACCCCCGCCGTCTCCCAGCGTGGCGTGATATCCACCAGCACCATTGCGCGAAACGGTGCCGGACGGGTTTCCCCGGCCACCACCAAACCGAGCAGGCCGCCCATCGAGGCGCCGATCAGGATCGGCGGCTGGGACTGCGCGCGTGCCAGTCGCAGCAGGTCCTCAGCGAACTGCTGCATGTGGTAGCTGCCATCCGGCGAACGTTCGCTCTCGCCATGCCCGCGCGTGTCGAACGTGACGCAATGGCAACCTTGTCGAGCCAAGGCTGCGGCCGAACCGCCCCAGGCGCCACGGGTCTGGCCAAAGCCGTGCGCGAACAGCAACGTCGGCGAGCCGGCCGGATTCAACGACTCCACGGCCAGCGCGATACCGTCGCCAGTCCGAAAGGGCTCTGCCTGAGGGCGGGTCTTTTCCATACGCTTGAGTATGGATCGCCACGCCCAGTGCCGTCAACCTCCCAGACTCGCCAATCTCACCGCCCACCGTGCATCCGGGCCACCACTGCCTGTGCTACCCGGTCTGGGCTACCATACGGCCATGAATGCAAGCAGCAAACCGGAACGTACCCGCCTCTCCGCCGAGGACTGGGAAGAGGCCGCGCTCGGCCTGATCGCCGACCAGGGCGTGGGCGCGCTGGCCGTGGAAGCACTGGCGCGCCAGCTTGGCGTCACCAAGGGCAGCTTCTACTGGCACTTCCGCACCCGCGAGGCCTTGCTGCTGGCCGCGCTGGAGCGCTGGGAACAGTACGGCGAGCGTGAAGTGCTGGGCCAGATCGAGACCATCGCCGACCCGCGCGAACGCCTGCCCGAACTGTTCCGCCGCGTGGCCCACGAACTGCGTCCGCACCGGGTCTACGCCGCCCTGCTCAAGGCGCTGGACCACCCGTTGGTGGTGCCGGTGATGGCCCGCGTGTCGCAGCGCCGTACCGATTTCCTCAACACCGCCTATCGCGAAGCCGGGCTGCCGCCGGAAGACGCCATCAACCGCGCGCGGCTGACCTATGCCGCCTACGTCGGCTTCCTGCAGCTGAACTTCACACTGGGCCTGCCGCGCCTGGGCCACGACGAGTTCGATGCCTACATCGAACACATGATCGCGACCCTGATCCCCGCCTGATCCCGGCGAAAACCTGAACACGAGCACACGGGCGCCTTCGGGGCGCCCTTTTTGCTGCGTCTGACCTTGCAATGCCAGTTTTCGCAACATAGTGTTTTGGCTCTTATTTGGCTGAAGACCAAACTTGAAGACCAACTTGGGAGAAACCATGGCAAGCAAGCTGGAAGCGCTGCAACACTGGGTCAACGACGTGGCCGCCCTGACCCGTCCCGCCCACATCCACTGGTGCGACGGATCGGACACCGAATACCAGTCCCTGGTACGGCAAATGCTGGCCGATGGCACCCTGATCGAGCTGAACCAGCAGACCCATCCGGGTTGCTACCTGCATCGCTCGAACCCGTCCGACGTGGCCCGGGTCGAGCAGCTCACCCTGGTCTGCCACCCGGAGCAGGAAGACGCTGGCCCGAACAACCACTGGATGGCTCCGGCCGACGCCCACGCCAAGATCGACGCGCTGTTCGACGGCTGCATGGAAGGCCGCACCATGTACGTGATCCCGTATTGCATGGGGCCGATCGACTCGCCGCTGTCGCGCTGCGGCGTGGAGATCACCGACAGCCCGTACGTGGTCGCCAACATGAAGATCATGACCCGCATGGGCGCGGCCGCGCAGGCGCGCATCGAGCGGGAAGCGGCCTTCGTGAAGGGCCTGCACTCCACCGGTGAGCTCGATCCCAAACGGCGCTGGATCATGCACTTCCCGGCCGAGAAATCGATCAAGTCCTACGGCTCCGGCTACGGCGGCAATGCGCTGCTGGGCAAGAAGTGCCACGCCCTGCGCATCGCCAGCAACCAGGCACGCGAGGAAGGCTGGCTGGCCGAGCACATGCTGATCGTGGGCATCGAGAACCCGCAGGGCGAAACCCACTACATCGCCGCCGCGTTTCCTTCCGCCTGCGGCAAGACCAACCTCGCCATGCTGATTCCGCCGGAAGGCTATCGCCGCGATGGCTGGAAGGTGTGGACGGTCGGCGACGACATCTGCTGGATGCATCCGGGCAAGGATGGCCGCCTGTACGCGATCAATCCCGAGGCCGGTTTCTTCGGCGTGGCCCCGGGCACCAGCAACAGCACCAACCCGAACGCGCTGAAGAGCGTCTCGCACGACACCATCTTCACCAACGTCGCCGTCACCGCCGACAATCAGCCATGGTGGGACGGCCTGCCCGGCGAGCCGGTGACCGACTGGCAGGGGCGCCCGTATGACCCGGCCAACGGCCCGGCCGCGCATCCCAACTCGCGCTTCACGGTCAGCGCAAAGCAGTGTCCGACCTGGTCGGAGAAGGCCGAGGCGCCGCAAGGCGTGCCGATCAGCGCCATCGTGTTCGGTGGGCGTCGGCCGTCGCTGTTGCCGCTGGTGATGGAAGCCTGCGACTGGACCCACGGCGTGCTGATGGGTGCCGCGATGGGTTCGGAAACCACCGCCGCCGCCACCGGCGCGGTCGGCGTGCTGCGCCGCGACTCGATGGCGATGAAGCCGTTCTGCGGCTATCACTACGGCGACTACTTCGCGCATTGGCTGGCGCTGGACAAGGCCGGCGCGAAGCTGCCGAAGATCTTCCACGTCAACTGGTTCCGCAAGGGCGCCGACGGCAAGTTCCTGTGGCCCGGCTTTGGCGAGAACCTGCGCGTGCTGGAATGGATGATCGAGCGCGTGAAGGGCACCGCACGCGGCGTGCAGACGCCGATCGGCACCTTGCCCGCCCGCAACGAGCTGAAGCTCAACGGCCTGGCCCTCAAGCCCGGCCAGATCGACGAGTTGCTCACGGTGGACAACGCCGGCTGGCAGGCTGAAATCGAAGCGATCGGCGAATACCTGGAAAGCTTCAGCCCGCGCCTGCCCGAACGCTTGCGTCAGGAACGCCAGCGCGTAGCCGATGCGCTGGATGCCGATGCCACCTCTCCCCACACCGCCACGGCCTAGGAGCGTGGGCGGTAGAAACTTTCGAGGCGAAAAAGTGGCTGCGTGAGGACAGATTTGACCAGCTTCGCTGTTATGAAGCGCTTCGACGATTCGCCGGCCCATAGTGGTTCTATGGGCCAAGAAGCGACGGAGATATGGACCACGCAGGCGCTTTTGCAGCCCGGAAGATTTCTGCCGCCCACGCTCCTAGGGAAGGTCTGATTTTGCTCGTCATCCCAGCGAAAGCTGGGATCCAGTGCCTGTAGGTCTTCGAATGCAAAGGCACTGGATTCCTGCTTCCGCAGGAATGACGAGCAAGAAGCCGATTGATCAGACCTTCCCTAGCTAGCCTGAACCCTCATCCGCCTGCCGGCACCTTCTCCCGATGGGAGAAGGGAACACACGCGTTGCCTCGCGGCGCTTTTGAGCCCATACCCCTCCGGGAGAGGAGTTTGGGGTGAGGATACGGGGTCGCTACCGCGCTGCGATTCGTGCGGCCCTTCCCCTATGCGCGGAAGGAGAGGCTGCAGCAAGACATTGCGGCAATCCGCTTAAACGCTTGTGCCCGGGCGTGCATCCAAGCTGGCAAGATGATCGCCGCCTGCGCCACCGGAAGTTCCATGCCACCTGCTCCTGCCGAGGGACACCCCGACACGGTCGACGTGGAAGCGGCGGTGCGCGGTGATCGGGCGGCGTTCCAGCGGATCTACCAGCGACATGTGGGGCGCGTCCACGGCGCGGTCTACCGGTTGGCTGGCTACGACCACGCACGCGCCGAAGATCTCACCCAGGAAGCCTTCGTGCGTGCCTGGCAAAAACTGGACAGCTTTCGCGGACAAAGCGCATTCGGCACCTGGCTGTACCGTCTGGCGGTGAATGTGGCGCTGATGGACATCCGCGCGCGCGGTGCCGATCCGGTCGGCTTCATGGATGAGGACAGCCTGCCCGATCACGGCGAAACGCCGTTCTGCGCCGCCGAACGCGAAGAGCTGGAGCACGCAATCGGACGCCTGCCGCCACGCGCCCGCGCCGTCCTGGTGCTGCACGACGTGGAAGGCTGGCGGCACGAGGACATCGGACTGGAGCTGGGCATGGCGGTGGGATCGTCGAAGGCGCAACTGCATCGTGCCCGCGGTCTGTTGCGCAAGGCACTCGGAGAAGACTCATGAACGAATTCGAATGGCGTCGACAAATGCGTGAATTGCGCCAGCCGCTTGCGCCCCCGCACGAGCTGTGGAACCGCATCGATGCCGCGCTGGACAGCGCCACGGCGGCGGCAAAACCGGTGCGCCGGCCGTGGCATTGGCTGCCCGCCATCGGCATCGCCGCGGCGCTGGTCCTTGCCGGTTGGTTCGGCGGCCGCCTGCAGCAGCAACTGCAACCGACCCCGGCCGTCGCATCCGCGTCGCAACCATGGAAACCGGCCGACCCGCGCCTGGCCGGCGCCGCGATCGAGCTCACCGCCGCCCAGATCGAACTGCGCCAGGCATTGCAACAGGCGCCCAATTCAACCGCCCTGCAACAATTGCTGGCGAACACCGAACGACAGCAGGCCAGCCTGCGCCAGCTCGAACACCAGGCCGGCTGAGGCCACGAGGATTCCCATGAAAACCGCACGCTACCTCCCGCTGCTGCTCTGCCTCCCGTTCGGCCACGCACTGGCCGACACGCCGATCCAGTTGCAACACGTCGCCACGTCCACTGCCCGCATCAGCATCAGCAACGTCGCCGGCGAAGTGCATGTCACCGCATGGGATCGCAACGAGGTGCAGGTCGGCGGCCAACTCGGCGATGGCGCCAAGCCGCTGGCCATTACCGGCAGCGACGACAATCTGTCGATCAAGGTGCAGCCGCAGGGCGGTGGCGGCTGGTTCGACTGGGGCGACAGCAACCACATGGGCGCCACCACGCTCGACGTGCGCGTACCGCGCGGCGCCACCTTGCATGTGAACGTGGTCAGCGCACCGCTGGCCATCGACGGCACCCGCGGCGGCACGCTGAAACTCAACTCCATCAGCGGCCGGGTCCGCGTCAACGCACAGACCCCCAGTCTGGACGTGGACAGTGTCAGCGGCGGCATCGCGTTTTCCGGCCACGCCGATCGCGCCGACCTGCAGACCGTCAGCGGCGATATCCTCGCGCCATCGCTGGGCGACGACGCGAGGCTGCAAACGGTCTCCGGCCACATCCAGGTCAGCGGCGGTCCGTGGAAGCACTTCAAGCTCGGTACCGTTTCCGGCGACGCAACGATCAGCGGCAATCTCGCCGCCAACGGGCAGATCAACATCGACAGCATGAGTGGCGACATCGACCTGCGCCTGCCCGCCGGCCTGTCCGGCTCGATCCACGCCAGCACGTTCAGCGGCGACCTGCACAGCGATTTCGGCACGCCGACATCATCCGCGCACGGCCCCGGCAGCGCGCTGGACACCACCGTCGGCGACGGCCGCGGCACGATCAAGGTGGAAACCTTCAGCGGCGACCTGCGCATCCGCAAGCAGGGCTGATCGCCGCCCACGCGCACGGCCCGCGACACGGGAAGCCGCATGGCCGGAAGGTTATCGGGACAAGTGGGTCAGACGGATTCGTCAGCGACCGCAACGCGCCGATCCGATACCGCGTCGGGGATCAGAGATCCTGGTGGTATTGCACGTATGGCGTGCGCGACTGGTCCGGCTCGGGGCCGACCGGGGTGTTCGCCGCATTGCCGGACGACCACACGTTCTGCGCGCCGAAGCTCAACGAGCCCTGCCACGGCAGGTGCCAGGTGACGCCAAGATCGATGCTGCTCCAGCGGTGGTCGCCACTCAGGGCACCGGGCACGCCGGCTTCCGGCTGCATCACGCGACCGATGATGTTGCCGCTGATCGAACCGTGGTCGACGCCGAAGCTCAGCGCCTTCTGGTCCAGCGTATTGAGGCCCAGCGCATTGCCCGGCAACAACCGGATGCGCCCCACGCTGGCACCAATGTCGATACCGCTGCCGCTGCCCAAGGACATGCGACCGCGGGCATTGAACTGGGTACTGCTGTCGAAGTCGCTCAACCCGTTCACGCTGGGTGTGGCACCGGGCAGAACCCGCGGCAGCGTCGGGCTGTTGGACGTACCGTTGGTGCCCACGCTCAGGCCCACGCTGTAGCGGCCCGCGTTGTAGCTGGCGCCCACTTCGCTGCCCACGACGCGTGGCGCACGATTGGCCCAGGAGCGCTCGCTGACCCCGGCATGCGCGGTCAGATGGGGCGCCAGGCCATAGTTCAGGCTGCTCGAAGCCACCGTGCCGGCATCCACGCCGCGGAACGACAACGGCGAGCCTTGCTCGGCTTCGCTTGCGTCGACGGCACTCGACTGCACTGACAGCACATGGCCATTCGCGCCGCGCCACAGCGGCACGGCGGAGGCATCCGTCGAGCGCACACCGGCCTGTGCCGGAGGCGTCTGCAACAGGCTGTCTCCGATCGTCTGCGATGAACTGCCGCCCAGCGACTGGCCTGCCGCGACAAGCGGCAGCAGCAACAGCGGCAATGTAAGCAGCAAGCGGCGCATGATGATCTGGCCAAAGCCCCCGTTTAACAGATAAAGCCTGTGGAGACAGGAAGTTCCACGGCACCGAGTATACGTCGTTTTACTTCTTTCTAACACCCTGTTTTTGCGGTTTGCGGCACGAAATGATCCTTTTTCGCCCGAAAACCGGCACAAAACGTGCTACGTGAGGCGTCCGGGTCGGGGAATCGCCGCAATTGCTCACGACAAAGCCACGCCATCCGGATATATAGTCACGGCGTCATCCAGCTGCATAGACCCGACACCCTCCGATGAGTTCAGTGCCCGACAGCAGTCCCGCCCTGTCCCTTCGGCCCAAAGGGGCGGCCGAGGCGGTGCTGTACGACAGCGTGGAACAGCTGTCTGACGCCAGCGACGCCGCCAGCGTGCTGAACATCTGTATCGAGGCGATCCATCGGCTCGGCATCCGCGGCCACGTCCACTGGCGCCCGACCAGCGAACCTTCGGACCCGACGGCACTGGATCTTGCGCGAGATGCGCAAGGATTGCGCACGCTGGTGCTGGACGACCCCGGCGCACTCGACCCGGTCCTGCGCGATCAACTGGCCTGGCTGGGCCGACTGGTGACCAGCCGCTTGCGCCAGCAGGCCGAAACCAGCCGCCTGTACGAAGCGATTTCACGCCTGGCCCTGGCCGAACGCCTGCAGCGCGCGCTGTATGCCATCGCCGAGCAGGCCGGATCGACGCACTCCATGCCCGAGATGATGCGCTCGCTGCACGCCATCGTCGCCAGCCTGATGTACGCCGAGAACTTCTTCATCGTGCTGTACGACGCCAGCACCGGCACCGTGCGCTATCCCTACTTCGTGGACACGGCCGATCCGCAGCCGCCGTTGCCCGAGCAGGACATTCCACTGCAGGACATCCACCACAGCCTGACCTGGAACCTGCTCAAGAGCAGCCAGCCGATCATGGGCTCGATGCCGGAGCTGATGCGGCAGTTCGAAGGTCATTTCGAACTGGTCGGACCAGCCTGCGAACACTTCCTGGCCGTGCCGCTGCTGCGCGATGGCCGCGTGGTCGGCGGCATCGTGATCCAGAGCTATCGCACCGATACGCACTACACGACGCAGGACCGCGAACTGCTCGGCTACGTGGCGCAGCACGTGCAGACCGCACTGGAACGGCGCGAGGCGCAGTCGGAACTGGAACACCGCGTGGCCGACCGCACCGCGGCGCTGCGTGCCGCCAATCGCGTACTGCGCCAGCAAGTGCTGGAACGCCAGCGTGGCGAACGCCTGCAAACGGCGTTGTTTCGCATCGCCGAACTGGCCAGCGCCCCCGAAGGCAGCGATGATTTCTACGCGGCCATGCATCGCGTGATCGGTGGCCTGTTGTATGCGCGCAACTTCTACATTGCCCTGCTCGAGGAGCAGGGTCAGCGCATCAGCTTCCCCTATTCGGTGGACGAAATCGACGGCGTGCGCCTTGCTCGCGAGCCCGGCTGCGGCGCCACCGAATACGTGCTGCGCCATGGCCAGCCGCTGCTGGCGGATCGTGCCGCCTTCGACCGTCTCGCCGAACAGGGCGAATGCACCCAAACCGGCGCGCGCTCGGTGTGCTGGCTTGGCGTGCCGCTGCGCTGGGACAACCAGGTGAAGGGCGCGCTGGTGGTGCAGAGCTATTCGCCCGAGCACATGTACGACGCGCGCGACCAGGAACTGCTGACCTTCGTCAGCTACCACGTGTCCAATGCGCTGCAACGCAAGCACGGCAACGAATCGCTGAAGCACGCCTACGCCAACCTGGAACGCCGGGTCACCGAACGCACCCGCGCGCTGGCGCTGGCCAACCGCGACCTGCGTGAACAGATCGCCGAGCGCGAACGCGTGGAACGACGGCTGAAATACGAGACCCTGCACGACTCGCTCACCGGCCTGCCCAACCGCACCTTCCTGTTGCAACGGCTGGAACACTCGCTGCAGAAATACCAGCACGATCCCGCCACGCTGTTCGCCGTGCTGTTCATCGACCTGGATCGCTTCAAGGTGATCAACGACTCGGTCGGCCACCTGATCGGCGATGACCTGCTGTTCCAGGTGGGTGGCCGCATCCGCGCCTGCCTGAAGACGCGCGACATCGTGGCGCGACTGGGCGGCGACGAGTTCGCGGTCTTGCTGGGCAACGTGGAAAGCCAGGCCACCGCGGTGCAGATTGCCGAACGCATCATCGGCGAGCTGCAGGTGCCATTCCGCTTGGGTGCCAAGGAGGTGTTCACCTCCGCTTCCATCGGCGTCACCATCGCCGGCCCGCACTACCAGCGCCCCGAGGAACTGCTGCGCGATGCCGACTCGGCAATGTATCGCGCCAAGGACGCCGGCCGTCACTGCACGGCGGTGTTCGATGATCGCCTGCGCTATGAAGCACTGTCGCTATTGGAGATGGAAGGCGACCTGCGCCGGGCGCTGAACCGGCGCGAGTTTGTGCCGTTCTACCAGCCCATCGTGTCGCTGGAGGACGGTCGCACCGTGGGTTACGAAGCGCTGCTGCGCTGGCGCCATCCGGAACGCGGCCTGCTCTCGCCCGGCGACTTCCTTGCCGTGGCCGAGGAAAACGGCAGCGCGGAAAACATCGACTGGCAGATTTTCGAACAGGTCTGCGCACAGGCCCGCTCACTGATCGGCGACCACGGCTTCATCAGCTTCAACGTTTCCGCCCGGCACTTCCGTTCACCCGACCTCGACCAGCGCCTGCTCGACCTGTTCCAGGCCTACCAGGTGCCGGCAAGCCGCCTGCGCGTGGAAGTCACCGAGCACACCCTGCTGGAAAACCCGGCGCAGGTGAAACGCATCCTCGCCAACCTGCGCGCCCATGGCGCCGGCATCGCGCTGGACGATTTCGGCACCGGCTATTCCTCGCTGAGCTACCTGCACCAGTACCCGATCCAGACCCTGAAGATCGATCGTTCCTTCATCGTGGAAATGGAACACGCCGGCGGCGTGGCCGTGGTCCGCGCCATCCAGGTGTTGGCCGACTCGCTGGGCATGCAGGTGATCGCCGAAGGCATCGAGGAAGAACAGCAGCGCCAGGCCCTGCTGCAGATCGGCAGCCGCTTCGGCCAGGGTTTCCTGTTCTCCCATGCGCGCGCCGCCGAGGAATGGCTCGACGCCGCGCTGGCCACGACCGGCTGAGCACTCGCCGGCCAGCCCGCTTCCAGGAGCCCGCTCGCGGGCAATGCTTTTGCCGGACTTTCGTGGAAGGAAAGCATCGCCCGCGAGCGGGCTCCTGCACGAGCTTGTGTCCCGCGTTATTGCACGGTCGGTGCCGCTGTGCCGCCACCACCCAGCAAATGCTCGGCATCGATGCGATCGAAGGTGTAGCGCTGCGCGCAGAATTCGCAGATCACCTCGATTTCGCCATCGCGTGCAGCCAGCGCGGCTTCGACCTCGTCGCGACCGAGCGAGCGCAGCATCGTCTCCACCCGCTCGCGCGAACAGCTGCAACCGAACGCCAGCGGGCGTGGCTCGAACAGGCGCACCGACTCTTCGTGATACAGCCGGTACAACAGCTGTTCCGGTGGCGTGGCGAGCAGCTCGGCGGCTCCGAGCGTGGCCGTGAGATGCTCGATGCGCGTCCATGCATCAGCGTCATCCTCGACCGCATCGTGACCGCCTTCGCCCGGCAGCTTCTGCAGGATCAGGCCTGCGGCATGCTCACCGTCGGCAGCCAGCACGATTTTCGCCGGCAACTGCTCGGACTGGCGGAAATAGTTTTCCAGCGCACCGGCGAGATCGGCATGCTGCAGTTCGACCAGGCCCTGGTAACGCTGGCCACGCTCGGCATGGCCGATGGTGATCGCCATCACCGCCTGTGCCAGCGCATCCAGCCGCAGCGGATCGGCCACCTCGCCATGCCAGCGCGCCAGGCCGCGCAAGCGGCCCTGGTCGGTGCTTTCGGCAAACAGCAGATGCGGTGCACCGGCGCTTTTCAGCTCGATCGACAGCGCTCCCTCGAACTTGATGTTGCCGGTGAGCAGTGCGCTGGCCGCCAGCGCCTCGCCGAGCAGCGCGCGCAGCGGGGCCGGATAGTCGGAACGGCCGGCAACCTCGCGCCACGCCGGGCCCAGCCGCACCAGCACGCCGCGCACGCCGGCGCCTTCGAGCAGGAAGCGATGCAGCACATCATCGACAAGCACGGTTTCCACGGTTCACCTCGCATCGATACAAGCCGCCTGATATGGGGCCGGCATGGCACGGGACAATACACGACGTCCCCGACCCGGGCGACGGGAACCCACCCGCAGACAGGGTTGGCGCCAGGTCTGGAAGCCGCTCACACGGCCATTTCCCCGGATTCCCTATACTGACCCGAGCTCACTCTGCCTGGTTGCCATGTCCCGTCGTCCCTTGTTGCGTCGCCTGCTGCGCTGGCTCGCGATCCTCGTGCTGGCCTGGGTGTCGCTCACCTGGCTGGCGGTGCTGGTGATGCGCTTCGTGCCGCCGCTGACCTCGGCGGTGATGATCGAGCGCCAGCTCGGCGCGTGGGTCCACGGCGAGAAGGATTTCCACCTGCACCACCACTGGGTGCCGTGGTCGCAAGTGTCGCCCTACGTGCCGCTGGCGATGATGGCCGGCGAGGACCAGAAATTCCCGTTCCACCACGGCTTCGATTTCGACTCGATCCACGAGGCGATCGATGCCGCCGACGAGGGCAAGCGCCTGCGCGGCGCCAGCACGATCAGCCAGCAGACCGCGAAGAACCTGTTCCTGTGGAATGGCCGCAGCTTCGTGCGCAAGGGGCTGGAGGCGTATTTCACCGTGCTGCTGGAAATCACCTGGCCGAAGCAGCGCATCCTCGAGGTGTACATGAACATCGCCGAGCTGGGCAACGGCATCTACGGTGTGGGTGCGGCCAGCGACATCTACTACCACGAACCGCCCGCGCGCATCAGCCCGGCACAGGCGGCGCGACTGGCGTCGGTACTGCCCAGCCCGCGACGTTTCCACGTCGACCGCCCCAGCGCCTACGTGCAGCGCCGTACCGACTGGATCGGCCAGCAGATGCGCCAGTTGGGCGGCACGGACTATTTGAAGCAACTCTCCCGTTGATGCCGGCTGCGTCAGCTTTTCCCCGGATTCGAAACCGCCCGTGCCGTTCGCTTCATCTCTCCGCCGGAGAGATGGAGTAAAAGCCGCAGCACTTCGCTAGCATGCGAATGTTTCCTCGCAAGGTGCCGTGCATGTCGCAGCTCACCGTCGTCGTTCCCGCCTACAACGAATCCGTCGTGCTGGAACAGTTCCACCAGCGCCTTGGCGCGGTGCTCGACGCGTTGCCGCTGCATTGCGACGTGCTCTATGTCGACGACGGCAGCGACGACGATACCTGGGCCATCATCACGGCGTTGGCGGCGCGCGATCCACGCTGCGGCGGGCTGAAGCTGTCGCGCAACTTCGGCAAGGAGGCCGCGCTCACTGCCGGGCTGGATCATGTCGTTGCCGATGCCGCCGTGGTCATCGATGCCGACCTGCAGGATCCCCCCGAGCTGATTCCCGAACTGGTCGCGCAATGGCAGGCCGGACACGACGTGGTCTACGCCACGCGTAGCGCGCGTGCCGGCGAGAGCGGTTTCAAGCGCTTCACCGCGGCAGCGTTCTATCGCTCGATGGAGAAGCTGTCCGATACCACGGTGCCGCGTGACACCGGCGACTTCCGCCTGCTCTCGCGTCGCGCGCTCGACGCGCTGCGCCAGTTGCGCGAGCGCCAGCGTTTCATGAAAGGCCTGTTCGCGTGGATCGGCTACCGCCAGACCGCCGTCTACTACCAGCGCGACCCGCGCCAGGCCGGCCAGACGAAATGGAATTACTGGCGCCTGACCCAGCTGGCCATCGAGGGCATCACCTCGTTCTCCACCGCACCGCTGCGACTGGCCACCTGGACCGGCCTGGCAGCGGCGCTGTTCGCCTTCGTCTACGGTTTGTGGGTGCTCGCCAGCGCCCTGCTCTACGGCAACTCTGTTCGCGGCTATCCGTCGCTGATGGTGGTGATCCTGTTCCTCGGCGGCATCCAGTTGCTGGCACTCGGCGTGATCGGCGAATACCTGGGCCGCAACTACGCCGAGAGCAAGCAACGCCCGCTGTATTTCATCGAGGAACAACGCCGGCCCGGCGCCCCCACGCCGGCTTCACGCCCGCCGCACGCGCCCGCGCTAGACTGACCCCACGCGGCCAGCCCGCGGCCGCCGGGAGGTTCGACATGCGTCAGGTCAGGCATCTGCTGGAACGGAAAGGCAACGACATCTTCGCCATTGCGCCCGAGGCGCCCGTGCTCGACGCGATCAAGCACATGGCCGAACAGCGCGTCGGCGCGTTGCTGGTCATGCGCGGCGAACGGCTGCTCGGCATCGTGTCCGAGCGCGACTACGCCCGCAAGGTGATCCTGCAAGGCCACTCGTCAGCCCACACCGCCGTGTCGGAAATCATGAGCAGCCCGCCGCTCACCGTCGGCCCCGCCACCGACGTGTTCGACTGCATGCGCCTGTGCACCGACCGCCGCATCCGCCACCTGCCGGTGGTGGAGGGCGAGAACGTGGTTGGCGTGATCTCCATCGGCGACCTGGTCAAGGAAGTGATCGAGGCGCAGGCCGAGCAGATCGAGCAGTTGCAGCGCTACATCAGCAGCTAGGCCCCGACCCAACCTCGGCGGCAGCGCACAACGGGCACGGCACGGGGTGTCAGCTTGCCCGTGAAGCAGCCGGTCGCGCGGGCGGAGCCGGGCGACCTTCCGGCAGCAGGTCCGGCGAATGCCCGGCGCGCTGCGCCACCCAGGTGGCCACGCCGGATATCCCGGCGCCAATCAGCGCCATGCCGGCTACACCCATGCCCAGCTTGCCCAGCGCGCTGACGCCACTGGTCACCACCAGGTCGCCGAAGCGCCATACCGCGGTCTCGACGAAGTTCTTGCCCTTGTAGCGCGTCTCGCGCGGCACGCGGGTGTACAGCGCGTCCACCGCCGGCTTGGTCATGCCGTAGGCGTAGCCTCGCGTCACCACCATCACCATGGCCAGCAGCGGCACCGTGAAGCCAAACAGGGTGACCGCACCGTGGCCGGCAAACACCACCATCACGAGCAGCGCCACGTTCACCAGCGCCGGCAGCACCAGACCCCAGGCTGCGCCCCAGCGGGTCAGCAACCAGCGGGTCAGGCTGATCTGCAGCAGCGCGCCGAGCATGTTCACCGCCAGGTCCATGTGCGCATAGAACGCGGTACGCGATGCCGCCGTGTGGAAATGCGCCTTCGCGTAATCGGCTACCAGCGCATAGGCCAGCGTGCCAATGCCGTCGCCCAGCACCATCAGGATCGCCATGTAGCGCAGAAACGGTCGTGACCACAGTTCGCGGACACCGGCCCACAGCGAGCCACCGATCGCCTCTTCCGCCTGCTTCGCACGGCCTGCGGCATCGTGCGACGACAGCCGCAGCAACACCAGCAAGGCCCCGCCCAGCATCGCCGCCGAGACCACCAGCAACGGCGCCACGCCGAGCAGGCCGACCAGCACGCTGGTCACCATCGGCCCGAACACCGCGCCGGCCATGCCACCCAACGCGATCAGCGGAAATGTACTCCGCGCCTGCACGCTGTCGAAAATGTCGGCCATGAAGCTCCAGAACAGCGACACCACGAACAGGTTGAACACGCTGACCCAGACGAAGAACACCACCCCGAGCAGGCGCGCGCCGATGCGTGCCTGTGCCAGAAAAGCCGGCACGAACGCGATCAGGCAGGCAATGAAGAAGCAGTAGCTCCAGCCAAGCAGGCGCTTGCGCGGGAAACGCGCCACCATCGCGCCGAACACCGGTGTCAGCAGCAGCATCGCGACGAAAGTGGCACCGTAGAACAGCGGCAATTGCGACGAGCCCACGGCACCACTCAACTGATCACGCACGGGTCGTACGATGTAATACGACGTCAGCACGAAGAAAAACGCGAGTGCGGACAGCACGGCGGTGGAGCGTTCGCTCGCAGCGACTTGTGGGGACGAGCTCACCGATGGTATCCAGCATGGGTCGCGGCAAGCCTAGCATGCGCGCGACTCCGTTCAGGCTACGGGGGGAACCGATGAACTACGACTATGTGATCGTGGGTGCCGGCTCGGCCGGTTGCGTGCTGGCCAACCGGCTCAGCGCTTCGCCGGGGCGCCGCGTCTTGCTGCTGGAAGCCGGCCCGTCCGACTGGAACCCATTGCTCCACATGCCCGCAGGCATCGCCCGGCTGGCCAACAATCGCCAGCTGAACTGGGGTTACGTCACCGAGCCGGAGCCGGCTCTGCTCGGACGACGCCTGTGGTGGCCGCGCGGACGCACCCTGGGCGGCTCCAGCTCGATCAATGCCATGTGCTACATACGCGGCGTGCCGGGCGACTACGACGGCTGGGCAGCCACTACCGGCGATCCGCGCTGGTCGTGGGCACAGGTGCTGCCGTGGTTCCTGCGCAGCGAAGACAACAGCCGGGGTGCCAGCGACTGGCACGGCACCGGCGGACCGCTGGGCGTCTCCGACCTGCGTTATCACAACGAACTCTCCACCGCCCTGGTCGATGCGGCGGCCAGCGACGGCCACGCCCGCAACGACGACTTCAATGGCGCCAGCCACGCCGGCTTCGGGCTGTACCAGGTCACCCAGCGCGACGGCGCACGTTGTTCGACGGCCACGGCCTTCCTGAAGCCGGTGCGCGAGCGCAGCAACCTGCATGTACGCACGCATGCGCTGGTCGAGCGCGTGCTGATCGAGCAGGGTCGCGCCGTCGGCGTGCAAGTGCGTGGCCGCCATGGCAGTGAACGCATCGAGGCCGGCGAAGTGATCCTTGCCGGCGGTGCGGTCAACTCGCCGCAACTGCTGATGTTGTCCGGCCTCGGCCCGGTCGACCACTTGCGCGAGCACGGCATTGCGCCGATCGCGAACCTGCCGGGCGTGGGCGGCAACCTGCAGGATCACCTGGATATCTGCACGCTCGACGGCTGCCGACCGCACGTCAGTTACGACCACCTCAACGAACTCGCCACCGGCTGGCGCTGGTGGCGCCATCGCGATGGGCCCGGCAGTTCCAACGTGGCCGAGGCCGGCGGTTTCGTGCGCAGCGCACTGGCCGAGGACGAACGCTGCGACCTGCAGTTCCATTTCGTGCCGGCCCTGCTCGACGACCACGGCCGCCACCGCTTGCCCGGCGACGGCTACACCTTGCATGCCTGCGTGCTGCATCCGCGCAGCCGCGGCCAGTTGCGGCTGCATTCGGCCGATCCGGCGCAACCGGCCGCGATCCACGCGAATTACCTGGGCGATGCGGAAGGATTCGACTTGCAGCGGATGATCGTGGCGGCACGAGTGTCGCGCGAGATCCTCGACCAAGCGGCGTTCGACGCCTATCGCGGAGGCCCGGTATTCCCCGAACGCCGGCTGCAGAGCGACGCCGAATACGCCGAGTTCATCCGACGCAAGGCCGAGACCATCTATCACCCGGTGGGTACCTGCCGCATGGGCAGCGACGACGCCGCCGTGGTCGACAGCGAATTGCGCGTGCATGGCGTGCAAGGCTTGCGCGTAGTGGATGCCTCGGTGATGCCGACGCTGCCCAGCGGCAACACCAACGCACCGACGATCATGATCGCCGAGCGCGCCAGCGCATTGATCCTCGACGAGCCGTTTTGCGGCGTTGCCGGATGATGCCTGCATCCGGATCCGAACGAACTGGCCTGAGACTTGTCGCAGACTGTAGCGTCTCCAGCATCTCCGCCTGCCCTGAACCCCACGTGCACGCGCCCGTCGCCGCGCCGTTGTGAACGGCGACACGCTGCATGACAATCGGAAGGACCACGAACGCACGCAATGATTCCACGCATCCGCATCTTCGCCGCCTCCGGGCCACGCTCCAACGCCAAGTCAGACCGCCGCCCCATGCCGTTTCGCTCCATGTCCCTGTTGATCGCCGGCCTGCTCGGCCTGGCCAGCCTGCCCTGCAGCGCCTACGCTGCTGCACCCACGCAACCCGCCACGCGTCCCACGTCGCAATCCACGCACGACACACTGTCCCCCGCACGCGTGAAAGCGGCCCTTGCCGACTACACCCGCTGGCTGGACACGCTGCAGCAGCGTCACGAAGTGGCCGGACTGGCCACCGCGGTGGTCTACGGCGACAAGGTGATTTACGAACACACCAGCGGCTACGCCGACGCTGCCACCGGCTCGAAGGTGACACCGACCACCGTGTTCCGCCTGGCTTCGCTGTCCAAGGCCTTCGCCACCGCGACGGCCGGCTTGCTGATCGATGATGGCCGCTTCAGCTGGAACACCAAGCTGATCGACGTGCTGCCGTTCTTCAAGCTCAAGGATGCGCAGGCGTCCAGCGCCGCCACCGTGGGTGACATCCTCGGCCAGCGCATCGGCCTGCCACGCAATACCTACGACAACCTGCTCGAGGACAACGTCCCCTACGAGGAGCTGGTGCGCAAGCTGGACGAAGTGGACCTCACCTGCGACGTCGGCCAGTGCTATGGCTACCAGAACGTGGCCTTCAGCCTGATCGGCGACGTGATCTACGCCGAGACCGGGGACTTCTACTACCACCAGGTCGACAAGCGCCTGTTCTTCCCGCTTGGCATGCATTCGGCCAGCTACGGGCGCGCCGCACTGGAAGCCAACAAGAACTGGGCCCATCCGCATCGCAAGAGACGCGATGGCTGGGTGCCCTACGAACCCCGCGAGGCCTACTACCGCGTGGCACCTGCCGCCGGCGTCAACGCCAGCTTGCGTGACATGGAGAAATGGCTGGTCGCGCAAATGGGTGGACGCCCGGACGTGCTGTCGCCGGCCCTGCTCAAGGTGCTGCACGCGCCCGGCGTCGCCACACCTTCGGAACTGCACTCCACGCCGTGGCGGCGTGCCCGCCTCACCAGTGCCAACTACGCACTGGGCTGGCGCGTGTTCACCTACGCCGGGCAGACCATGATCTTCCATGCCGGCGCCGTGGAAAGCTATCGCACGCTGATCGCGTTCTTCCCGAAATACCGCTTCGGCGTGGTGATGTTGCGCGACTCGCCCGGACTGACGCCCGCCGCCGTGGTGCCGATGTTGTTCGACAGCGTGCTCGGCCTGCCGCATGAGGACTGGGCCGGGGTCGAACACCCGCTGCCCGTGAAGAAAGCCCGCCCCACCCGACACCATCGCAGCCGGGCTCGCCATCACCGACGCTGAGCGTTCGTGAATGCTCAAACTCACGGCCCGGCCGTGGCAAAGTCATGGATGACCGGCATGAGGCTACGCAGGAGCGGCGACTACCCGATGGCCGGACGCAAAGCCGATGAATGTTCCGCGAAGGCCCGGGGCATGCGCCGGACGTGCCGATGGAAAATTCCGCATGATGCCGAATTTTCCACGGGCGCCGGGCGAATGCACGGTCGCGACTGACAGCGGCAGCCAACGAAAAAGGGCGAAGCATCGAAATGCTCCGCCCTTTTCGTAGTGGTACAACCCGCGGCGTTACTGGCGCAGCTTGAACTGGATGCGACGACGCAGTTCGGTGGCCACCGGCTGGCCGTTGCGCATGGCCGGTTGGAACCTCCAGCGATTCACGGCCTCCAGTGCGGAGCGGTCGAACACGTGCCGCGGCTGTGCCTGCGCCACCTTGGCATCACGCACCTTGCCCTCGGTATCCACCTTGAAGTCCACTTCCACCCAGCCCTCGGTACCCGATCGCTGGGCCTGGGTCGGATAGCGCGGATTGACCTGCCGGGTCAGCACGGCATCGCGCGTCACACCCGTGCTGCTGGCGGGCCCGCTGGCAGCAGCCGTTTCCGGGGAGGCGGATGCCGGTTGCTGCGCCTTCTGCTGTGCAGCCAGCGCCTGCTGCTTCTGCTGCTCGGCCTGCGCGGCAGCCTGCTCCTGCGCCAGCTTCGCCGCCGCCACCTTGTCCGCGGCGGCCTTCTGTGCGGCCAGCTGCTGCTGATGCTGCTGATCGAGCTGCTTCTGCTGCTCCTGGTCCAGCGTCTTGCGCTGGGCATCGAGCTTGGAACGCAGGATGGTCAGAGTGAAGTTGGTCGGATCGGCCTTGGTCAGCAGGTCGATCTCGCGCTGCGCCTCGTCGAAGTTGCGCTGGTTGATCGTCTGCTCCGCCGCGGAGGCGGCGAACGGGAACGTTTCACGCAAGGCATCGGTGGCAACCTGGTTGCCCGGCTGCTTCTCCAGCACCTTCAGATAGAACTCGAAGGCGTTGTTGCCGGCCGGCGCCAGGTAACGCTGTTCCTTCATCGCCTTGCCAGCTTCGGACAGCAGCTGGTTCACGCTCATCGCTTCCACGTTCACCGGAGCCGCGGCGACATGGTCGACGGTCACGGGCGTGGACGGATGGCCGCCATTGTCCGCAGCCACCAATTCCTGGTGCGGCATGAAAATCAGGAACCAGGCGGCGGCGGCCAGCAAAACGACGACGACGACGACGGCTAGAATGACGGGCCGGACGGCCCCACGCGCACGGCGGCGCGCACTGTACATGTATCGGGTATCCATGATCTCTCGCTGAGTGGCATCAGATACCCGCGCTTCCCCCCTGTGAATCCAGGAGCGCCGAGCCCCCTGGCTCGCCGCAGCGCGGATGGCGGAAAGGTAGCGCTATTGGGCCAGCTCGGCAAATCGGGGCCGGGATCACGGCACGCCGGCCGGATTTCCTCTAGCCGCATGGCCGCAAAATGTCACCCCGGAAACGAAGCGTCCCGGCACGGGGCCGGGACGAAGTACTCTCGAAAGGTCTCCCCGCGCTGGGCACCGCAGGGAGGCAAGTCGATCTACGATCTTGTCTTTGTGTACTTACTTCTTCTTGGCTTTCGCCTTGGGCTTCGCGGTACGGGTGGCCTTGACCACGCGTGCCGGTGCAGCCTTCTTGGCAGCGGCCTTGCGCGGTGCAGCCTTCTTTGCGCCGACCTTCTTCACGGCGACCTTCTTGACCGCAGCCTTCTTGGCGGCAGCAGGGCGCTTGGCAGTCGCCTTCTTGGCGACCTTCTTCGCAGCGACTTTCTTGGCAGCCGGCTTGCGAGCCACCGGCTTCTTGGCGGAAGACTTCTTCGCCGCGACTTTCTTCACGGCAGCCTTCTTCACGGCAGTCTTCTTGACTGCGGTTTTCTTGACGGCTTTCTTGGCGGCCTTTTTGGCGGCCGGTTTCTTGGCAGTGGTTTTCTTGGCAGTGGCCATGGTTCGTCTCAGCTCCTCATCAGTTGGCAGTGTTTGCCCAGTAAAAGCGTGCAGGAACGCCTCAACCAACAAGTCGCTATTGGTGGCGTGCCGAAGATTGTTCACTTGGCGATAGGTACGCAGATCGGAAAGAAGCCGAAGCACATGCATCGGAATGGAGACCGTGATCTTGCGTACCGACCCGGCCTTCTCACCGTGCTCTACATAGGGCTTTACGAATTTCGATAGTGCCATGACGCCTGTTCCCCGTAATCTGAAGCGAAAGCTATTCCTGAAGATTTCTTCTGTCAATTGATTTTAGCCATGAAATCAATCTGTTTCATCCACCCCGCAAGGGGCCCGGAAGCCCGTCACTGCGGCATTCCGAGAGCCATTTGGAAATATGCAAATAGACGTCCATACGTCCATCGATGAAATAGCGAAAAACAACCCCATCCACGGGAGGCCGCATGGCACAAGGCTTTCCCCGTGTTGATCCACGCCATCACGCAACTTGCGTCATATGCCGACGTGTCGAATGATGGCGCCGGAAAGCGCGTTCCGCAGGGTCGTGAATACCTCCTGCCGCATGAACGGAACGCCACTGAAATCCATCCATCGACCAGCGAAAAAAGCATCCGGCACATCGCCACGAGCGTGCCGACGAGAGTCCGATGAGCACCTGGCGGCATCACGCGAATGCGGAAAATCGATCCACCCACTCGCGCCTGCATCTGCGATGGACGTCCATCGCGCACAGCCCGCGCGACAGGATCGGGGTGCAGGATGCACGCACGTCACGCGATCGAGCGACAACGAAAATCCGGTTCGTTTCCTGCCTGCCCGCGCAGCACCCACCGCGACCAGCCGCATCACGAAAACGCCGCCGGCTGCTTGCGCGGCCGACGGCGTCCTGGTGCACGTGATGCGATCAGTGGTCTTCGTTCTCGATCAGCTCGGCATAGGCATCGGCGTCGAGCAACTCGTCCAGCTCGGCGCGATCGCTCATGCGCACGGTGAAGATCCAGCCATCGCCGTAGGCGTCTTCGTTGATGATCTCGGGCTTGTCGCTGAGCGCCTCGTTCACTTCCACCACCTCGCCGGAAACCGGCGAATAGATGTCCGAGGCCGCCTTCACCGACTCCAGCACCACCGCGCCGTTGCCGGCCTGGACGCTGGCGCCGACTTCCGGCAGCTCGACATAGACCAGGTCACCAAGCTGGCCCTGGGCATGGTCGGAGATACCCACGCGCACCAGGCCGTCGTCTTCGACGCGGGCCCACTCGTGGGACTTGAGGAATTTCAGATCGCCGGGAATCTCGCTCATGATCGGGTCCAGTCGTTAGGTGTCGGGGTGAGGCAGGTGGCGATTCTAGCCATTTCCGCCCTTGGGCAACATGCCCGGTTCTTGCATCAGATGCCTTCGCAGGGCTTGCCGTCGCGCACGAACGGATACTTCACCCGGCGCACCGGTACCTCGCGGCCACGGATGTCCACGCGGATGTCGCCGGGCTCGCCGGCCGGGATGCGCGCGAAGGCCACCGCTTTCTCCAGCGTCGGGGCGAAACTGCCGGACAGGATCTCGCCCTCGCCGTTCGCGGTCAGCACTTTCTGGCCATGGCGCAGCACGCCCTTCTCGTCGAGCACCAGCCCGACCATCACGCGCTTCACGCCTTCGGCCTTCTGCTTTTCCAGCGCGGCCCGACCAATGAAGTCGCGACCCTCGTCCAGCACGATGGTCCAGCCAAGGTTGGCTTCCCACGGCGAGACGGTTTCGTCCATGTCCTGCCCGTAGAGGTTCATGCCCGCCTCCAGGCGCAAGGTGTCGCGCGCGCCCAGGCCGGCCGGTCGCACGCCGGCTGCCGCCAGGGCTTCCCACAGGGCCACGGCCTTCTCTTCGGGCACCAGGATTTCGAAGCCGTCCTCGCCGGTGTAGCCGGTGCGTGCCACGAACAGCGGCATGCCACCCGGGCCCTGCGCGGCGGCAGCGGCGAACTTGCCCAGCTTCTCGATGCGCGGACGATCTTCCGCATGCAGCAGGTCCAGCACCTTGCCGCGGGCGTTCGGGCCCTGCACGGCGATCATGGCGTAGTCAGGGCGCTCCTTCACTTCGACCCCGAACGGCGCGGCCTGCTTTTCGATCCACGCCAGGTCCTTGGCGCGGGTGGCGGCATTCACCACCACGCGGTAATGGCTGTCGTCGAAGAAGTACACGATCAGGTCGTCGATCACCCCGCCCTGCTCGTCGAGCATGCACGAGTAGAGCGCCTTGCCGTGCACCTTGAGCTTGTCGACGCTGTTGGCCAGCAGATGTCGGAGGAAATCGCGCGTGCGCGCACCGTGCAGGTCGACCACGGTCATGTGCGAGACATCGAACATGCCGGCGTCGCGGCGCACGGCGTGATGTTCCTCGATCTGCGAGCCGTAATTGATCGGCATGTCCCAACCGCCGAAGTCGACCATGCGCGCGCCGAGCGCACGATGGGTGGCGTTGAGTACGGTCTTGTCGGTCATCGCGCAGGCACCTTGGGGAAAGACCAATTATCGCTGTCGCGCCACCACAAGCCAAGCGACCCGCCATACCAGCGCGGATGCTCAGGACTCTCACGGCACCAGAATGCGGCGAAAGGTGAGGTTGATGCGCGGCGCCACAACGGCGCGCATCTTCGGCAAGTCATGCCGGTACAGGCGCTGCGTATCGCCGGCCATGCGCAGCAGGCTACCGTGCGGCAATCGCAGTTCCAGGGTGTCGCCCGCCTGCACCGATTCGCCACGGACGCGGCGACGGCGGAACCGGAAACGGCGCTCGGCACCCAGGCTCAACGAAGCGATCAACGGCTGCGGACCGAGCTCCGGCTCGTCATCGCTATGCCAGCCCATCGAATCGTTGCCGTCGCGATACAGGTTGGCCAGCACGCTGTCGAAGTGGCCGCCGCAGGCCTGCTCGATGCGTTCCCGCAACGCCGCCAGCGCCGCCGGCCACGCTCGCGGTTCGAAACGTGACCTAGAATACGTGTAAGTCGCGCCCGGATCACCGATCCAGCAACTCAGGCGCGGCGAAGCCACCTCACGCCCGAACAGGCGCAGGCGATGCGATTCCCACGGAATATCCGCCAGCAACCGATCCATCAGCGCATCGGCTTCATCAGCTGCCAGCCAATGCGGCAACAGCGCCACCTCCGCGCCGGGCAGATCGAGCGGCTGCCAGCCGCCACGACCGCCAGCCACATTGCCCATGCTAGCGAACAAGTCGGCGGACCCATGGTCGGTCATGGCGTCCGGCACGCCACCGTAACATCGGACCCTTCGCCGTCATGGATCATGACGAATGACCCACGATGCGGAGCACCGCCTCGATCACCCGCCCGGCATCGGCGTCCGACATCGCCGGTGACAGCGGCAGGCTCACCGTCTGCCGACCCAGCCGCATCGCATGCGGCCATTGTTCCGGCCGCCAGCCGAAGCGCTGCTGGTAATACGGGTGCTCGGGAATCGACAGGTAATGCACGCCGGTGCCGATGCGCGCGGCGTTCATCGCATCGAGGAAGGCATCGCGGCTGATGCCGCAGCGATCCGGATCAATCATCACCGTATAAAGATGGTGACCATGCCGCGTATCCGCCTCCGGCGCTGCGGGCAGGTCGATGGGCAGTCCGGCAAACGCCGTGTCATAACGCAGCCACAGCTCGCGCCGGCGTTGCCAGTTCGGCTCGACCCGCGCCAGCTGGTGCAGGCCGATCGCTGCCTGCAAGTCCATCATGTTGTATTTGAAGCCGCATTCGAGCACCTGGTAATGCTTGTAGCCGGCATCGCCGAAACGATGCCAGGCGTCCTTGCTCATGCCGTGCAGCGCCAACATGCGTGCCCGCGCGACATCTGCCTCGCGGCGTCCCACGATCATGCCGCCCTCGCCGGTCACCACGTTCTTGGTGACATAGAAGCTGTAGCAGCCGAAATCACCGAAGGTGCCGGCTGGCTGGCCACGGAATTCGGTTTCCACCGCGTGCGCGCAGTCTTCGATCACCACTAGCCGGTGCTTCTTCGCGATCGCCATGATGCGATCCATCGCGCACGGCCGCCCGGCGAAATGCACCGGGAGAATCGCTCGCGTACGTGGCGTGATCGCGGCCTCGATGGCAGCGGGGTCGATGTTCTGCGTGTGCGGATCGACATCCGCCAGCACCGGCGTCAGCCCCGCGTGCAGGATCGCGTTGACGGTGGCGCAGAAGGTCAGCGGCGTGGTGATGACTTCGCCGCCCGGCTCGATGCCGGCCGCCACCATGCTTACGTGCAGCGCCGCGGTGCAGGAGTTCACCGCGGCCACCTGGGACGGCTGCACGCGGCGCCATGCGGCGAAGTCGTGCTCGAACTGCGCCACCCGCGGCCCGGTGCCCAGCCAGCCCGAACGCATGCAGGCGATCACCTCGTCAATCTCGGCCTCGTCGATCTGCGGCGCGCCGAAGACCAGGAAGGGTGAGGAACTGGATTCGGCGGGCATGCACCAGGCTCTGTGGGTAAAGAGCGTACGTTCTAGTACGAAAGCGCAACGGCGTCCATGTAGGAGCACGCTCGCGGGCGATGCTCTTGTTGTGGGGCGCTCTGGAAAACAAGAGCATCGCCCGCGAGCGGGCTCCTACGAACCGCCGGCATGGGGCGGAGGGATGCGCGGAACCTGGAACAGGCGGCTTAGCCTTTCGCCGCCTCGTCCAGCAGATGCGTCGCCAACTGCTCGACCATCTGCTCCACGCGCAAGCCCGAGGTGCGCAGATGGATTTCCGGTGACTCGGGCACCTCGTACGGCGAGTCGATGCCGGTGAAGTTGCTGATCTCACCGGCGCGCGCCTTGCGGTACAACCCCTTTGGATCGCGCCGTTCGCATTCTTCCAGTGGCGTGTCGACGAATACCTCGACGAATTCGCCATCGTCGAACAGCTCGCGGGCGAAGCGACGCTCGCTGCGGAACGGCGAGATCACGCACACCAGCACGATCAGCCCTGCATCGGCCATCAGGTGTGCCACCTCGGCCACGCGACGCACGTTCTCCACGCGCGCCTCGGCGGTGAAGCCCAGATCGCGATTGAGGCCGTGGCGCAGATTGTCGCCGTCGAGCAGATAGGTGTGATAGCCCTGCGCGTGCAGGCGCCGCTCCAGCAGGTTGGCGACGGTGGACTTGCCTGCGCCGGACAAACCGGTGAACCACAGGCAGCGCGGCTGCTGGCCCTTGCTGCGGCCACGCGCATGCTTGTCGATGTCGGTGTGCTGCCAGTGCACGTTGGCGGCGCGATGCAGCGCGAAGTCCAGCATGCCGCAGGCCACGGTGGCATGGGTCTGGCGATCAACCAGGATGAAACCGCCAAGTGCCGGGTTGTCGGCATACGACTCGAAAGCCACATCGTGATCGAGATCGATATTGCAGTAGCCGACCTCGTTCAACTCCAGCCGGTGCGCCGCCAGCTGCGCCTGGGTATTCACGTCCACCTTGTGCTTGATCGCGGTGACGCGCGCGTTGACCGTGCTCGTACCGATCTTCAGCCAGTAACTACGGTTGGGCAGCAACGCTTCGTCGCCCATCCACAACACATGCGCGGCAAACTGGTCGGATTGCGGCGCGGGGTGTGCCACATCGGCAATGACATCGCCACGGCTGGCGTCCAGCTCTCGATCCAGGGTCAGCGTCACCGCCTGACCATTGCCGGCCTCGGGCAAGTCGCCGTCGGCAGTCACGATGCGCTCGATGCGCGCGCGCTGGCCACCCGGCTGCACCACGATCTCGGCGCCGGCTGCCACGCGACCGCCGCAAATCGTGCCGGCATAACCACGGAACGACTGGTCGGGACGGCTGACCCACTGCACCGGCATGCGGAAGTTCGTCGCCGCCGCAACGACGGTTTCAGCCGACTCCAGCGCTTCCAGCAAGGTCGGACCCGCATGCCACGGCATGTGCGCGGAACGATGACCGACGTTGTCGCCGAGCAGGGCCGATACCGGCAAGCCGGTGACGGTGGTGATGCCCAGGTCGGATGCCAGCGCACGGTATTCGTCGAGAATGGCTTGGTAGGTTTCCCGGTCGTAATCGACCAGGTCCATCTTGTTCACGGCCAGCACCACCTGACGAATACCGAGCAGTGCGCATATATAGGTATGTCGACGGGTTTGCGTGAGCACGCCCTTGCGCGCATCGACCAGTACCACGGCCAGATCGGCCGTGGAGGCGCCGGTGGCCATGTTGCGCGTGTACTGCTCGTGCCCGGGACAGTCGGCTACGATGAAGTTGCGCCGCGCGGTGTGGAAGTAGCGGTAGGCCACGTCGATGGTGATGCCCTGCTGGCGCTCGGCGTCGAGGCCATCGGTGAGCAGGGAAAAATCGAGCACGCCGGTGTCGCCGTGGCGACGCCGGCTGTCACGTTCCAGCGCCTCGCGCTGATCGTCCGGCAGCATGCCGGCGTCGTACAACAGCCGTCCCAGCAAGGTGCTCTTGCCATCATCCACGCTGCCGCAAGTGATGAAACGCAACAGGCTGCGCTCGGTGGCGGTGGCGGTCTCGATCTGCGCGGCCATCAGAAGTAGCCCTCCTGCTTCTTGCGTTCCATCGACGCCGTGGGATCCTGGTCGATCACCCGGCCCTGCCGTTCGGAAGTGTGCGACTCGGCCATTTCGTCGATGATCTTGTCCAGCGTGTCCGCCTCGGATTCCACCGCACCGGTGAGCGGATAGCAGCCCAGCGTGCGGAAGCGCACCATGCGCGTTTCCACCTGTTCGCCTTCGCGCAGGGTGAAGCGGTCGTCATCGACCATGATAAGCGCCCCATCGCGCTGCACCACCGGGCGTGGCTTGGCGAAATACAGTGGCACCACGGGAATGTTCTCGCGACGGATGTACAACCACACATCCATCTCGGTCCAGTTGGACAGCGGGAACGCGCGCACGCTTTCGCCCTGATGGATATGCGTGTTGTACAGATTCCACAGCTCCGGCCGCTGCTGCTTCGGATCCCAGCGGTGCTGCGCATTGCGAAACGAGAACACGCGTTCCTTCGCACGCGACTTTTCCTCGTCGCGCCGCGCGCCGCCGATGCCCGCGTCGAACTTGTACTGGTCCAGCGCCTGCTTCAGCGACTGGGTCTTCATCACGTCGGTATGTACGGTGGCACCATGGGTCAGCGGCGAGATGCCCTGGCGCACGCCGTCCTGGTTGATGTGCACCAGCACCTGCACGTCGCCAGCGGCGGCCACCTGCTCGCGAAACGCGATCATCTCGCGAAATTTCCAGGTGGTATCCACGTGCAGCAGCGGCATGGGCGGCTTGGCCGGAAAGAATGCCTTGCGCAGCAAGTGCAGCAGCACCGACGAATCCTTGCCGATGGAATACAGCATCACCGGCCGCTGGAAGCTGGCAGCCACCTCGCGAAAGATGTGAATGCTCTCGGCTTCAAGCTGGTCGAGGTGGGTGCGTTGGGAAGGACTGCGTGTGCTCATGGAATGCCGGAATCCAGACGTGGTGCGCGGCCACGCTCATGCTGGACCGTCTCGCCATGCTACGCGAGGACCCATGTCCCCAGAAACAACCAAGGTCCATGGAAAGATGACCGCCGGACATATGCCGGCGGAACCACGCCTCACGGCGCCGGCCGTCGATTCAGGCGATGGCGGGATAGACCGGGTCCGCGTCCAGCGTCGCCTCGCATACCGCGGCCAGCTCCAGCAGGCGCAAATCCGAACCGCGCGCACCGACCAACTGCAGGCCAATCGGCATTCCATTGGGCAGCGTGCCCATCGGAATGCTGACCGCCGGGCAGCCGGCCAGACTGGCGAAACTGGTGAGGTCCGCCTGCGTATCCGGGATCGGACCGTCGAGCGGGAACGCGCCTTGCGGCGTGGTCGGCAGCACCAGCACGTCGACCTGGGCGAACAGCCGGCGCATCTTCAGTGTGGCGGCATCCAGCACGCGATCCGCCGCCGCGTATTCCGCGGCGCTCTTGCGCGCCGCGTAACCGAGCATGCTGCGGAAGCGTTCGGAAACCGGATGTTCGGTATCGGCCAGATCCTCGGCGAAGGTGCCAAGCATTTCCGCCTCCATCAATAGCAGGCCGGCCCGACGGGTGCGCGCGAACGGCCAATCGTCGAAATCCACGGTGCGGCGTTCGCCCAACTCGCGCGGCAGCTTCGCCAGCGCGGCCTCGAACACCGCGATGACCTCGGGCTGCACGCCCACCGCCGCCAAGTCGGGCAACAGGCCACAACGCAATTTGCCCGGCTCCCAGTCCGGCAGCGCGAACGCCACCCGGCGGCGACGCGAGCGCGCATCGTCCGCGTCGTAACCGGCCAGCACCTGCAACAGCACGGTGAGATCGGCCACGCTGCGCGCGAGCAAGCCCACGGCGTCGAGCCGGCGCGCTGCCGGCACCATGCCGCGCGCGGAAATCTCGCCATGGGTGGGCTTGAGCGCATACAGACCGCAATAGCTGGCCGGAATGCGGATCGAGCCGAGGCTGTCCGAGCCGACCGCCGCCGCCACCAAGCCCGCGGCCACGGCCGCCGCAGCGCCGCCCGAGGAACCACCCGCGCTGTAGCCATGCTTCCACGGATTGTGGGTGGCGCCGTAATGCGGGTTGTCGGTGACCGCACCCAGCGCGCCCTCGTCCATGTTGGTCTTGCCGACCAGCAGGGCGCCGGAAGCACGCAGCCGCGCCACCACATGAGCATCGTTTTCCACCGGCTGCTCGCGCCCCGGCAGACCGGCGCGGGTCACCCAGCCGGCAATGTCGAAATTGTCCTTCAGCGCCACGGGAATGCCGTCGAGCCGGCCGATGACCCCGTCGCGACGGCGATGCTCGGCGTTGCGCGCCTGCTCCTGCAGCAGCCCCGAACTGAGTCCCACAAAGGCATTCAGCTGCGGATTGATGCGATCGATCGCAGTCTGGCAGGCATCCGCCAGCACCCGCGGGCTCACCCGGTCGGTGGCCAGCCAGTGCAGCAGCTGGCAAACGGTGGCACGGCGCAGGTCGAGGTCGGCGATCGGCGGCAATGAGTTCATGGAGTCTCCCTTGGTGTGGACCGATTATCGCCATGTCATGTGAAGCGATTGCAAGTGGTATCGCAGCACGCGTTGCCGCCCGGGGCCCGAATCCGGACAATGGGCCGTCTGAAATCCGTACTGCCACGCACGGAACACCCGTGCCAGCCATTATCGAACTGGAGTCCGCCATGAGCGAACGCGAAACCATGGAATACGACGTCGTTGTCGTCGGCGCCGGCCCTGCCGGCCTGTCGTTCGCGATTCGTCTCAAGCAGTTGCAGCCCGAAACCAGCGTCTGCGTGATCGAGAAAGCCTCGACCATCGGTGCACAGATTCTCTCCGGCGCGGTGATCGAGCCGCAGCCGCTGGACGCCTTGCTGCCAGGCTGGCGCGATAATCCGCCGCCGATCTGCGTACCCGCCGGCGAGGATGAGTTCTGGCTGCTCAACAAGACCAGCGGCCGCAAGATGATGGTGCCGCCGGGGATGCGCAACCACGGCAACTTCATCGTCTCGCTGGGCGCGATGTGTGCCTGGCTGGCACCGCAGGCCGAGGCGCTGGGCGTGGACGTATTCCCCGGCTTCGCCGCCGCCGATACCGTCTACAACGAGGATGGCTCCGTCGCCGGCGTGCGCATCGGCGACATGGGCGTGGCGAAGGACGGCACGCACAAGCCCGGCTACACCGAAGGCATCGACATCAAGGCCAAGGTCACCGTGCTGGCCGAAGGTGCGCGGGGCAGCCTGACCAAGCAGCTGATCAAGCGCTTCAAGCTCGACGCCGACAGCGATCCACAGGGTTATTCCATCGGCATCAAGGAACTGTGGCAGCTGCCGGCTGGACGCGTGACCCCGGGCAAGATCGTGCACAGCTTCGGCTGGCCCGCCGACAGCCACACCTACGGCGGCAGCTTCCTGTATCACCTGGACAAGGATCGCGTGGCGCTGGGCTATGTCAGCGGGCTCGACTACACCGACCCGAACTACCAGCCATGGGAAGCCTTCCAGCAGTGGAAGAACCATCCGATGATGAAGCCGCTGCTCGAAGGCGGCAGCATTCTCTCGGCGGGCGCGCGCGCCATCGTCACCGGCGGCTACCAGTCGCTACCGAAATGCGAAATGCCCGGCGCGCTGTTGATCGGCGATACCGCCGGCCTGCTCAACGTGCCCAAGGTGAAGGGCACGCACCAAGCCATCCGCTCGGGCATGCTCGCTGCCGAACACCTGGCCGCAAACAGCCTTGTCGCCGCCGGCTTCGACGCAAAACTGCGCAACTCGGACGCCATGGCCGAGCTGAAGAAGGTGCGCAACATCAAGCCTGCCTTCAAGAAAGGCTTGTGGTTCGGCATGCTGAACGCCGCCTGGGAAACCGTTACCGGCGGCCGCTCGCCGTGGACGCTGAAGAACAAGCCCGACTGGGCCTCGCTGCACAAACTTGGCCAGCAGGAAGAGCCAAAGCGTGACTACGTGCAGCGCGAATTGCCGCCGCGCGACCGTCTCGCCGGCGTCTACTTCGCCGCCACCGAGCACGACGAAGACCAGCCGATCCACCTGCACGTGGCCGACACCGACATCTGCGCAACGAAGTGCGTCGAGGAATACGACAACCCCTGCACCCGCTTCTGCCCCGCCAACGTCTACGAGATGGTGGCCGACACCAGCGCCCCGCACGGCAAGCGCCTGCAGATCAATGCCGCCAACTGCGTCCACTGCAAAACCTGCGACATCAAGGACCCGTACGAGATCATCACCTGGGTCACACCGGAAGGCGGCTCGGGGCCGAATTACCAGAACCTGTGAAGCGAATCGACGGGCGCACCGTGTGCTGCGTCAGGCCGGCGGCCTGATCGGACACGCGCCGCGCCGGCCACGCACGCCGTCGTATAGCCCTTGAAGCATGTAGCGGAGGTTGCGTAGCCGGGGCCCCACCATCACGCCAAACAGGACCAGTTTGGCGGCGATTCGCGGTAGATCCTGGGCTATCCACACAGCCGGCGTGTGCGGCATGCGGTACAACAACACGCGATTGCGCATCATGTAGTAAAGCCGCGCCGAACCGTGCACGACCACGTGCCCCAGCCCGAATGGCATGGTACGTCGCGCGTCGCCCAGTCGGTGGTACATCGTCGCCGCGCACACCCCGTGCAGCTCGTATCCCTTCGCGCGAGCGCGAAAACCCCATTCCAGATCCACATTGTCGATAAACAATGCCTCATCCATTCCCCCCACGGCATCAAGCACGGCCATCGGGATCAAGGCACCCGAGCTGATAAGGAAATCGCATGTCACAGTCTGCCCCGGGTGCTCACACCACCGCTTTCGGTTGAACGGAAAACCGATGCGCACAAACGGCGCATCGCGATCCTCGCGCAAATCACGAAACCGCGGCCCAACTGCCCCCGTCATGCCGCTTCCTGCGAGACCAACGAGCGCATCGAGCAACGCCATCACCATACCTTCGCCAGGGATGCTGTCCTGGTCCAGCAACAATACGTGGGCATGGTCATGCCTCCGTGCCCACTGGATGCCGATGTTTTGCGCTGCGGCAAGACCCACGTTGCGCTCGAGCCTGATCGCGTACACGCCATCATCCAACTGATCGTTTTCGCGCGGCACTGGCGAGTTGTCCACCAGTACCACGGCGTCAACCTGGGGGCGAATCGCGGTGAGCAAATGCCGCAATGCAACTGCATCCGGGTAATACGCCACCACAATCGCGCAAACGCCGACAGCTCGTGATTCAGTCATGGCGCAGCAAGTCCCGAAGCATCGAGCGCCGACCCGTACCAAACATGGCGTAGCTTCCGTTACGTGCTTCGCGCCAGACCAGAGGCAAACGACGCCAACGCGCGCGCCGGCCAATGGCCATGCGTATCTCGAAATGCCTTCGTCGTTGCGCCAGTTTGGCCAGAGCATCGCCACGGACACGATCACCAAGGCTCGCAAGATGCCGCTCAAGCACCCGCATGCGCGCGACCTCCGTGCGAAATTGTTTACCCCGCGCACATGTCAGGTCACGCCATTTGTCGCGAAGCGTGCGCTTGCGCATGCCAACCTGGTTGCCCGCATGCTGCCGGTAGTCGATCAGCGTCTGCTCGACCACATCCAACCGCCCCATGGCCGCCATGATGATGGCCAGCCATTCATCATGGATCCAATCCTGCCCCACCGGCAGGCACGGCTCCAGCGCGATGCGCCGCAACGCAGTCGTGGCACCGGTCACCATGCTCCGACGCAACAGCACGTCGAACGCACGGCCAGCATGAACCAGCCGTCTTTCGTCCGCATCGAGCTCCAACGCATCGAATTGGGTGACGCCCATAAATCGACCCCGCGCATCGACCAGTCGCGCATCACTACATAACAACCAAAGATCCGGCTCGCGCTCGAAGCGCTCCGTCATCAAGGCCAGCTTGTCGGCACGCCAGCGGTCGTCCTGGTCGCACAGGAAAACTACATCGCCTTTCGCACGCAGCAACATATCCGAAAAATTGCGCACGTAACCGACGTTACCCGGCTGGCGGATCAAGTGAATCTGTACTCCGGTGTCCATGGCCCTGCGCGCAAACGCGTCGAGCATGTTCAGAGTGTCGTCGGTCGAACCGTCGTCGCCAATTACGATCTCGTCGGGCAAGCGCGTTTGCCCAAGCAAGCTGTCCAGTTGCTTGGACAGATAAGCAGCCCCGTTGTAGGTGCACAAGGCAACTGAAACACTGATTTTCGTCATGCCCTGTGAAGACCGGCCCAATGTTGTCGATTGTCGAGGAGGTCTGCTAGTGCACAGACGGCCGCCATTGATGCCTAGGATAGCCGAGCCAGGGTCAGCCCTGCTGCCGACAATCCCGCTCGACCTTGCTGAGCTGTGTCCTCCCGGCTCATATGCATGCAGGCACTGGTATTACTGAATCATGGCTCATACGCAGCATTCGGACTTCCCGTCCGGCCACCGGGCGAGACGCCAGCACTAGCACGTCGCTACACGCGCCGTCGTCGTCCATACGCACCCGCACTGATAGTTCGATCAGGTTAGAATGTCTCATTTCTGCGCCTCGGGCGCTCGGCAACTTGAAGGAACCGCAGATGAAGATTCTGGTCGGCTACAAGCGCGTCGTGGATTACAACGTGCGCATCCAGGTCAAACCCGACGGCACCGGCGTGGTGACCGACGGCGTGAAGCTTTCCGCCAATCCGTTCGATGACATCGCGCTGGAAGAAGCACTGCGCCTGCGCGAGAAAGGCGTCGCCGAGGAAGTGGTGGTGGTCGGCATCGGCCCGGCCGATCTCACTGCGCATCTGCGCAATGGTCTGGCGATGGGGGCCAATCGCGCCATCCACGTGGTGACCACCGAGGCCATGCAGCCGCTGACCGCCGCGCGCACGTTCCAGAAGCTGGTCGAGAAGGAACAGCCCGGACTGGTGATCCTCGGCAAGCAGGCCATCGACGACGACGCCAACCAGACCGGCCAGATGCTCGCCGCGCTGTGGGATCGCCCGCAGGCCACTTTCGCCAGCAAGGTCGAGATCACGCTCGATAACGGCGGCAATGGCAAGGCCACCGTGACGCGCGAAGTGGACGCCGGCCTGGAAACCATCGAGGTGGAACTGCCCGCCGTGATCACTTCCGACCTGCGTCTCAACGAGCCGCGCTTCATCAAACTGCCGGACATCATGAAGGCGAAGTCCAAGCCGATCGACACCATCGAGTTCGCCTCGCTCGGTATCGACTCCGGCGACCACCTGAAGACCACCCACTATGCCGCTCCGCCCAAGCGCAGCAAGGGTGTGATGTTGAAGGACGCGGCCGAACTGGTCGCGGAGCTGAAGCAAAAAGGCCTGCTGTAATCACCCTATCCATGTAGGAGCCCACCCTGTGGGCGACACTTCCAACCGACGCGTCGCAAGAGCATCGCCCGCAGGGTGCGGCTCCTACAAAAAGCTTTCGGAGCAACTCCATGAGCAAGATCCTCGTCATCGCCGAACATCTGGACGGCAAGCTGAACCCCTCCACCGCGCGTGCTGTCAGCGCCGCCGCCGCCGTCAAACCGGAAGCCATTGATGTGCTGGTGCTGGCCGACAACGTCGATGCAATCGCCGCCGACGCGGCAAAGATCGACGGCGTGAGCCGGGTGCTCACTGTCGCCCGCGCCGAGAACGCCCATCCGCTCGCTGCCGTGCTGGCACCGCAGATCGCCAAAGCCGCAGACGGCTACAGCCACGTATTCGTGCCCTCCACCACCTTCGGCAAGGACGTCGCTCCGCGCGCCGCCGCCCTGCTCGGCGTAGCCCAGCTCAGCGACGTGATGAGCGTGGAAGGCACGCACACGTTCAAGCGGCCGATCTACGCCGGCAACGCCATCATCACCGTCGAGGCCGAGCCGTCGCACGTGGTCGTCGCCACCATCCGCACCGCTTCATGGCCGGCCGCAGCCAGCGGCGCCAACAGCGCACCGATCGAAGCACTGGCACTGGACGTGGCACTGCCGTCGCACACCCGCTTCGTCGAGCTGAAGCAGGGTGCCAGCGATCGCCCCGACCTGCAGAGCGCCAGCAAGGTGGTTTCCGGCGGCCGCGGAGTCGGCTCGAAGGAAAACTTCGACATCATCTTCAAGTTCGCGGACAAGATCGGCGCCGCCGTCGGTGCCTCGCGCGCCGCCGTCGATGCCGGTTACGTTCCCAGCGATCTGCAGGTTGGCCAGACCGGCAAAATCATCGCGCCAGAACTGTACATGGCCATCGGCATCTCCGGCGCCATCCAGCACCTCACCGGCATCAAGGACGCCGGCACCATCGTCGCGATCAACAAGGACGGTGAGGCGCCGATCTTCGAGGTGGCCGACTTCGGGCTGGTGGGGGATCTGTTCAAGATCCTGCCGGAACTGGAACGAGCGCTCTGACGGGCTGCCACGGAAGCACGATGAATCTCAATTGCTTCAAAGCTTACGACATTCGTGGCCGTGTCCCCGACGAGCTGAACGAAGACTTGGCCCGCCGCATCGGCAACGCTACAGCTCAACTACTAGTACCCGGACCCGTGGTGCTTGGACGCGACGTGCGCCTGAGCAGCCCCGCGTTGCAAAAAGCACTGGCAGACGGCATCAATGCGGCCGGGCGCGATATCATCGACATAGGACCTTGCGGTACGGAGGAGGTTTACTTCCAGACCAGTCATCGGGAGGCCGCAGGCGGCATCATGGTGACCGCAAGCCACAACCCGATGGACTACAACGGCCTCAAGCTTGTTCGTGAAGGATCACGCCCGATCAGCGGCGACACCGGGTTGCTCACGATCCGCGACAGTGTGGCTAACGGCATGCACACGCAGGCCCCTTCAGCCGGGAGCTCCAGACAAGCCTACTCAAAAACCGCCTACATCCAGCACCTGCTCAGCTATGTCGACCGCGACAACCTCAAGCCACTCAGGATCGTGACCAATGCGGGCAACGGCGGAGCCGGCACGGTAATCGACGAACTTTCAGCACATCTGCCCTTCGAATTCGTCCGCATCCAGCATGAACCCGATGGACACTTTCCGAACGGCATCCCCAACCCGCTCCTGCCGGAGAACCGCAGTGTCACTGCGGAAGCAGTGCGCACGCACAATGCGAACCTTGGCATTGCCTGGGACGGCGATTTCGACCGCTGTTTTTTCTTCGACGCGAACGGCCGCTTCATCGAGGGCTACTATCTGGTCGGCCTGCTGGCCAAGGCACTTCTAGCCCGGAGCCAGGGGAGCAAGGTAATCCACGACCCCCGGCTGATTTGGAACACCATCGAGATGGTCAGGCAAGCTGGCGGCACCCCTGTGCAAAGCAAGACCGGCCACGCTTTCATCAAGGAGCGGATGCGCGCAGAAGACGCCATCTACGGCGGTGAAATGAGTGCGCACCATTACTTCCGCGATTTCGCGTATTGCGACTCGGGCATGATCCCATGGCTTTTGATAGCGAGCCTCATTTCAACCACGGGAATGAGTCTGGCGGAAATGGTCGAGGACCGGATGCAAGCCTTTCCATGCAGCGGAGAGATCAACTTCAAGGTCGCCGACGCGCACGACGCCATCAAGCGCGTCATGGATCACTACAGCAGGCTCAACCCTGTACTTGATTACACCGATGGCACCAGCGCAGACTTTGGCGACTGGCGCTTCAACCTGCGCAGCTCAAATACCGAGCCGCTGCTACGACTGAACATCGAGTCGCGCGGAATTCTGGAAACGGTCAACCGCAGGCTCACCGAGATCACGTCTCTGTTATCTACCCGGGCATCCCGGAACTAACCCATGCCCATGGTTTCCTACCCCGGAATCATCCAGGACACATGCCAATGAAATCCGGCGCAATGGTGCTATCCGCTGCTCTCGCCCTCAGCGTCACAGCCTGCTCTGCCCCAAGCAACCAGACCGCGGCCGCGGCCGCGGCACAAACACCCGACAGCAGGGCGCCGGCAAGCAACGCCTTGACCACGCAGGCTTTCGCCGGTGAATTCGTTGGCACCATTGCATGTGGTGATTGCCAGGGCATTCAAACAAAACTGCAATTAAATGCCGACGGCAAATACCAGCTTGACGAAACCTTCGTCGGCCGCCCAACCAACAACTTCCTTTCCAGCCATGGTCAATGGAAGGTTCAGGACGGACATCATTTCGTGCTCGTCCCCAGCGAACAAGGTTGGGATCACCGCCTGTTCGAGGTGCTCAGCAAGGGCGAAATCAGGCAGTTGGGTGACGAGGGCAAACCCTATACCAACGATTCCGCATACCATTTGAAGCGAGTGACTGGTTCCGCCACGAACTGAGTCACGTCCTGTTGCCCCAGCGCTGCACTGGGCCACCTCAAAATGGCGGCGCCAGAACGACGAACGGCATGACACCGCCAATTTCGATGCAGCGCGGAGACTGCGACAAGACTGCTTGCGAGTCGAGGATAGCAAGCACGCTGCCGCCAGTTAGCAACCAACTCTCACCGCAGTTCGGCCAACTTGTGGCCGGAGGCCGGCCTGATGTCCCTTCGCTTTCAACCTTGCCAACTGTCAGAAACAATCGGCAGCTCAGGCGAAGCCCTGAACTCAGAAATCGTACGCGCCCGACGCCCCATGCTGAACCACTGGCCACGCGAGACTCCGGGCCATTCGCCGAATAGCCATCCAAACGTAACGTCATCTCCAGCTTGCCCACCACCGAATCACACGTAGCCGTCAACATGCAATCTTTCCCAAGCAATCCGCTCCATCTGATCGGTATCGTCGCAAAACACCGCAGGATGATCAGGACACTGGCCGCGCGCGACATCGCCGTGCGCTATCGCGGCTCGTTTCTCGGCTTTACGTGGTCTGTACTTCAACCGATACTCATGCTTGCCGTGTACACATTCGTGTTCAGCGAGGTACTCAAGGGACGTTGGCCCGGCGGTACGGGCTCAAAAGCCGAATTTGCATTGGTGCTTTTTTCGGGGTTGTTGGTATTCAACATGTTCGCCGAAGTTTTCAACCGCTCGCCCGAACTTATTCTGGCAAATTCGAATTACGTCAAACGCGTCATCTTTCCGCTGGAGATTCTGCCCGTCGTAGGCGTAATTTCCGCATCTTTTAGCCTCGTCATCAACGTTGCGGTCTGGCTCGCTTTCTACTGCATCGCGATCGGCCCTCCTCACTGGACCGTCATACTTATCCCTGTCGCATTGCTGCCGCTGTTCGTCCTGCTCGCCGGACTCTCGTGGTTCCTCGCGGCGCTGGGGGTCTACATGCGAGACCTACCACAGATGACCTCCATCATCACCACCGCCTTCATGTTTCTGACACCCATTTTCTTTCCGATCGAAGCCATTCCGGAGAGATACCGAGTCCTGCTTGCCTTGAACCCGCTGGCATCCATAGTGAAACAGGTTCGCAACGTGCTAATCTGGGGACACGGCATCGAAGTCGTCCCATTCGCAATCAGCATCGTCATCTCGCTGGTAGTGCTCTTCCTGGGATTCGCCTTCTTCCAGAAGGTTCGCCAGGGGTTCGCCGATGTCCTCTGACATTGCCATTCGCGCGGAGCAACTCGGCAAGCGCTACCATGTTTTCGACAAGCCAATCCACCGCCTTCTTCGCATACTGCAACGTGGCCGCAAAAGCTATGGCCGCGAGTTCTGGGCGGTCGAGAATGTTTCATTCGAAATACGTCGCGGTGAGACGGTCGGCATCATCGGTCGCAACGGCGCCGGAAAATCCACACTGTTACAGATGGTCTGCGGCACGCTCAACCCCACGACCGGCAGCATAACCGTAAACGGCAAAATCGCAGCCTTGCTGGAACTGGGAGCGGGCTTCAATCCCGAATTCACGGGTCGAGAGAACGTGAATGTCGCTGCAGCACTCTACGGCTTGACCGCCGCCGAGGTATCTTCGCGATTTGATGCAATCGCTGCGTTTGCCGATATCGGCGATTTCATCGAACAGCCCGTCAAGACCTACTCCAGCGGCATGTTTGTGCGCCTCGCCTTCGCGGTAATCGCACATGTCGACGCGGATATCCTCGTTGTGGACGAGGCGCTAAGTGTTGGAGACGCCTATTTTCAGCAGAAGTGCATGCGTTTTCTCAACGGATTCCAGCGGCGTGGAGGCACACTGCTTTTTGTCAGCCATGATATGGGCACTGTCAACGCGCTGTGCGCCTCGGCCATCCTGCTTCGTCGTGATATCGACGGCCATTATCAGTGCGACGTGGGCAGTGCAAAGGCCATTTCTGCAATTTATCTACGGGAAATGTACACCGAACGAAATGTGCTCTCTGCCATCGGCCGGGCGCCATTATCCGACGAACCGTTTCCGGACAACGCGCACGAGACAGATGACGCCAACGACAGCCATCAGGTCTTCTTGGCCAAACACGTATCCGCTGCGCGTTTCCTCGTCTCACCGTTTCGCGCTGACTCGGAAGGCTTTGGCGAACACGGTGGACTGATTACCGACGTGTGGTTCCGCGGAACTGATGGAGCACGGTTGACCGAATTCACCTCGGCGGAGCAGGTTACTTTGGTGGTTCGCGCAAACACGCGCAAGGCGATGATCTATCCAGCCATCGGATTCATGGTAAAGGACCGCAAGGGTCAACATGTACTGACCGAAAGCACAGACAGTTATCTACGCGACGAAGCCATCACGGTTCCGCCTAACGTCAACATGGAAGCCGAGTTCATCATGCGCATGCCGAACCTTGTCCGCGGAGAGTACACACTGGATGTGGCCTTCGCAGAGGGTCCCGGCCTGGATCACATCCAACACCACTGGTTGCACGACGTAATGGTGATCAATGTGGTCAACAATCACGTGGTTCACGGCATTGCCGGCGCGCCCAGTCTGGCTGTTCGACTCGTGATTGAAAGCAAATAGCAGATATGGCAATCGCCTTTCTGTAATTTTGCTAACGAGAAAGGTTAGATCGTGCGAGCGAAGCGAGCCGCGATCTGAACCGTTTGCTGGACAAGCCCGGCCCCGGTGTGGCGCTATGCAGATAGCTCTTTGCCGATCAGCCGTGGCGGTCGGTAAACACGCAGGAATGTTGACGTAGACGCACGCGCCGGACGGTCGCGCAGACGCGCCGCTGTGTTTTCGTGCCTTTTTTCGCTGCCCGGCAGCCTCTTTCGAGCACGCGTGATTCGCGGCTTGCGGATGCGACACCAACCGTGGAGGTTTCACGACCATGGATGTGTGGCTGATGAAGCAGGGAATCCGCGTTAGCCACTCCCGCCCGTACCATCCCCAGACCCAGGGTAAGGACAAGCGTTTCCACCGGACACTGAAGATCGAGCTGCTGCAAGGTACGGCGTACGACGATCTGGCACATGCCCAGCGCGACTTCGACACGTGGCGCGACGTTTACAATCAGGACCGACCATACGAGGCGCTGAACATGGCGGTTCCCGTCACGCGTTACCAAGCCAGCCCTCGCGAGTACTGCGAGAAGCCTTCGTCGCCGGAATACCCCGACCCCAGGTACGTTCGCCGCATCGGCGACGGTGGTCTGCTCCGCTGGAGCGGCCAGGCCTACCGTGTCGGCAAGGTCTTCGTCAGCGAGCCGGTAGAGATCCGCCCTACCACCGACCAACACCTCTTCGACGTCTACTAATCAACCACCCTCTTTGCCCGGATCGACGTTGTCGAACACACTTCCATCAGCGACCGGAAGCTTCCCTAAACGTGTCCACCATGCCCCAGTCTGAACACCGAGCCGAGGGACTCCCTTGTTGGTCTAGCAGGCTGTTGAGAAACTCCCTGCGGCGCCGGCTGTCATAGACGCGATCAATCACCAGGCCCACTTTGATGCGCAGCCCCGACGTCCAGCAGCTTGGTATGTTTTCGTACGTATCCGTCGAACAGCGCGTGCCGACCGATCATCCGATCCGCAAGCTGCGCGTGCTGGTGGACGTGATCCTCGGTGAGCTGGACGGGCTGCTGGACGAACGCTACGCCGAAGGCGGACGGCCTTCGATCCCGCCCGAACGCATCCTGCGAGCCTCGCTGTTGCAGGTGGTCTACAGCGTGCGCAGCGAGCGCCTGCTGATGGAGCAGATGAACTACAACCTGCTGTTCCGATAGTTCGTCGGACTCAACATCGACGACGCGGCGTGGGATCACTCCACGTTCTCGTTCAACCGCGAGCGGTTGTTCGATGAGCAGGTCGCGCAGCGCTTCTTCGAGCACA
>NZ_JBGBPX010000017.1:0-91990 GCF_041107475.1 Rhodanobacter sp. FW021-MT20 | reverse complement strand
TCGGCCGGCTGGTGGCCAGCGACTACAACGACGACATCGCCGCCGATCCGCGCATCGACGCGCTGCGCGACAAGATGAGCGTGGTCGAGAACCCGCAGTTCACCAAGGACTATTTCGACCCGGACAAGCGCTACATCGGCAACTCGGTGCAGGTGTTCTACAAGGACGGCAGCCATAGCGAGAAGGTTTCGATCGATTACCCGATCGGCCACCGCAAGCGTCGCGCCGAAGGCATTCCGGTGCTGCTGAAGAAGTTCGAGGCGGCCATGCGCGGCCACTTGCCGGCGCACCAGGTCCAGGCCATCCTGGCGGCCACCCGTGACCCGGCCAAGCTGGATGCCATGCCGATCCAGCAGTTCCTCGGCCTGTTCGCACTGTAAAAGCGGAAACGTGAACGGCCTGCCGCAAGGGCAGGCCGTTCCGGGACAAGCCAGGGTGCAGCGGCGTTATTCGTCGAGCGGGGCGAGTGGCTCGGTTCCTTGGGTAGACAGGCGCCTGCGGGGCGGAAAGGAGATGCCGTTCCAACCCCATCGGGGTTGCCAGGCGAGACGCGGCGGGATAAAACGCGCATTATCGGGCGGCGGGGCGTGTCATCGGCCTGCGTGTCTTGAGACGGCAAATGCTTGTCACATCATCATTTGTCGGCGGGATGTTGCGTGTCAGCCCCCATGGGGCGCCACTACCATCAATGGATAAAGGGGATTGATCATGTCGAAGATCCTGTTTCGCGTGGCCGCGGTTGTCGGCTTGTCCATGATTGGAGCGACGGGGGTGGCGATGGCTGCCAATCCGCCCTCCAGCGGCCTTGGCCAGGCATGGCCGAATGCGGCGGACGTGAGTGCCAGCCCGCACTGGCATGCCTATGTATTCACCTTGGGCGGTGTGAAGTACATCCAGGTGAATGATCTCAATGGCAATGTGCTCGGTGCGATTGGTACGGCCAACGGCCAGTTCATCACGCTGCCGATAGGTGCCTTCTCGCAGCTGGTGTCGACGCCGCAGCAGCCGGCGGCCAACACCCAGGCTGTCGCTGCGGCAGCACCGGCGGCGGCGCCAACCACGGTTTACAAGGACACCACCACGCAAATCACGGCCACGCCGATGAGCAATGGGACGGTGATGCTGAAGGCGGTAGATACGGGTGGTGGTGGATATTGCGATCCCATCGTATGTGCCACACAGGGCATTCGTTAACAGTTCTTGCTGTAGTCGCCTTGTGGTCTCGTCCGGCGGAGTTACTTGCCGCCGGGCAGGATCGGGTCGAACAGGATCACGCTGATCCTGCGACCGTCGGGCAGGGCACGTTCGCGCGCCTTGCCCTCGAACGTGGCGGCCCGATCCTCGATGGCCTGTCGACCCAGGCCGCTGGTGGTGCGCAGCACCACCTTCGGAATCAACTCGTTCCAGCGGACCTGCTCGGCCTGTTGCGGCTGCGTGTGGCAGTCGATGCGGATCATCACCCAGGCGCGCCCCTGGCTGCGGCCGCAGCGCACCAGTACGGTAATCGCGCTGATATCCCGGCGGATACAGGCGTCGGCCACGGCTTCGCAGGTGATGCGGTAGATGGCCAGGTGGATGGCTGCAGACAGCTCGCTTAGCGGGCCCTGGATCTCGGAGCGGTAGGTAATCCCGCTGTCATTCAATACGCGTGACAGGGCGCCTTCGTTCAGCGTGGCCGGCAGGCCATGCTCGCGCAACGCGGTGGGATACAGGCTGTCGGCCAGGCGGTAGAGCTGGTCCTGCGCAATCAGCGCCTGCAGGCGGTAGCTGCGATCGTTGATGGCCGGCTGCAGCGTCTTCAACCGGCCCATCATCATGGCGTAACCGGAATGGACGGTTTCACGGATCTGGTCCAGCACCTGCGCGGTCACCCGCAATTGCATCTCGCCCATGTGCACGTTGCGTTGGGCCAGGGCCAGGGCCAGGCGCAGATCGCTGCGCTCCTTGTCCGCCCGCTGGTTGAGCGAGGCGATCCGCGCACCCATCAGCAGCATGGCCGTGACGGCGAAGGCGATCACCACTTCGGCCTGCAGCGTGCTCACATCGCTGCGTGCCGGCATCAGCGCGATTACCGCGAAGCTGGCCGCGGTGCCGCCGATGGCCGCGCCCATCCAGCCATGGCGCAAGGCCAGCCAGACCATCGGCATGAACATCGCCATCTGGGCGATTTCACGAGCCTGGGGAATCGCGTGGCCGGCCCAGATCAACAGCAGCATCGCCGGGATCAGCAGGAACGTACCTTCCAGTACGAGGCGGCTTTCGATGGTCTTGATTGGCAGGGCATGCCAGCCATACCGCCGCGCCGATTGGTTCACGGCCAGCACGAGGGGCATGACGGTCAAGATGCCTAGATAGTCCCCCAAGACCCAGTGCGACAGGACTTGACCATAATGGATTGGGCCGTAGCCAGGCGGTAGCTTGGATACCAGTAACAAAAGCAAGTTGTTGAGGGGCATGACGCAGGCGGCCAGTAACGAGCCGGCTAGTAGCGTCCCCATGTTGACTGTGTCCCTGGTCGGGAAAAGACGCCATTTTTCGCGGCAGAGGTAAGCGACTGGCATTAGAAGCAAGATGGACGGCTTGAGGTTGAGGATCGCCCATGTCATTCCGAGCTGGGGTGCGTGCGCATAACTAAGATGCGCCAGCGACGCCGCCTCACCCACCAGCAACGCCGGCCAGTAGCGATAGCGCACCAGCAGCAATACGCTCAGATGGAACCCGCACAGCAGCACCCAGTGCGGAATGATCATCGCGCGAAACAACGAGGTGCCGGCGGCAAAGGCCACGGCTACAGCGATATGTCGGAACCAGGCGTTCGCCCACGCATCCTTTTGCATTCTTCCCCCTTGGGGACCCTTGTCGCCGCTCGAACCGTACGTGCGGTCCGGACGCCTTGATCACTTGCTCCCCGGCAAGACGATCCATGGGACCCATGCCCAATATGCTATACCCCAATCGCTGCCGGTGAGCGGTATGTCCTGCTTTCGACAGCGGGTCGGGCCTTCCGGTTCGCGCTCATCGCGCAAGGTGACGGCGACCTGCTTCATTCGGGATTGACGTCGGCGAAGCTAAGGTTCCGCCGATGACGACAGACATGCGATCGATGAGGGACGTGGACAGCCCCCTGCGTCCGCCCCCGTTCGCAAGATCATACGTCGAAATGGCGCTGCAAGGCGGTCTTCCGGCGCCCAAATTGCCTTGCGATGGCCGGTCCGTGCGGCCTACCCTAGGGCGAATGCAGATCCCCCTGCATGTTCCCCCATTCCGCGAAGATCCTGCCGACGTCGGCGAGGCCGACCACCCGAGTCTTCGCCTCACCAGGCAAACCAAGGAGTTTCGCAATGCATGATTCGGCCCGCACACTGAACGGGCTCGGCCAGAGCCTCTGGCTGGACAACATCACGCGCGGCCTGCTCCGCGCCGGCACGCTGGAGGATTACCGTGATCGCTGTGCGGTCACCGGACTCACCTCCAACCCCACCATCTTCGAGCACGCCATCAAGGGCGGCGACGACTACGACGCGGCCATTCGCGCCGATGCCAGCACCGATCCCGAGGCGGTGTTCTTCGATCTGGCGATCGACGACCTGCGCAACGCGGCGAAGGTGTTCGAGCCAATCCACCAACGCACCTCCGGCGTGGATGGCTGGGTCTCGCTGGAAGTCTCGCCGCTGCTGGCCGACGACACCGCGCATACCATCGAGCAGGCCGTGGCGCTGCACGAGCGCGCGGGTATCGCCAATCTCTATATCAAGGTGCCGGGTACCACCGCCGGCGCGGGCGCGATCGAGGAGCTTATCTACCGCGGCGTGCCGATCAACGTCACCCTGCTGTTCTCGCCGAAGCAGTACCAGGCAGTGGCCGATGCCTACATGAAAGGCCTGGAGCGGCGGCTGGCGGAAGGCCTGTCGCTGGACGTGGCCTCGGTGGCCTCGGTTTTCATCAGCCGCTGGGATGTGAAGGTGGCCAAGGCCGTCCCCGAGGAAATGCACAACCAGCTCGGCCTGGCCGTGGCTGGCAGCATCTATGCCCGCTACCGCGACGTGCTTGCCTCGCCGCGCATGCAGCGCCTGATGAACGAGGGCGCGCGACCGCAGCGTCTGCTGTGGGCCAGCACCGGCACCAAGGACCCGGCCGCCAGCGACACCTTGTACGTGGACAGCCTGGCTGCGCCATTCACCGTCAACACGATTCCCGAGAAGACCTTGCTGGCGGTGGTCGACCATGGCCAGCCCGGCGCACTGATGAGTGCCGATGACAGCGCCGCCCGAGCGGTGCAAGCCAGCTTCGCCGAGCGCGGGCTGGAGGTCGACCCACTGGCCGAAACGCTGCAGGACGAAGGTGCCGCGTCGTTCGTGAAATCGTGGAACGACCTGCTCGACACGATCCGTCAACGCATGGAGAAGGCTGCATGAGCACATTGCGCGAGAGCCCGGCCTGGAAGGCGCTGGAGACGCACCACAAGTCAGTACAGAAACTGCACCTGCGCGATATGTTCGCCAAGGACGAGACCCGCGCGGAGCGCTTCACCGCCGAGGCCGCCGGCTGGCGGCTGGACTACTCCAAGCATCGCATCACCGATGAAACGCTGAAGCGGTTGTTTGCGTTGGCTCGCGAGCGTGGGGTGGAGGCGCGGCGAGACGCCATGTTCGCCGGCGAGAAGATCAACTCCACCGAACACCGCGCGGTGCTGCACACGGCGCTGCGCGCGCCGGCCGACAGCGTGATCCTGGTCGATGGCGTGAACGTGGTGCCGGAAGTGCAGGCGGTGCTCAAGCGCATGGCCGATTGCGCCACGAAGATCCGCGCGGGCGAATGGAAGGGCTACAGCGGACGGCCGATCCGCAACATCGTCAACATCGGCATCGGTGGCTCCGACCTGGGCCCGGTGATGGCTTACGAGGCGCTGCGCCACTACACCGACCGCGGCCTGCAATTGCGCTTCGTCTCGAATGTGGACGGCACCGATTTCGCCGAGGCCGTACATGGTCTGCGCCCGGAGGAAACGCTGTTCATCGTCGCCTCCAAGACCTTCACCACGCTGGAAACCATGACCAACGCGCACACCGCGCGTGACTGGTTGCAGGCCGCGGCGGGCAAGGACAAGAAGGCGGTGGGCCGGCATTTCCTGGCGCTGTCCACCAACGAAGAGGCGGTCAACGAGTTCGGCATTCCCAGTGCGCAAATGTTCGGTTTCTGGGACTGGGTCGGCGGCCGCTATTCGATGGATTCCGCGATCGGCCTGTCCACCATGATCGCCATCGGTGCGGAAGCCTTCGGCGAAATGCTGGCCGGCTTCCACGCGATGGACACGCATTTCCGCACCACCCCGCTGGAGCGCAACCTGCCCGCGATCATGGGCCTGCTCAGCGTGTGGTACGCCGATTTCTTCGACGCCGCCACGGTGGCGGTGCTGCCTTACGAGCAGTACCTCAAGCGCTTCCCGGCCTACCTGCAGCAGTTGACCATGGAGTCCAACGGCAAGCACGTCACGCTGGAAGGCAAGACGGTGGATTACGCCACCGGACCGATTTTCTGGGGCGAGCCGGGCACCAACGGGCAGCACTCGTTCTATCAGCTGATCCACCAGGGCACGCACCTGATCCCGTGCGATTTCGTGGCGTTTGGCGAGGCGTTGAATCCGCTCGGTCGCCATCATGACCTGCTGCTGGCCAACGTCATCGCGCAGGCCGAGGCGCTGGCGATGGGCAAGACGCTGAAGCAGGTGAAGGCCGAGGGCGCATCGGCGCAGCTGGCGCCGCACAAGGTGTTCGAAGGCAACCGTCCCTCCAGCCTGTTGCTGGCCGAACGGCTCACGCCGGCCGCACTGGGCGCGCTGGTCGCGTTGTACGAGCACAGCGTGTTCACCCAGGCGGCGATCTGGGACATCAATGCGTTCGACCAGTGGGGCGTGGAACTGGGCAAGCAGCTGGCCGTGCGCGTGGCCGGCGAGATCGAGGCACCGCGCAAGTCGCTGGCCCACGACGCGTCGACCAATGCCGCGATCCGCTGGTACCGCAAGGCGCGCCGCAAGGCCGCCAGCGAGCCGGCGCCGCAGGGGCGCCGCGTGCTGGTGCTCGACGTGGGCGGTACCCACGTCAAGGCTCTGCTCACCGGCAAGAAGCAGGAAGTGAAGATCGATTCCGGCCCGCAGATGACGCCGGACCAGATGATGGCCGCCCTGCGCAAACGCCTGCGCGGCTGGAAGTACGACGCGGTCAGCATCGGCTTCCCCGCCCCGGTGGTGCATGGACGCATCGTGCACGAGCCGCACAACCTGGGCCAGGGCTGGGTCGGCTTCGATTTTGCCAAGGCTTTCGGTTGCCCGGTGAAGCTGGTCAACGACGCCGCGATGCAGGCACTGGGCAGTTACGAGGGCGGCCGCATGCTGTTCCTCGGCCTGGGCACCGGCCTGGGTTCGGCGATGATCGCCGATGGCCAGCTCGAGCCGATGGAGCTGGCGCACATGCCGTACAAGAAGCACACCTACGAGTACTACGTCAGCGAGCAGGCACGCGAACGCCACGGCAAGAAGTGGCACGCGCACGTACTCGAGGAAATCGACGCCTTGCGCGCCGCGCTGGAGCCCGACTACGTGGTACTCGGCGGCGGCAATGTGAAACACCTCAACAAGCTGCCTGATGGCGTACGCCGCGGCGACAACGCCAACGCTTTCATCGGCGGTTTCCGACTGTGGGAGAACGTGACATGAGCACGACATCGAAGGATTCGGGCCACGGCCTGCAACTGGGTTTCGTCGGCCTCGGCCGGATGGGCCTGAACATGGTGCACCGGATGCAGGATACCGGCGTGCAGTGCGTGGCGTTCGACACCAAGGCCGAGGCACGCGAGGCCGTGGCCAAGGTCGGCGCGGAAGCCGCCGACTCGCTGGAGGCGATGGTCGGCAAGCTGTCCAGCCCGCGTGCAGTGTGGCTGATGCTGCCGACCGCCGTGGTCGACACGGTACTCGATACGCTGGTGCCGCTGCTCGAAGCCGGCGACATGGTGATCGACGGCGGCAACTCGCATTACGTGGAAGACCTGCGTCGCGCCAAGCGGCTTGGCGAAAAGAACATCCACTACGTGGACGTCGGTGTCAGCGGTGGCGTGTGGGGTCGCGAGCGCGGTTATTGCCAGATGATCGGCGGCCCCGAGACGGCCTACAAGCATCTGCAGCCGGCGTTCGCTGCCTTGGCGCCGGGCGTGGATACCGCGCCGCGTTCGCCCGGTCGCATGGGCAAGCCCGGACCGGCCGAGCAGGGTTATCTCTACTGTGGCCCGAACGGTGCCGGCCACTTCGTGAAGATGGTCCACAACGGCATCGAGTACGGCTTGATGGCCGCTTATGCCGAGGGCCTGAACATCCTGCACCACGCCAATGTGGGGCGTGAAAAGCAGGAGGTGGATGCCGAGACGTCGCCGCTGGAGCATCCCGATCGTTACCAGTACGACCTGCCGCTGCACGACGTGGTCGAGGTATGGCGTCGCGGCAGCGTGATCGGTTCGTGGCTGCTCGACCTCACCGCGATCGAGATGAACAAGGACCCGACGCTCAAGCATTACGCCGGTCGCGTATCCGATTCCGGCGAAGGTCGCTGGACCGCGCTGGCGGCGATCGAGGAAGGCGTGCCCGCACCGGTGCTGACCGCGGCATTGTTCGGTCGTTTCGCCTCGCGCGGCAACGACATGTTCGCCGACCAGGTGATGTCGGCCATGCGCCATGCCTTCGGTGGTCACGACGAGAAGGCCGCCAAGGGCAGCTAGCCGTCCATTCGGCGACGGGGTGCCAGGCCTGCGTGCGGGCACCCGGTGTTCGATTCGAGCAGGCGCGCTTGCATGCCAGGCGCGCCGATCCGGCGATGCCGGCATTTTTTCCAAGGAGCAAGCGATGAGCGACACCACCCTGGTCATCCTCGGCGCCACCGGCGACCTTACCCAGCGTCTGCTGATGCCGGCGTTGTACCGGTTGCATCGGCTCGGTCTCACCAAGGACCTGCGCATCCTCGGCTACGCGATGGAGAACTGGAGCCGCGAGCGCTTCGAGAACCACATCCACAAGGCGCTGAAGTCGTTCGCGCCGGATTACACCGAAGCCCAGTGGAAGCGTTTCAGCAAGCAGCTGGACTACGTCGGCGGCCAGCTCGAGCCGGATGACCTGGGCAAGATCAAGGACAAGCTCACGCCCTCCACGCTGTTCTACATGGCGCTGCCGCCGCCGCTGTTCGGTCCCGCCTCGCAGGCGCTGGGCGAAGCCGGTCTGGCCACGGCGCCACGTGGTGGTTGGCGCCGGCTGGTAGTGGAAAAGCCGTTCGGCACCGACCTGGCCTCGGCCAAGCAGTTGCGCGCGCAGATGCACACGCACTGGGAAGAGAACCAGATCCTGCGCATCGACCATTTCCTCGGCAAGGAAGCCACCCAGAACCTGATGGTGTTCCGCTTCGCCAACCGCTTCCTGGAGCCGGTGTGGAACGCGCAGCACATCGCCCAGGTGCAGATCACCTACGCCGAAACGCTGGGCGTGGAAAAGCGCGCCGGCTATTACGACCACGCCGGCGCCTTGCGCGACATGCTGCAGAACCACCTGATGCAGTTGTTCAGCCTGGCCGCGATCGAGCCGCTGTCATGCTGGGACGCCGACGTGTTGCGCGACCACAAGGTGGAAGTGCTGCGCTCGGTCAAGCCGATCACCGCGCGCAACGTGGACAAGCACGCCGTGCGTGGTCAGTACCGCGCCGGCAAGGCCGGGCGCAAGAAGCTGGCCGGCTATCGCAGCGAGCCCGGTATCCCGAAAGGCTCGAACACCGAAACCTTCGCCGCGCTGCGACTGGAAATCGACAACTGGCGCTGGCAGGGCGTGCCGTTCTACCTGCGCAGCGGCAAGCGACTGGCCAGCAACTGTTCGGAGATCGCGGTGCAGTTCCGCGACGTGCCCGGCCCGCTGCCCGGCGGCGTGAAGGCCGAGAACAACTGGATGGTGTTCCGCATGAAGCCGGAGCAGGGCATGGACTTGATCGCCAATGCCAAGCTTCCCGGGCTGGAACTGGACGGCCATCAGGTCACGCTCAGCGCGCCTTACGTCAAGGCCGGCGAGAACGAGTTTTCCGCGTATGAGCAGTTGCTGATGGATGCGATCGAGGGCGACCGTTCGCACTTCCTGCGCTTCGACGAGGTGGAATGGGCCTGGCGCCTGCTCGAACCGGTGCTGAAGCGCTGGCAGAAAGGTGCGCCGGATTTCTACGCCGCCGGTTCCGATGGTCCATCCACGCAGGATCGACTGCTTGACCCGGGTCAGCACTGGCGGCCGGTGGCCATCGCGGACGGAGACGACGCGTGAACGCGCCGGGCGGGCCGGGACTGTCGCCGACCTGGGCGAGCAGCGACAAGGACATCGTCGGCACCGCGCTGGGCCCGAGCCGCGTCTGGTACACCCTGGGCCACGGCATCCTCGACGAGGTGTACTGGCCCTCGTGCAGCACGCCGCAGATCCGCGATCTCGGCTTCATCGTCGCCGGCGACGGTTTCTGGTCCGAGGTGAAGCGCGAAAGCCATTACGAGTTGACCACGCCGGCACCCGACGTGCCGCTGCCGAAGATCGTGCACCAGCACGAGCGTTACCGGCTGGAGCTGGAAGTGCTGGCCGATCCGCTGCGCGACGTGGTGCTGCTGCGCTATCGCCTTGAAGGCAAGGGTCTGAAGCTGTACGCGTTGCTGGCGCCGCACCTGGAAGGCTCCGGTCACGACAACACTGCGCAGGTGACGCCGCAAGGCCTGGCCGCGATGAAAGGCGGTACCGCGCTGATGCTGGCGGCGGACTGCGGTTTCACTCGCGCCAGCGCCGGCTACGTGGGCAGCTCCGACGGTTGGCGGGATTTCCACGACCACGGCGCGATGACCTGGCATTACGACAGCGCGCCGAACGGCAACGTGGCGCTGATGGGCGAGCTGGCCGGCAATGCAGGCGTGCTCGCGCTGGGTTTGGCCAACACCGTGGAAGGCGCGCAGACACTGGCGCTGTCCTCGCTGGCCTGCGGCTTCGAGGCGGCGCGCGCGCCGTTTGTCGAAGGCTGGCAGCGCTGGGCCGGGCATCTCAAGTGCGAGGGACTGGAACCCTCCCTGCAGCAGGCCGTGCGCCGCGCCGCGATGGTGCTGAAGACCCACAACGATCGCGATTTCCCCGGTGCGATGGTGGCCAGCCTCAGCGTGCCGTGGGGCGACACCCGCGACGATCCGGGCGGCTACCACTTGGTGTGGCCACGCGATGCGGTCGAGTCCGGTTTCGCCATGCTGGCCTGCGAGCATCACGACGAAGCCCGCGCGATGCTCGCCTACCTGATTGCCACCCAGCAGCCGGACGGCCACTGGCTGCAGAACTTCTACACCGACGGCCGCCCTTACTGGGGCGGCGTGCAACTGGACGAAGCCGCGTTGCCGGTGTTGCTGGCGGCGCGGCTGGACGAGTACGGCGAGCTGGGCGACCTGCGTCCGCAAGCCACGACCATGGCGCGTCGTGCGCTGCGCTTCGTGGCGCGCACCGGTCCATTCAGCCCGCAGGATCGCTGGGAAGAAAACGCCGGCATCAACCCGTTCACCCTCGGTGTGGCGATCGCCGCGCTGGTCGCCGGCGCCGCACACGGATTTCTTGAAAAGGCCGATGCCACGCACGCGTTGTCGCTGGCCGACGACTGGAACGCGCGCGTCGAATCGTGGGTGTATGCGCGCGACACCGAGCTGGATCGCACCCACGGCACGCGCGGCCACTACGTGCGCATCGCGCCACCGGGGCAGACCGCACAGGATGGCGAAGTGGCGCTGCGCAACCGAGGCCGCGAGCGCGTGTCCGCGCAGAACCTGCTTGGCCTGGAATACCTCTACCTGGCCCGCCTCGGCCTGCGTGCGGCGGACGATCCGCGCATTCGCGACACCACCAGGTTGATCGATGCCGAGTTGCGCGTCGACCTGCCGGCCGGCCCGTATTACCGCCGCTACAACGAGGACGGCTACGGCGAGCACGAGGACGGCAGCGCCTTCGATGGCACCGGTGTGGGTCGCGCGTGGCCCTTGCTCAGTGGCGAACGCGGCCATCAGGCGCTGCTGGCGGGCGAGGACCCGCAACCGTATCTCGCCGCGATGCTGGCTTCGGCCAGCGAAGGCGGCATGCTGCCCGAGCAGGTGTGGGATACCACGCCGATTCCCGAGCGGGGCCTCAACCCCGGACGGCCCAGTGGCAGTGCAATGCCACTGGTGTGGGCGCACGCCGAGCTGATCAAGCTGGTCGCGGCGATCCATCGTGGCCAACCGGTGGAACGCCTGCGCGCGGTGGTCGATCGCTATCGCACGCCGCGTGTGCCGGCCGTCACCCACTGGCGCGAACAGGCACCGTGTCGCACGGTGAACCGCAGCGGCGTCCTGCTGGTCGAAGCGGCATCGCCGTTCGTGCTGCATCTGGGGCGCGACGGCTGGAAGCATGTCGACGACCACGTCAGTGAGCCGCTCGGCTTCGGTCTGCACGGCGTGCGTCTGGACGTGGCGAAGCTGGGCGCGCAGCGCACGCTGGAATTCACCCGCCGCTTCCTCGGCGAGCGTGGCTGGGAAGGCCGCGACTGGCCGCTCCTGCTGCTGCCGTTGGCGACATCGGGCGGCAACGATTGATCTCTACCCTTTCCATGGACGAACGGAATCCGTACGCATGATTTCCCGACTTTCTTCCGCTCCCCGTCTGCAGATCCATGCCGACGCCGAGGCGATGATCCAGGCTGCTGCCGCCGCGTTCGTGGCGCGGGCGCAGGCGGCGATGGACGCGCATGGTCGCTTCAGCGTGGCGCTGGCCGGCGGCGGGACGCCGAAGCCGTTGTATGAATTGCTGGCGACGGCGTCGCTGCGCGATGCGGTGGACTGGTCGCGCGTGGACGTGTTCTTTGGCGACGAGCGCTGCGTGCCGCCGGATTCGCCGCGCAGCAACTACCGCATGGCGAACGAAGCGCTGTTGTCGAAACTGCCGATCCCGGCCGCGAACGTGCATCGCCTGCACGGCGAGGATGATCCGGCACGGGCCGCATTGGCGTACGAACAGGTGCTGCGAGCCGCGTTTCGTCGCGAGCAGCCGCGCTTCGACCTGATCCTGCTCGGCATCGGCGACAACGGCCACACCGCGTCGCTGTTTCCCGGTTGCGCCTGCCTGCGCGAAAGCGAGCGACTGGTCTGCGCGCAGTACGTGGAAAGCCAGCACGAATGGCGGCTCACCTTCACCCGGCCGCTGATCAATGCCGCCGCCGCGGTATGGTTGCTGGCCGACGGCGCGGGCAAGGCCGGGATACTGGCGGATGTATTCGGCGGCGCGTATCAGCCCGACGTGTGGCCGATCCAGTACGTGGCGCCGCACGCCGGCGATTACGAATGGTGGCTGGACCGTGCCGCGGCGGCGCAGTTGCCGGACGCGTGACGACGATGTTCGAGGTACGCGCTTTTCTCCTTCTCCCCGTCGGGGAGAGAAGGCCAAGGCAGAGTCTGCGCTCGGTCCTTGGAGACATGCGGTGACCCGTAGCGATCCCGTGCGCGTGCTGATGCTTGGCTGGGAATACCCGCCACGTTTCGTCGGTGGACTGGGCAAGGCCAGCCAGGGCATTGCCTGTGGACTGGCCGACCTCGGCGCCGAGGTGCTGTTCGTGCTGCCGCGCTTCGCGTCGCGCAGCGAGGGTGCGCGGCTGCAGGTCAGCGGTGCACGCGAATGGCTGCTTGAGCACGGCGGCAACCCGCGCGTGGCGGAAGGCAAGCGTCGGCCACGCTGGCTCGGCGTGGCGGCGCAGTTGCAACCGTATGCGCGCCCGTCCGCCGAACCGGTGCGCGGCGTGGGCGCCGGCACGCCGGGCGATGCCGCGGCGCTGTACGGCAGCGACCTGGGGCGCGAGGTGGCGCGCTTCGCCGAACGGGTAGCGGCAGTGTCCGATCGGGCCGGGGTCGATCTGGTTCATGCGCACGACTGGATGACGTTCCCGGCGGCGATCGCCGTGGCCGATCGCCACCAGCTGCCGCTGTTCCTGCACGTGCATTCCACCGAATACGACCGCAGCGGCGATGGCGCGAATCCGGGCATCGTGGCGATCGAGCGCATGGCCTGCGAGCGCGCCAGCCACGTGTTCGCGGTGAGCGACTATACGCGCGGCATCCTGGTTTCGCGCTACGGCATCGATCCGGCCAAGGTCAGCGTGGTCTACAACGCACCCGATGCGGACGAGTTGCCACCGGCGACCGCACCCGAATCGGGCGCGCGGCAGCCGTGGGTGGTGTTCCTCGGTCGTCTCACCTTCCAGAAGGGGCCGGATCACTTTCTGCGCGCTGCGGCCGAGGTGGCGCAACTCGATCCCGCTGCGCGCTTCCTGATCTGCGGCAGCGGCGACATGCTCGATGCGCTGAAGCAACAGGCGCAGGCGCTGGGCATTGCCGAGCGCGTGGAGTTCCGCGGCTTTCTCACCCCGGGTGCGGTGGATCGCTTGCTGGCGCAATCGAGCCTGCTGGTGATGCCCAGCGTGTCCGAGCCGTTCGGACTGGTGGCGCTGGAAGCGTTGCGCGCGGGCACGCCGGTGGTCCTGTCACGGCAGTCCGGGGTACGCGAGGTACTGGGACACAGCCTGCAGGTGGATTTCTGGGACCACGAAAAACTGGCTGACCAGATTCTGGCCGTGCTGCGTCTGCCGGTGCTGGCGCGGCAACTGGTGGAAGAGGGGCGGGCGCAACTGGCGCGGTTGTCGTGGGACGAATCGGCGCAGCGCATCGTCGACGCCTACGCCAGCGTCGCCGGTCTCGATGTTGCCGGTGCTGCCGCGAGATGAGCCTGGACCTGTGTTTCTATTTCCAGGTGCACCAGCCGTGGCGGCTGCGGCGCTACCCGTTCCGCGAGGTCGGGCACCAGCACGATTACTTCGACGACCAGGTCAACGCCGAGATCCTGCGGCGCGTGGCGCAGAAGTGCTATCTGCCGATGAATGCGTTGTTGCTGGAGTTGATCCGGAAGCACCAGCCGCATTTCCGGGTGAGTTTCTCGATCAGTGCCACCGCGCTGGAGCAGATGGCCGCGTTCGCGCCGGAGGTGCTGGTTTCGTTTCGCCGGTTGCTCGCCACCGGTGCGGTGGAGTTGCTGTCGGAAACCTCGCATCACAGCCTTGCCGCGCTCTACAGTCCGCGCGAGTTCGCCGCGCAGGTACGCCACCATCGCGCCGTGTGCCGGCGCCTGCTGGGCGCGCCCGGTCCGGTGTTCCGCAATACCGAATTGATCGTCAGCAATGCGGTGGCCGAACAGGTGGCAGCGCTGGGTTTCGCCGGCTTGTGCCTGGAAGGCGCCGATGGCTTGTTCGGCTGGCGCAACGTTAGTGCGCCGTATCGCTTTGCCGCCGCGCCGGCGCTGGCCGCGCTGCCGCGGCATTACCGGCTCAGCGACGACATCGCCTTCCGTTTTTCCGACCGCCAGTGGGCGGCGTGGCCGCTGAGCGTGGAGCGCTATGCCGACTGGCTGCAGGGCGAGGCCGGGGCGCTGCCGGCCGAAGCCGAAGGGCGCGGCTTCCTTGGCCTGTTCATGGATTACGAGACCTTCGGCGAGCACCAGTGGGCCGATACCGGCATCTTCGACTTCATGCGCGCGTTGCCGGGCGAATTGCTGAAGCGGGGTGGCTTCCGTTTCGTCACGCCGTCCGAGGCCGCCGCTCGCGTGCCGGTGGAAGCGGCCACGCTGGATTTGCCGCGCCCGGTGTCCTGGGCCGACCTGGAACGCGATACCTCGGCATGGGACGGCAACGCGATCCAGCGCGCGGCCCTGGCCGAGGCGTTCGCGCTGGAGCCCTTCGTTCGTCGCCACCATGCGCGCCATGCGGCCGATGCCGCGCGCGTGCTGGAGGACTGGCGTCGCCTGCTCACCAGCGACCATGCCTATTACATGTCCACCAAGCACTGGGCAGATGGCGACGTGCACCAGTATTTCAGCCCGTTTGAATCGCCCTACGACGCCTGCATCAATTACATGAACGTGCTGGCCGACCTGGCGCAACGCGTGGGCGCCCCGGCACCACGACCGCTGTAGGCGGGCGAGCGCCTGTGCCGCCCATGGCGCGGCAACCGCTTACAATGGGCGCATGCATATCTTCAAGATTTTCCAGATCGAGGCGGCGCATCGCCTGCCTCACGTGCCGGAAGGGCACAAGTGCGCGCGGCTGCACGGGCATTCGTTCCGCATCGAAATCCACCTGGCCGGCGAGCCGGACCCGCAGATGGGCTGGGTGATGGACTTCGGTGACGTGAAGGCGGCCTTTGCGCCGTTGTACGACCAGCTCGACCATCACTATCTCAATGACATCGAGGGGCTGGAGAACCCCACCAGCGAGATGCTGGCGCGCTGGATCTGGCAACGCCTGGCGCCGCGCCTGCCGGGTCTGGACAAGGTGGTGGTGCACGAGACCTGCACCTCAGGCGCGAGCTGTTCGCGTGACAGTTTTTGACGCGTCGCGGAAGTTTCCGGGCGGCGCGTAACGTGCTTGAAATAAAAGGTTTTTGAAAATTTATTCGTTCGTTCAGCAAAAATATATTGCATTGCACAAAAACTCTTGTTAGGCTTTGTCCCACTACCCAATCGCCCTTGCGGGGGACTAGCCATGACACAGCAACTGAATACCCAGGTTTTCGCTTACGCCAAGCAGTTTGCCGATAGCGCGTTCAAGGCGCAGTCGGTGGCCCTGAAGGCCCTGGAACAGGTGACCGAGCTTCAGCTCAAGGCGTTCGAACAGCAGGCGCGCGGCGCCGCCGACTTCGTCGCGCAGGCGACCGAAGTGCGTGATCTCGAGGCCCTGCGCGGCCTGTGGGAGAAAGGCGCCAACCTGAGCCGTGACCATGCCGAGCAGGCCGCTGCCGTGGGTCGCGACATCATCGCGGTGAGCCAGAAGACTGCCGAGTCGCTGGGCGCGTTGGCGCAGGCACAGCAGCAGGCTGCCAACGATGCCGTGGCCGCTCCGGCTGCCGGCAAGAAGGCTGCCGCGAAGTAATTGATTTATCGATCGCGTCTCTCCCCCTCGCGATGATCTCCGGGCCGAACGCCTTGTTCGGCCCGTTTTTTATGTGTTGCGGGGTCGGAGGGCGGCGTGGGGCGCGTTGACGCAGCACAGCCAGCTTGCCGCAAGAAATGACGCGCTGATATACTTCTCGGGATTGAATCAAAGCCCGTGGCCCGGTTGAAACTGCCTGGTGCGAAGCCGCGCGGAAACCTCACGTGCTCAATAGTCTAGCTTCCGGTCGTCGTCTCGCGTTGCGCATGCTGCTTTGGCAGTTGGGCGCGGCATTGCTGGCTGGTCTGGTCTTTCTGGCGTGGGGGCGTCGAGAGGCCGTGGCCGCTGCGGCGGGTGCGTTGATCGTGGCGGTGGGTACCGCGCTGATGTCGGCGCGAACCTTCAGCGGGCTTGGCGGTGGCGGGATTGCGCTTGCGCATCTGCTGACCGGCATGATTCTCAAGTGGATCGTGGTCCTCGGAGGGCTGATCATGATCCTGGTTCAATACAAGTTGCCGCCGCTGGCCGCCATCACGGGGCTGGTGGCAGCCTACGCGGTCAATCTGCTGGCGTTCAGATTCAAGGGTTGAAAGATGGCAAGCGAGCCTGGCGGTTTTACCGCATACATCCAGCACCACCTGACCTTCCTGACGCTGCCTCATGTCAGCCACGGCGGTTTCTGGTCGTGGACGGTCCATGTCGATTCGATCACCGTGTCGCTGGCGCTGGGCGTGCTGTTTTCCCTGTGGTTCTGGTTGAAGGCGCGCAAGGCGACGGCCGGCGTGCCGGGCAAGGGCCAGGCTTTCGTGGAGCTGGTGCTGGAATTCGTCGATGGCCAGGTCAAGGACGTGTTCCATGGCGATCGCCGCGTGCTCGGCCCGCTGGCGCTGACCGTGTTCGTCTGGGTGTTCCTGATGAACTTCATGGATCTGCTGCCGGTCGACCTGATCCCGCTGATCGCCGAGAAGTGCGGCCTGAGCCACTTCCGCGCGGTGCCGACGGCCGACCTGAACATGACCTTCGCCATGTCGATCACCGTCTTCCTGTTGATGATCTTCTACAGCTTCAAGGCGAAGGGCTTCGGCGGTTACATGCATGAGCTGTTCACCGCGCCGTTCGGCAAGCATCCGCTGCTGTGGCTCCCCAACTTCGCGCTGAATCTCGTCGAGATGTTGTCCAAGCCGGTCAGCCTGGCGATGCGACTGTTCGGCAACATGTACGCCGGCGAGCTGGTCTTCATCCTGATCGCGGGCCTGTTCAGCGCGGGCGGCATTGCCCTGTACAGTCTCGGTCTGGTCGGTTATGCCGTGTGGAGCATCTTCCATATCCTGATCATCTCGATCCAGGCGTTCATCTTCATGGTGCTGACCGTCGTGTACATCTCGATGGCACACGATCACCACTGATTTCACCCAACAACACCCCATTACAACCGCTTTCATTTTCCCTAGGAGATCACCGTGGACCTTATCGCTCATCTCGCTCAAGTTCAGGGCCTCACCGCCATCGCGATCGGCCTGATCATCGGCCTCGGCGCACTGGGCGCCTGTATCGGTATCGGCGTCATGGGTTCGAAGTTCCTCGAAGCCGCTGCCCGTCAGCCGGAACTGATGCCGCTGCTGCAGGGCCGCATGTTCCTGCTCGCCGGCCTGATCGACGCCGCGTTCCTGATCGGCGTGGCGCTGGCCATGTACTTCGCCGTCGGCAACCCGCTGATCACCGTGCTGCAGACCGCAGGCAAGGCCGCGGCCGGTCATTGATCGACCCGTTGCAACGTACCGGCGTGGGCGCATGTGCGCCCGCGTCCTTTGTAATCCGCATGCACAGGTAACGCAGCGATGGAATTCAACGCGACCCTGATTGGCGAAATGATTGTGTTCGCCTTTCTGATCTGGTTCAGCGTCCACTTCATTTGGCCGCACATCAACAAGGCCATCGAAGAGCGTCAGCTGAAGATCGCCGAAGGTCTCGGTGCCGCCGAGCGCGCGCATGCCGAGCTGAAGGATGCTGACGCCAAGGTGGCCGGCGAGATCCGCCAGGCACGCAAGCAGGCCGCCGAGATCATCGACAAGGCGCAGCAGCAGGCCAATCAGATCATCGACAAGGCACGCGCCGACGCGGTGGCCGAAGTCGATCGCCAGAAAGCGCTGGCGCAGGACGAGATTGCCTCGATGGCGCAGCGTGCCCGCGCGGAACTGCGTGAGCGCGTAGGCGCGCTGGCGATGCAGGGTGCCAGCAAGATCGTGCAGCGCGAGATCGACCCGGCGGCGCACAAGGCGCTGCTCGACCAGCTCGCGACCGAGATCTGAGACGATGGCCCAGGCAATCACCCTCGCCCGTCCGTACGCCCGCGCTGCCTTCGAGGCAGCGCACGACAGCGCTTCGTTGGCGTCGTGGTCGCAGGCCTTGGCCTTCGCCGCGGCGGTGGCGGGCGATTCGCGCGTGGCCGGGCTGTGCACCGATCCGCGCGTGCAGCCGAGCCAGCTGGTTGCGCTGCACCTGCCGGAAGGCCAGGCCGCCGATGCGCCGTTCGCCTGTTTTCTGGGCGAGCTGGCCGAGCATCGGCGCATGGCGCTGCTGCCGGAAGTGGCGGAGTTGTTCGAGCAGTACAAGCGCGAATCCGAGTCGCAGCTGCTGGTCAAGGTGACCAGCGCGCTGGCCCTGGATGCCGCGCAGGCCGAGCAACTGAAGGCCTCGCTGAAGCGTCGCTTCAAGCGCGAGATCGAGCTGGAAACCTCAGTCGACCCCGAGCTGCTTGGCGGCGTGGTGGTCGATACCGGCGACGAAGTGATCGATGGTTCCGCACGTGGCCGTCTGGAACGCCTGGCCCACGCATTGATGAATTAAGACAGATGAAGAGTGCGCAGCAGTGAGAGTCGAGTGGAAAGCCTGCATCCACGCCACCGCTCCAACTCGCCACTCGCTCCTCTCTGTTTAGTATTACGCGAAGTCCATTTCGCGAAGAGCAAAAACCGGCCATCCATGGTCGGACTCTTGAGAAAATAAAATTTTCGGGATAAGCCACCATGTCCAGCACCACCCTGAATCCGTCCGAGATCAGTGAACTGATCAAGAACCGCATCGAGCAGTTCAAGCTCGGCGCGGAGGCCCGCAACGAAGGCACCATCATCAGCGTGTCCGACGGCATCGTGCGCATCCACGGTCTGGCCGACGTGATGCAGGGCGAAATGATCGAGCTGCCGGGCAACGCGTTCGCGCTGGCCCTGAACCTTGAGCGCGACTCGGTCGGCGCCGTGGTGCTGGGCGAATACCAGCACCTGCGCGAAGGCGACACCGCCAAGACCACCGGCCGCGTGCTGGAAGTGCCGGTGGGTCCGGAGCTGCTCGGCCGCGTGGTCGATGCGCTGGGCAACCCGATCGACGGCAAGGGTCCGCTGGGCGCGAAGCTCAACGCGCCGGTCGAGAAGGTCGCGCCGGGCGTGATCTGGCGCAAGAGCGTCGACCAGCCGGTGCAGACCGGCTACAAGTCGGTCGACTCGATGATCCCGATCGGCCGTGGCCAGCGCGAGCTGGTCATCGGCGACCGCCAGACCGGCAAGACCGCGCTGGCGATCGACGCGATCATCAACCAGAAGGATTCGGGCATCTTCTGCATCTACGTGGCGATCGGGCAGAAGCGCTCGTCGATTGCCAACGTGGTGCGCAAGCTGGAAGACAACGGCGCGCTGGCCAACACCATCGTGGTGGTGGCTTCGGCGTCCGAGTCGGCCGCGCTGCAGTACATCGCGCCGTACGCCGGTTGCGCCATGGGCGAGTACTTCCGCGACCGCGGCATGGACGCGCTGATCGTCTATGACGACCTTTCCAAGCAGGCCGTGGCCTACCGCCAGATCTCGCTGCTGCTGAAGCGCCCGCCGGGTCGCGAAGCCTACCCGGGCGACGTCTTCTATCTCCACTCCCGCCTGCTTGAGCGCGCCGCGCGCGTGTCCGAGGAGTACGTCGAGAAGTTCACCCACGGCGAAGTGAAGGGCAAGACCGGCTCGCTGACCGCGCTGCCGATCATCGAAACCCAGGCCGGCGACGTGTCCGCCTTCGTGCCGACCAACGTGATCTCGATCACCGACGGCCAGATCTTCCTGGAAACCGACCTGTTCAACGCCGGCATCCGTCCGGCCGTGAACGCCGGTATCTCGGTGTCGCGCGTGGGTGGCTCGGCGCAGACCAAGATCGTCAAGAAGCTGTCCGGCGGCGTGAAGCTGTCGCTGGCCCAGTTCCGCGAGCTGGCTGCGTTCGCGCAGTTCGCCTCGGACCTGGACCCGGCCACCCGCGCCCAGCTGGATCGTGGCCAGCGCGTGACCGAGCTGATGAAGCAGAAGCAGTACGCGCCGCTGTCGATCGCCGAGCTGGCGCTGTCGGTGTACGCCGCCGAGAAGGGCTATCTCGACGACCTGCCGGTGAACAAGGTGCTGGCGTTCGAGGCCGGCCTGCATGCGTTCATGCACCAGAACCACGGCGAGCTGATGAAGACCATCGTCGCCACCGGCAACTGGGACAAGGACATCGAGGCCACCTTCAAGGCGTCGCTGGACGAGTACAAGAAGACCGGCAGCTGGTAAGTCGCCAGTAACCCGGATCAGGGATTCGGGAGCCGACCGGCCAAGGGCGCGTCATCGACGACGATCCCGCGGCGACTCCCGATGAACCGAGCAAGCAAAGCGAGCGAGACAGATGGCAAGCGGACGCGAAATCAAAACCAAGATCAAGAGCACGCAGAACATGCGCAAGGTGACGCGCGCGCTCGAAATGGTCTCGGCCTCGAAGATCCGCAAGGCGCAGGATCTGATGAAGGCTTCGCGTCCCTATGCGCGGCACATGCGCAAGGTGATCGCGCACGTGGCGCAGGCCAACACCGAATTCAGCCATCCGTTCCTGGTCGAGCGCCCGAACGTGGCGCGGGTGGGCTACATCGTGGTTTCCACCGATCGCGGCCTGTGCGGCGGCCTGAACTCCAACCTGTTCCGCAACCTGCTGAACCAGGTGCGCGAGTGGCAGGGTCAGGGCGTGCAGGTCGACGTGGTGGCGGTGGGCCAGAAGGCCACGCAGTTCTTCCGTCGCATCAAGGGCGTCAACCTGGTCGGCAGCGTCACTCACCTGGGTGAGAAACCGAAGGTCGAGCAGCTGGTCGGCGTGATCAAGGTGATGGTGGATGCGTACCAGGCGAACGGCCTGGATCGCGTGTTCCTGGCCTACAACGACTTCGTCAACACCATGACGCAGAAGGCCACCGTCGACGCGCTGCTGCCGCTGCCGCTGGTTGCGGCCGAGCTGGAGGCGCACGAGTCGGCCGGCGAATCCGCTTATGCCGGTGTGAAGCTGGAACAGAAGCACGAGTGGGATTACCTGTACGAGCCCGACGCTGAGACCGTGCTGGAACACGTGCTGGGTCGCTACGTCGAATCGGTGGTGTACCAGGGCGTGCTGGAGAATCTCGCCAGCGAGCATGCCGCGCGCATGGTGGCGATGAAGAGCGCGTCGGACAACGCGAACAAGGTGATCGACACGCTGACGCTGGTCTACAACAAGGCGCGCCAGGCAGCGATCACGCAGGAAATCAGTGAAATTGTTGGTGGCGCCGCGGCGGTTTGAAGGTTGCGGTGTTTATTTAGTGCGAGCATCCATGCTCGCAGAGCAAGATCAAGAAGTGGCCATCCGTGGCCACACTCTTCACAAGAGCGACGCTTCGGTGGCGCTTTTTAAAGAAATCTAAGAAATCCATCCGGAGCACATCCATGAGTCAGGGCAAAGTTGTTCAGATCATCGGCGCGGTCATCGACGTCGAGTTCGCGCGCGATCAGGTGCCGCAGGTATATGACGCGCTGAAGATCGACGGCACCGAGATCACGCTGGAAGTGCAGCAGGTGCTGGGCGACGGCATCGTGCGCACCATCGCGCTGGGTTCCACCGAGGGCCTGAAGCGCGGTCTGGCTGCGCGCAACACCGGCGAAGGCATCAAGGTGCCGGTGGGCGACGCCACGCTCGGCCGCATCATGGACGTGCTCGGCAACCCGATCGACGAAGTCGGTCCGATCGACGCCAAGGATCGCTGGGTGATCCATCGCGAAGCCCCGTCCTACGACGAGCAGGCCGCGACCAACGACCTGCTGGAAACCGGCATCAAGGTGATCGATCTGGTCTGCCCGTTCGCCAAGGGCGGCAAGGTCGGCCTGTTCGGCGGCGCCGGCGTGGGCAAGACCGTGAACATGCTCGAGCTGATCAACAACATCGCGACCCAGCATGCCGGTCTGTCGGTGTTCGCCGGCGTCGGTGAGCGTACCCGCGAAGGCAACGATTTCTACCACGAGATGCAGGAAGCGGGCGTCGTGAAGATCGACAACCTGCCCGAGTCCAAGGTGGCGATGGTCTACGGCCAGATGAACGAGCCGCCGGGCAACCGCCTGCGCGTGGCGCTGACCGGCCTGACCATGGCCGAGTACTTCCGCGACCAGAAGGACGAGAGCGGCAAGGGCAAGGACGTGCTGTTCTTCGTCGACAACATCTACCGCTACACGCTGGCCGGTACCGAAGTGTCCGCGCTGCTCGGCCGCATGCCGTCGGCGGTGGGTTACCAGCCGACCCTGGCCGAGGAAATGGGCGTGCTGCAGGAGCGCATCACCTCCACCAAGACCGGCTCGATCACCTCGATCCAGGCCGTGTACGTGCCCGCGGATGACTTGACCGACCCGTCGCCGGCCACCACCTTCGCGCATCTGGATTCCACGGTGACGCTGTCGCGCAACATCGCCTCGCTGGGTATCTACCCGGCGGTCGATCCGCTCGACTCCACCAGCCGCCAGCTCGATCCGCAGGTCGTCGGCCAGGAGCATTACGAAGTGGCGCGCACGGTGCAGGGCATGCTGCAGCGTTACAAGGAACTCAAGGACATCATCGCGATCCTGGGCATGGACGAGCTGTCCGAAGAGGACAAGCAGGTCGTGGCGCGTGCGCGCAAGTGCGAGCGCTTCTTCAGCCAGCCGTTCCACGTGGCCGAAGTGTTCACCGGTGCGCCGGGCAAGTACGTGTCGCTGAAGGAAACCATCCGCGGCTTCAAGATGATCGTGGAAGGCGACGTGGATCATCTGCCGGAGCAGGCGTTCTACATGGTCGGCGGCATCGACGAGGCGATCAAGAAGGGCGAGGAGATGGGCGCCAAGAAGGCGGCCTGACCCAGCGGGAACCGGGATGACGGGATGCGAGAGCCGTCATCCCGCGCATCCCGAAGCACCCGTCCCGAACCCCGTCGAGCAAAGCGAGACATGACATGACCCAAACCATTCGCGTCGATATCGTCAGCGCCGAAGCCGAGATCTTCCACGGCGACGCGACGATGGTGATCGCCACCGGCGAGGTGGGCGAGCTGGGCATCACGCCCCGCCATGCTCCGCTGATCACCCGCCTGAAGCCCGGCCACGTGGACGTGCTGCAGGAAAACGGCGAGCGCCAGCAGTTCTACGTTTCCGGCGGCATTCTGGAAGTGCAGCCGCAGGTGGTGACCGTGCTGGCCGACACCGCCGCGCGTGCCTCCGAGCTCGATGAAGCCTCGGCGCAGAAGGCCAAGAAGGAAGCCGAAGAGGCGCTTTCCAGCCGCACCGATGCCGTCGATGTCAGCGAGGCCCAGGCCAAGCTGGCCCAGGCACTGGCCCAGTTGCAGGCGCTGGAGCGCATGCGCCGGAACCTCAAGCACTGAGGTTTCCCACGCGGTCAGGTATCCACGGAACGCCGGCGTCATGCCGGCGTTCCTGTGTCTGGCGGAAGTGGTGCGTACTCTCCCAGTCGTTCGCACTGAGCGTAGCCCTCGAAGCGCCGCCAGGCGTGGACAGGCGGCCCTTCGACTTCCCCGCTCCTCAAGCCAGTAGTCGTCCATGGCCCCCCGGTGCGGCCCGTGGCCTGCGCCCAGGACGACCAACCGCCAGCGAAGCGCCATTCGTGTCCGACGGTCGAGTGTCACGCGAAAGCCTTTAGATTACATTTGTAATTTGATAATCTCCCGGCATCACCACGGCTGAAGGGGCTGGCATGATCCGGTTGGCGCGCATGGGTTCGTTGGGGGTGCTGGTTGCCTTGTTGGCGGGCTGTGCCAGTCAGCGGGTCGTAGCGCCTCCCTCGCATGAGGGCGAATCGTCGTATCGGGCCCTGCCGGGTACGGACATGACGCACTACCAGCTGGCGCTGGGTGCCGTGTCCGGCGGAGCCGTGCCGCTGGATCATCCGGCCCCGATCTATCCGTCGACACAGCTGGCCGCTTGTCCTCCGGAGATCCGGTTGCGCGCGCTGCTGATCGTGGGTACCGACGGCAAGGTCGATGACGTACGCGTGGACAAGGCGGCCGGAGTCGCGCCGGCCTTCGCTGCCGCTGTGCGCGCCGCAGCCGGGCAATGGCGTTTCGTGCCGCTGAGCATCAGCCGCTGGGCGGCCGATGCCAACGGCCATTCGCACCGGGTGGAAACCGTGCTCAAGCCGTTCAGCCTGCCTTACGAATTCCGCTTCAGCTGCCACGACGGCAAGCCGCAAACCAGCACCAGCGCCTCCTGAGCGCCCCTTGCGCATCTGGCTGCAGCTGATCGGCCTGCTATGCTCAACGGCTGAAATTGGTCAAGGCAGACACCCATGAAGCACGCCCCGTTGCACGTCATTGTTCTCGCCGCCGGCGAAGGCAAGCGGATGAAATCGAAGAAGGCCAAGGTGCTGATGCCGTTGGCCGGCCGCCCGTTGCTGGCGCACGTACTCGATGCAGCGCGGGCGCTGCAGCCGGCGCTGATCCATCTGGTCTATGGCCACGGCGGCGATCAGGTGCTGGCGGCGTTTGATGGTCAGCCCGGGCTGCAATGGGTGCTGCAGGCCGAACGGCTCGGCACCGGTCACGCGGTAGGCCAGGCGCTGCGCGGCGTCCCCGATGATGCGCGCGTGCTGGTGCTGTACGGCGACGTGCCGCTGATTCGCGCACCGACCCTGCAGCAACTGGTACAGGCAGATGCGGTGCTGAGCTTGCTGGCCACGCGCGTCGACAACCCGCACGGCTATGGCCGGGTGCTGCGCGATGGCAATGGCCACGTGCGGGCGGTGGTGGAAGAGAAGGATGCCGATGACAGCCAGCGCGCGGTGAACCTGGTCAACACCGGCATCCTGGCGGCCGACGCCGTGGTGCTGAAGCGCTGGATCGAGCGGCTTGGTTGCGACAACGCGCAGGGCGAGTACTACCTCACCGACGTCTTCGGCATGGCTGCGGCCGAACACCGGGCGGCGTTGTGTGTCGAGAGCGACGATGCGACCGAGGCGGCGGGCGCCAACAATCCATTGCAACTGGCCGAGCTGGAAGCGGCCTACCGTCAGCGCGCCGCCCGCGAGCTGATGGAAGCCGGCGTGCGCCTGGCCGATCCGGCGCGCGTGGACGTGCGCGGCTCGGTCGAGGCCGGGCGCGACGTGGAGCTGGACGTGGACGTGATCCTGGAAGGCAGCGTGGTGCTGGGCGAGGACGTCTGCGTGGGTCCGTTCACCCGCCTGTGTGACGTGCACTTGGCCGCGGGCACCCGGGTGCTGGCGCATTGCGATCTGGAAGGCGTGGTCACCCACGGTCCGTGCACCATCGGGCCGTTCTCGCGTTTGCGCCCGGGCACTGAGCTGGCCGCCGGCGTGCACGTGGGCAACTTCGTCGAGACCAAGAAAACCCGCATCGGTCGCGACAGCAAGGCCAACCACCTCACCTACCTGGGCGATGCCGAGATCGGTCGCGGGGTCAACGTCGGCGCCGGCACCATCACCTGCAATTACGATGGCGTGAACAAGTTCGTCACCCGCATCGAAGACGGTGCCTTCATCGGCTCCAACAGCGCCTTGGTGGCGCCGGTGACGATCGGTGCCCAGGCCACCATCGGCGCCGGTTCGGTCATCACCAAGGATGCGCCCGCCGGCGAACTCACCCTGGCGCGCGGCGGCCAGGCCACCGTGCGCGGCTGGCGCCGGCCGGTGAAGCAGAAGTGAGTGTAGAGAAGTGAGAAGTGAGAGAAAGACGGCAAGGCACGGCCTCTGCTCTCTCTCTCACTTCTTACTCCTCGCTTTTCCACTCACTTCTCGCTCTCAGGCGTAACGCCAGCCGTCCAGTTCCACCAGCAGCTCGCTGCGGCAGACGTCGCCGTGCAGCATCAGCACGGGTACGCCGGGCAGGCGTTGTTGCAGAATTTCGCGCACGCGTGGCGCGTCAGCCGGGTGGCGCACATAGGCTTTCAGCGGCGAGTGCGTGTCGAAGCCGGCCGGCATGTCGGCGCTGGCGAGCAGGGCGGCGAGGTTGGTCAGGGTTTCATTGAGCTGGGCTTCCAGGTCGCCGACGTGGGCGGAGGCATGCCCGACCACGGCTGCGGTGCCGGAGATCGCCAGCACGTCCTGCGCCGGCAGCGTCATCGCGCGGGCGAAGCCGGGCGAGGTGCGGCCGTACTGGCGCGGGTAGTGCCATGCGCTGACCTGGCGGGGATTTTCCACCCGTTCGCCGGCATGGGTGCAAGCCAGCAGGTAAACCTGCAGGTGATGTTCGGCGCCGTCGTGGCCGATCGCCGTGGCGGCAGGATAGCCCTCGGCGAAGAAGTCGCCCTGGCCATGTGCGCGACCCTCGCAGAACTGCTTGTAGCGTTCCTGGTCGCCGTCGCCGTGGTTGATCGCGCCGATGTAGTTCCAGATGCGCAGTACCTGGTGTTCGGCCCGGCCGCCGACGAAATGGCGCAGGCGCTCATAGGCGTAGCGTGCGGCACCCACCGGTCCCCCGTGTTCGCGCTCGTCCGGCTCGATCGCGGCGAACAGCCAGCCGCCACCGGACGACCAGTTCAGGTCGCCGTCGCGGCCGTGGATCACGTCCGCCTCGACCTGCCACAGTTCCAGCGGCGTGGGCGCGTCGAACGGCTCCTGTTCCACGCGCAGCCAGCGCGGATCGTCGACCGAGGGTGCGCCGGCACCGAAACCGAACACGGCCAGCGTGCCGGGTTCGGCCAGCACGACGGCAGCCTCTGTCATGCGATAGGACACGCGCGGCGCGTGGGGCAGGCCGGGCTCAGCCTGCAGGTCTTCACATCCCTGAACCATTGCTTCTAACCGGGAACGACAAGGCCTCTATGGTACACTCCGCGCCCGTTCCCGACGGGACGGTTGCATGAATCCGGAGTCCCGAAATACGCATGGCCGAGCAGACTGCCGCGCAGCACGAATTGGCTGCCCTGATCGTGGATTGTCTCAATCTGGAAGGCGTCGACCCGGCCGGAATCGACCCGGATGCGCCGTTGTTCGGCAGTGGCGAACTGGGGCTGGATTCGATCGACGCCCTGGAAATCGCGTTGGCGGTTTCCAAGCGCTACGGCTTCGCGTTGCGTTCGGACAATCCGGACAACCAGCGCGTGTTCGCCAGCCTGCGCAGCCTGTCCGATTACGTCGAGCAGCAGCGCGCGGCGTGATGGCGCGCCTGTTCGCGCCATGAGCGAGCCGTTGTGGCGCACCCCGCTGCGCATGCCTGAAGATCACCCGTGCCTGCCCGGTCATTTCCCCGGGCGCCCGTTGGTGCCCGGCGTGTGGCTGCTGGAGCAGGTGGCGCAGGCATTGCAGGCATGGCGCGGTGAGCGGCTGGCACGCATCGTCGAGGCGAAATTCCTGGCGCCGTTGAGGCCGGCCGAAACGGCCGAGCTGGAGCTGGCCGAACGTGCCGGGCGCCTGCGTTTCGAGATCCGTCGCGACGGTGTCGCGCTGGCGCGTGGCGTGATCGAGGGCGTGTCGTGAGCGGGCACTGGCGTGAACGTCCCGAGGGCGGTGGCCGCGCCGCGTATGGGCTGATCTGCGCCATCGCATTGCATGGCGGACGCCGGCTGGGGCGGTTGTGCCTGTATCCGGCCACGCTGTATTTCATGCTGCGCCGGGGCGACGAGCGGCGTGCCTCGCGCCAATACCTGCAGCGCGTGCTGGGCGGCCGCGTCCGCTGGTGGCACGTGTTTCGTCACCTGCATGCCTATGCCACCACCTCGTTCGACCGCATCTACCTGCTGACCCGCGGCGAACGCGGTTTCGACATCGGCATCGAGGGGCTGGGCGTACTCGAGGCAGCCATTGCCGAGGGGCGCGGGGTGCTGCTGGTCGGTTCCCACCAGGGCAGTTTCGAGGCCTTGCGCGCCCTCAGCGCGCGGCGGCCGGACGTGCCGCTGCGGGTGTTGCTGGACAAGCAGAAAACCCCGGCGATGACCGAAATGCTGGAGGCGCTGGCACCGGAAGTGGGCACTGCCGTGATCGATACCGCCCAGGGCGGGGTGGCGATCACCCTGGCGGCAGCCGAGGCGTGCCGGCAAGGCGCGATGGTGGCGCTGCTGGCCGATCGTGCGCGCGAGCATGAGCAGCTTTGCCGCGTCGATTTCCTCGGCCGGCCGGCGCCCTTGCCGATCGGGCCATGGCTGCTGGCGAACGCATTGCAGGTGCCGGTACTGCTTTGCTTCGGCCTGTATCTGGGCGGCAACCGTTACCGGTTGGTGTTCGAGCCCTTCGCCGATCGCGTCGAAGTGTCGCGACAGGCGCGCGCCGCAGCGTTGAAAGGCTTGATCGCACGCTATGCCGAACGGTTGGAGCACTACGCGCAGGCCTATCCGTACAACTGGTTCAATTTCCACGATTTCTGGCAGGCGCCGGAGGATGCGCATGAACCGGCTTGAGCGGGACGACTGGGCGCAGTTGCTGCCCCACGTCGGCGCGATGTGCCTGCTCGATGTGGTGGATAGTTGGGACGCGACGACGATTGACGCCTGCAGTACCAGCCATGCGCGGCCCGATCATCCATTGCGTGGCGATGCCGGATTGCATGCGGTGCATCTGGCCGAATACGGGGCGCAGGCGATGGCCTTGCACGGTGCGCTGCTGGCGCGTGCCGCAGGCGATGCGGCGGTGCGCCCGGGCATGCTGGTCAGCCTGCGTGACGTGCGACTTGAAGTGGGCTTCGTCGATGCACGCGGCGGTCGACTGGACGTCCATGCCGAACGCCTTTACGCCGATACGGCAGGAGCGCAGTACGCGTTTCGCGTCGAACAGGCCGGCCGCCTGCTGGCCAGTGGCCGCGCCGCGGCCATGTACGGCTGATCCGGAAACTGCCTCAGCAGATCCGCGCCGCGGATGGTTCGGCGGAATCGGCCACTTGCGGTGAGCTGCGCGAGCGCCGGTAGCTGGCACGGGCTTCGCCGTAATGGATGATCCGGCCTATCGTGTAGAGCGTGATGCGCGTGACGTCGCGCACGGGGCGGAAGTGGCTGAGCCGGAAGTTGCCCTGGTAGCGCGAGGCAATCGGCACCGAGACCACCGACATGTCCAGCTCGCGCGAGGCGGTGATCAGCAGCGCGGCCTCGAATACGAAACCTTCGGCGGGCAGGTCGACCAGGCTCAAGGCGGCGCGTGGATACCAGCGCTGGCCGCTCTGGGTGTCGGCAACCGGCTGGGCGCAGGCCCAGGAGATGCCCCAGTCGGCAAAGGCATTGGCGAAGCGTCGCGCCTTGGGCTGCTGGTCACGGTCGCGCAGGCGTGCACCGATCACCAGCCGGCCGGGCCAGCGGCGTGCGGCGGCCACGATGCGGGGGATGTCGTCGGCGCGATGCTGGCCATCGCCGTCCATCGTCAGCACCGCCTCATAGCCTTGCCGCAACGCTTCGCGGAAACCGCTGCGCAGGGCCTCGCCCTTGCCGCGGCGTTCGGTGTGGCGTACCAGGGTCACCGGCAGTGCATCGACGATATGGGGCGTGTCGTCGTCCGAGCCGTCATCCACCACGATCACGGGTACGCCCAGTGCCAGCACCGACTGCACCACGCCATGGATCGCCGACGCCTCGTTGAGGCAGGGAATCAGCACGCACCAGCGCGGCGTCTCGTTCATGCCATGGGCTCCACGCGGGCATGCAACGCGAGCCCGCGTGCGGCCGCCAGCGTGACATGGCCAGTGGCATCAAGCAGCGACTCGAGCAGGGGGAGCAAGGCGGCGGAAGGGTTGTCGGACATGCCACTAGTGCAATCGATCGGGGGTGAAGACGGAGTGCAGGACGTGCGTGCAAGCGTCAATGCCAGCCGCGCGCGACTGCCCGGACCGGGGATGGGCGACAACACTAGGCCACCACCGAAATCGTGATGGCAGGCGACGACCTCGCCCAGCGGGCCGTGGCCGGCGATGTCGCTGCACACCAGCAGCACTGGTTGCTGTCCGGCGCAGGCCAGCGTGGCCGCTTCCAGCAGTCCGGCACCTGCCGTGGCGTGGCCGGCGCAGATGGCGCTCGATGGCGCGCGGCAGTCGGTGGCGATGGTCCAGTAACCGGCCGGCGCGTTGTGTACGGAATGGTGGAAGCGCGTCGGCGACAGCTCGTCGGGCGTACGTGCCAAAGTGGCGCACAGGTAATCCGTGATCGCCAGGTCGCCGTAGGCGGAGGCGAAAACGCAGGCCAGCGTGTCGGCGGCGCGGCCGCTCATCGCGACGGCTTGCCCGGCCACTTCCACCGCCAGCAACGCGCTGGCCGAGGCGCGTCGTCGTTCGCCGGCGGACAGGCGGGAGGCGGGTGGACGCTCGACGGGCGTGGCCGGCGGTGCGCCGGCGCGACGCGCACGCAATGCGTCGATATCGGCCAGCGTCGACGACCACACGCCGAGACCTTCGACATAAACGCTCAGCGCATTCATCGGGAAACCTGCGCCTGGCCGAACACCAGGCAGGCATTGTTGCCGCCGAAACCGAACGAGTTGCTCATCGCCACCGCGACGCGCTGGCGCTCGGCGTGCCAGGCAAACGAGGCACTGCAGGCGGGGTCCGGGACGCGGGCGCCGAGATTGCCGGGGATCAGCCCGCCCTCGATCGCCAGCAGCGCGATGACGGCCTCGATAATCCCGGCTGCGCCCAGGGTGTGGCCGGTGAAGCCCTTGGTGGAACTGGCGCGCGTGGCCGGCGGGAACAACCGCGCAAGCAGGTGGGCTTCCATCGTGTCGTTCTTGTGGCTGGCGGTGCCGTGCAGGTTGATGTAATCGACCTGCGCCGGTTCGAGTCCGGCACGGGCCAGTGCCTCACGGATCGCCAGTTCGGCGCCCAGGCCCTCCGGATGTGGTGTGGACATGTGGTGGGCGTCGCTGGACTCGCCCCAGCCGAGCAGTCGCGGTGCCTGCGGTGCGGCGTCGGCGCGTTCCAGCAAGGCGAAACCGGCGGCCTCGCCGATCGAAATGCCGTTGCGCGTCTCGTCGAACGGGCGGCACGGTTCGGCTGAAATCAGTTCCAGCGAACTGAAACCGAACAGCACGCTGTCGCACAGCGTATCCACCCCACCGACCACGGCCGCATCGACCAGGCCGAGCCGGATCATCCGCTCCGCGCTGGCGAATACCTTGGCGCTGGACGAGCAGGCGGTGGAGACAGTGAGGCACGGCCCTTCCAGCGCCAGCGCAGCAGCGACGAAGTCGGTCAGCGAGTGCGGCGAATGGATCGCTCGGCGGCGCAAGTCGTCGGGCAGATGGCCGGATGCATCTAGTCGGCGATAACCTTCCTCGGTGGCGCCGATGCTGGCGGTGGAGGTGCCCAGCAGCAGCGCGATGCGGTCGGCGCCGTAGCGCGTGCGGGCGGCGTGCACGCGGTCGAGGAAACCGTCCTGGCGCAGGCCCAGCCAAGCCAGTCGGTTGTTGCGGCAATCCCAGTCGGCCAGCGCGGCGGGCAGTGGTTCGTCTTCCACGCCGTCGACGCGACCGATCCAGCACGGCAGCGGTGCCTGGCTGATGTCATTCGGACGCAGCCCGCTGCGGCCCTGCTCAAGCGCCTGCCGGTGGGTGTCGAGCCCATGGCCAAGCGCCGAGGTGGCCGTGCAGGCAGAGACCGCGAGGGAGGGCATGGGTGTGGTCATCGCACGAGCCTAGCCAGCCGCATGCGGATTGCCTAGACAATCGCCGCGAAAGTTGCACGTGCGTTCATGCGGGCTTGATCGTCGTCAAGCCGGCGTGACGGCGCACCGCATCGGCAAGCGGGCAGCCTCTTGCTAAGCTGCCGTCGATGAATACGACCGCACAACCGACCCGTAGCCTGCAGGCCGACCAGGCCGAAACCTTCCTGCGCGAATTGCAGGATCGCATCTGCGCCGCCGTGGAAAAGCTCGACGGCAAGGCCCGCTTCGTCGAAGACGCCTGGACCCGTCCGGCCGGCGGCGGCGGACGCACCCGCGTGTTGCGCGATGGGGCGTTGTTCGAGCAGGCCGGGGTGAATTTCTCGCGTGTGTACGGCAACAAGCTGCCGCCCAGCGCCACCGCGCATCGCCCGGACCTGGTCGGCGGCAGTTTCGTTGCCACCGGCGTGTCGCTGGTGTTGCACCCGAAGAACCCCTACGTGCCCACCACGCACGCCAACGTGCGCTATTTCGAGGCGAGCAAGCCGGGAGTGGAGTCGGTGTGGTGGTTCGGTGGCGGCTTCGATCTCACCCCGTTCTATCCGTTCGACGAAGACGTGGTGCACTGGCATACGGTGGCGCGCGACCTGTGCGCGCCGTTCGGCACGGATGTCTATCCGCGCTACAAGCGCTGGTGCGACGAGTATTTCCACCTCAAGCATCGCGGCGAGACGCGTGGCGTCGGCGGCCTGTTCTACGACGATCTCAACGAAGGCGGCTTCGCACGCTGCCTCGATTTCACCAAGGCGGTGGGGCAGGGCTTCCTCGATGCCTACGTGCCGATCGTGCAACGTCGCCAGGCCACGCCGTGGGGCGAGCGTGAGCGCGAGTTCCAGTTGTACCGGCGTGGCCGTTACGTGGAGTTCAACCTGGTCTACGACCGCGGCACGCTGTTCGGACTGCAGTCGGGCGGGCGCACCGAGTCGATCCTGATGAGCCTGCCGCCACGGGTGCGTTTCGAATACGCCTATCAGCCCGAGCCGGACTCGCCGGAAGCGCGGCTGGCGGCGTACCTGCAGCCGCGCGACTGGGTCTGAATTCCACGCATTGCCGGCGTCAATGCGGGTCGTTCGCCTGCATCATCGCCTGCCGCCGCGCGCGGAATTCGCTGCCGGCATTCCACTGCGGCCAGTCGCTGCCATCGGCGAGTTGCTGGCCGACGTCGTGCAGGGCCTGGATGTCCCTGATCACGCCGCGGAAGTCCCAGTGCGGATCGTAGTTGTCCTGCGGCGTGTGGTAGCGGTGGGCGGTGTAGTCGGCGAGCAGGGCGCGGCCCTTGCGGGTGCCGCCGTCGACCAGGTCGTCGCCGGTCAGCGTGTCCATTGCGGGCACGCCGGCCTTGGCAAAGCTGAAATGATCCGAGCGGAAGTAGAAGCCATTCTCCGGCGTGGGCTCGGGGCTGAGCGTGCGGCCCTGTTTCGCCAGTACGCCCTTGAGCCTGTCTTCCAGCTGCGACTGGCCGTAGCCGACCACGATCATGTTCTTCGTGGGGCCGATGATGTCCAGCGCATCCATGTTGATGTCGGCCACGGTCCGGTTCAGCGGAAACACCGGGTGTTCCACGTAGTACTGCGAGCCGAGCAGGCCGGACTCTTCCATCGTCACCGCGGCGAACAGCAGCGAGCGCTTCGGCCTCGGCTGCTGGTGCGCGAAGGCTTCGGCGATTTCCAGCAGGGCGGCCACACCGGTGCCGTTGTCGATGGCGCCGTTGTAGATCTGGTCGCCCTTCAGCTTGGGATCGCGGCCGAAGTGATCCCAGTGCGCGCTGTAGATCACCGCCTGATCCGGATGCTCGCTGCCCTTGAGCAGGGCCAGCACGTTGCGCGAATGCGTGTGCCGGATGGTGCTGTCCAGCGTGATCGAGGCCTGGGCTTTCAGCGGAACCGGCTTGAAGCCGCGACGGGCAGCCGCGGCTTCAAGCGTGTCGAAGTCCAACCCGGAGGCGGCGAACAGGTGGCGCGCGGCGTCGCCGCTGAGCCAGCCGGCCACGGGCAGCCGTGGCGCGGCATGCTCGCCCGCGGGCAGGCTGAGTTGCGGGCCTGACCAGCTGTTGTGCACCACGCTCCACGGGTAGCCGGCCGGTCCGGTGGCGTGCACGATGAAGCAGGCAGCGGCACCTTCGCGCGCGGCTTGCTCGTACTTGTAGGTCCAGCGGCCGTAGTAGGTCATCGTGCGGCCACGGAACAGCTTCGGATCCTGCGTGGCATAGCCAGGATCGTTCACCAGCACGATTACCGTCTTGCCCTTCACGTCGATGCCGGCGTAGTCGTTCCACTGGTATTCGGGCGCATCGATGCCGTAGCCGACGAAGACGATGTCGGACCGCTTGAGCGTCACCTTCGGCTTGGCCTGCAGGGTCACGGCAACCATGTCGCTGCCGTAGGCGAGCGGCAGGGTGCGGCCGTTTTCGGTGACGTCCAGGCGCAGCTGTTCCGGGTGCTGCAAGGTGGTCGATACCGCCGGCACGGTCTGGAACCACTGGCCGTGGTTGCCGGGCTGCAGGCCCATGCGCTTGAACTGCGCCACCAGATAGTCGACGGTGCGCCGGGCCCCTTCGGTGCCCGGCTTGCGGCCCTCGAACGCATCCGAGGAAACGGCCTTCAGATAGGCCGAGAAGTCACCGGCATCGATGGCTGCGCTGAAATGATGGGTTGTCGGCGCGGGCGTGGCCGCGAAGGTCGGCATCGCAAGCGCGATGCCGATGGCGAACACGGTGGCAGTACAGGTCGGCAGGCAGCGACGCATGGAGGTTCCCCGGCAACGATGGTGGCCCGAGTGTAGACCGCGTCCCTCGTGCCGGGGCAAGCCGCGATTACGGCGTGGCGCCGCTGAACTTCTCCACCGTGGTGCCCTTGACCGGGCCGATCTGCGCGCTGTCGCTGACCTTCAGCACCACCTCGCGGCGGAACTCCAGCGTGCCCTGCACCACGGCGTGCGGGCCGATCACGATCACCGGCTTGCGCGTGCTGCCCGAGTGGAACCAGCCGTTGTTCGGCTTGTCGACCAGGATGCCGCCTTCGACGCGCGAGTTGGCGCCGATGGTGATGTCGCCGGCCACGGTTTCGATACCGGCAGCGGCATGCGCATCTTCCAGGGTGATGGTGCCGTTGACGTTGGACAGGTGGCCATCCACCTCGGCACCCCGGGCCAGGTGGATGGCGCCGTTCACCGCCTCGACCTTGCCCTGCACGCGGGCGCCGGCGGCCATCTCGATATCGCCATTGACGGTGTCGACTTCGCCGGCCTGCGCCTGCTGGCCCAGTTTCACCTCGCCGTTGACGGTGCTGGCCTTCTCGACCACGGCGTGGTCGGCGACGTCGACGTCGCCGTTGACCGAGCTGGCCTTGCCGACATGCTGGCCGGCAGTGACATGCACGTCGCCGTTGACCTTGTCGGTGTCGTTGTCCGAGGCCATGGCGGCCAGCGGCAGGAGGAGTGCGAGAGCGAGCAGGATGCGGCGCATGGAGATATCTCCGTTCGGGATGGGATGACCCTCATGGGATGCGGCAGCGACGCCCGGGGTTTACGTGACCTTCGGCAGGGGCGTATTTGACGAGGCCCGGGCCCGGCCTCACCATTCAGGGTTCGCCCACCCGGAACCGCATCGCCATGCACAAGCTCGTCCTGATCCGCCACGGCCAGTCACAGTGGAACCTCGACAACCGCTTCAGCGGATGGGCCGACGTCGACATCACCGAGCAGGGCATGACCGAGGCTCGCGAGGCCGGCGAATTGCTCAAGCGCGAGGGCTATGCGTTCGACGTGGCGCATACCTCGGTGCTCAAGCGTGCGGCGCGCACCCTGTGGGGTGCCCTCGACGCGATGGAGATGATGTGGCTGCCGGTGCATACCGACTGGCGCCTCAACGAGCGTCACTACGGCGCGCTGACCGGGCTCAACAAGGCCGAGACCGCCGAGAAATACGGCGACGCGCAGGTCAAGGTCTGGCGTCGCAGCTACGATGTACCGCCGCCGGCACTGGAGCGCAGCGCCAACGAGGCGGTGCACGACCCGCGCTACGCCGCGCTGAACCCGGACGACATTCCCGACACGGAATGCCTGAAGGACACCGTGGCCCGCGTGCTGCCGTACTGGAACGAGGTGCTGGCGCCGGCGATCAGCGCCGGCCAGCGCGTGCTGGCGGTGGCGCACGGCAACTCCATCCGCGCGCTGGTGAAATACCTCGACGACATGTCCGACGAGGCCATCGTCGAGCTCAACATTCCCAATGGCGTGCCGCTGGTCTACGAGTTCGACGACCAGTTGAAAGTGTTGCGCCACTACTACCTGGGCGATGCCGATGCGATCGCGGCCAAGGCGGCGGCGGTGGCGAACCAGGGCAAGGCGAAGTAACTCGTCACGGGCCGGGTTGTCCGGCCTGACAGACGTCATGTGCACGGCCTGCGTGTCGTCAGTCGCCGCGCGAGTGCCATGCGATCAGGCTGGCGATACTTCCCATATCCATCGCGAGGCTGCGCCGATGTCGCCCCACCTGATGAGCTACGCCATCATGGTCCCGCTGGTGCTGCTGATCCTGTGGCGTCGGATCAGCCGCCAGTTCGGGCGCCAGCCGATCCGGCGCAAGCGGATGATCGTGCGAGTCGCGATATTCGCCGTGATCGGCTGCGTGCTGTTGCTGAGCGGGCTGCGCGACGTGCGCCTGGCTGAAGGATTGGCCGGAGGGATCGTGCTGGGCGCGGGGCTGGGGCTGCTCGGCCTGCGCCTGACCCGCTTCGAGACCGACCCGGAGCGCGGCGACTGCTATGTGCCCAACCCGTGGATCGGCGCCGTGCTGGTGGCCCTGCTGCTGGGGCGGTTGATGTGGCGCTTCCTGGTGCTGTGGCCGCAGATGCAGCACGCCGAATCACTGGCCGCAGCCCAAGCCCCTGGAACAAGCATGACGATGGGCTATCAATCCAGCCCGCTCACCTTGCTGGTTTTCGGTTTGCTGATCGGCTACTACATCGCCTATTACGCCGGCCTGCTGATTCATCACCGGCGTTTTCAGCGCGCGCAGGCGCGCTGAAAACAAAGGAACAAGACCTGGTCTTGCGGTAGCGCCGTTTTCGCTTCCTCTCCCCTTTGGGGAGAGGATTGAGGTGAGGGGCGGGTGCTCGCGGGGACGTCCCATCAAAAGCGCGCTTCGAATGTACGGTCGTCGCGAGGTTGCCCCCTCACCCCGACCCTCTCCCCGCAGGGGAGAGGGAGAAGATGCCTACAGCGCGTCGCCGTCCAGCTCACCTGTGCGGATGCGGATCACCTGGTCCAGCGCGCTGACAAAGATCTTGCCGTCACCGATCTTGCCGGTGCGGGCCGATTGCGAGATCGCTTCCAGCACGCGATCCAGCTGGTCGTCGGCCACTGCCACTTCCAGCTTGATCTTCGGCAGAAAGTCGACCACGTATTCCGCGCCGCGGTACAGCTCGGTATGGCCTTTCTGGCGGCCGAAACCCTTGACCTCGGTCACCGTGATGCCCTGCACGCCGACTTCCGCCAGCGCTTCGCGCACATCGTCCAGCTTGAATGGCTTGATGATCGCCACCACCAGTTTCATGCATCTTCCTCGTCAGGTCGCGCGCCCGGCGACGCCGTAAGGCCCATTGTGCCCTTCGCGCGCCGGGCTGTCGCCATGGGCGGGGCATGATGTAGGAAAATACCTACACACTTCAGTGGAGCATGCCGATGGCGACCGCCCGTACCCCCTCCCTACACTTTGCCCTGACGAGTTCGAGGTGCCTTCCATGATGGAACGGCTGGACATCGACCAAATTGCCCTGCGACTTGCTTCGTTGGTACCGCCAGGATTGGCAGACGCCCAGAAGGATCTGAGCGCCAATTTTCGTGATGTCCTGGCACAGGGATTGCGCCGCCTTGAGCTGGTTACCCGTGAGGAATTCGACGTTCAGAGCCAGCTGCTGGCGCGCACCCGCGCCAAGGTCGACGAACTCGAAAAGCGTGTCGCCGAACTTGAGGCTGTCGCGCATTCTCGCGAGTCGTAGCAGCCGCCCCCGATCCGTCACCCTCACCCCGAGAACGATCGGGGGCGGTCATTTTTCCTCAGCAGTCCGATGGAGTCGCATGATGGATACATTGATCAGCGACGCCCTTGGGCCCCGTCACCACCGGGCATGAGTCTCGCTGTTACCCTCAGCCGCGCCCAGGAAGGCGTGGCCGCGCCGCAGGTGATGGTGGAGGTGCATCTTTCCGGCGGCCTGCCGGGCACCAGCATCGTCGGCCTGCCCGAAGCGGCCGTGCGCGAAGCACGCGATCGCGTGCGCGTGGCGATCCAGAACACCGCCTTCGAATACCCCAACCGCAAAGTCACCGTGAACCTGGCGCCGGCCGAACTGCCAAAGGACGGTGGCCGCTTCGACCTGGCCATTGCGCTGGGCATCCTCGCCGCCGGCAACCAGGTACCGCGCGAGCGGCTGGACGAATGCGAGTTCCTCGGCGAGCTGGCGCTATCGGGCGATCTGCGTGGCGTCTCCGGCGTGCTGCCGGCGCTGCTTCGCGCGCGAGCTCGCCGTCGGCGCGTGGTGGTCCCGCGTGCCAATGCGGCCGAGGCGGCGCTGGTCTCCGATGCCGACGTGCGCGTGGCCGATACCCTGGCCGAAGTCTGCGGCTGGTTGCGCGGCGGCCAGGACCTGGACACTCCGGAAACGGCCAGTGCCGGTGGCGACAGCACCTTCGGTCCCGACCTGATCGACGTGCGTGGCCAGTTGCAGGCGCGACGGGCACTGGAGATCGCCGCCACTGGCGGTCATCACCTGTTGATGTCCGGGCCGCCCGGTACCGGCAAGACCATGCTGGCCGAGCGCCTGCCGGGTATCCTGCCGCCCCTGACCGAATCGGAAGCGCTGGAAACCTGCGCGGTACGTTCGGTGGCGGGGCATGCGGTCGATCCGGCCCTGTGGCGGCGGCGTCCGTTTCGCGCGCCGCACCACACTGCCTCGGCGGTGGCGCTGGTCGGTGGTGGCTCGCAGCCGCGCCCCGGCGAAATTTCGCTGGCCCACAACGGCGTGCTGTTCCTCGACGAACTGCCCGAGTTCAGCCGCCACGTGCTCGACGTGCTGCGCGAACCGCTGGAGTCCGGCAGCATCGTGATCTCGCGCGCGGCGCGGCAGTGCACGTTCCCGGCGCAGTTCCAGCTGGTGGCGGCGATGAATCCGTGCCCCTGCGGCTATGCCGGCGACCCGCGCCCGCGTTGCCATTGCACGCCGGACCAGATCGCGCGCTACCGCAGCCGCATTTCCGGCCCGTTGCTGGACCGCATCGACCTGTGCGTGGAGGTGCCGCGCGTGCCGCTGGCCGACCTGGGCGCGCCGCGCAGCATCTATGACGAGGACTCGGCCACGGTGCGGGCGCGGGTGATCAAGGCGCGCACCCATGCCTTGATGCGGGCCGGGCGGCCGAACGGGGAGATCAGCACCCGCGAACTGGAGCGCGATTGCGCGCTCGGGGCCGCCGAGCGGCAGTGGTTCGAAGCCGCGCTTGAGCGGCTGGGGTTGTCCGCGCGCGCTTATCACCGCGTCCTGCGGGTTGCACGCACGATCGCCGACCTTGATGGTGGCGCCGCTGCGCTGGAGCGCTCGCACCTGGCCGAAGCGCTGCAATACCGCCGCTTCTGAGCCGCGTGGTTCACCGCCCAGGAGGCCTCGCGCCATCGCCCACGCGCGGGTACGCGGTCAGCGATGTGGGGCGTGGCGCGCGGCGAACGCGCGGCTGCGGCAGCCTTCGACCATGGTCTGATAATTATTGAACCGAAGAGTATTGACTTCGCCGTGGGCGAGGGTATTATTTGCACCGGCCAGTTCATTTAATTGAACCCGCCCTGCCGCCCCGGTATCGGTTCCCCTCCCCCCCGCACCGATACCGGGGCCTGGCCTTTTCCCCTTGATGCAGATGTGGCTGCCGCCGTTCGTCGGGTCGTCCGGGGCGGGCGGGGATTCCGCGTACGACGCCATCCAGGTCCGCCGGGTGGCATCGGCTGCGCACGCGTGGCTGGACGTACCGGGGCATGCATGCTCCGATAGGCGCTCCCCCGGCGCCTCGACAAGGATTGCGGATGACCATCGAACTGGGCCTGATGCTCACCGGCATGCTGGTGGTCGGTTTCCTCTCGCAATGGCTGGCGTGGCGGGTGAAGTTGCCCGCGATCCTGTTCCTGCTGCTGGCCGGCATCGTGCTGGGTCCGGTGACCGGATTGCTGCAGCCGGACAAGATGCTGGGCGAGCTGCTGTTCCCGCTGGTGTCGCTGGCGGTGGCGGTGATCCTGTTCGAGGGCAGCCTTACCCTGCGTTTCCACGAATTGCGCGGCATCGGCGGTGCCGTACGCGGCTTGGTCAGCTATGGCGCGGTGGTCGCGCTGCTGCTGCTGGCGCTTTGCGTGCACTGGATCGCCGGCGTGCGCTGGGAGATTGCGTGGCTGTTCGGCGCGTTGACCTGCGTGACCGGGCCCACGGTGATCGCGCCGATGCTGCGCACGCTTCGGCCCACCGAGCGCATCGCCAACACGTTGCGCTGGGAAGGCATCATCATCGACCCGCTGGGCGCGCTGTTCGCGGTGCTGATCTTCGAGGCGATCGTGTCGCGCCAGGAGGGGCACACCATCGGGGTCTTCGTGGTCACGGTGCTGTGCGGCGCGCTGATCGGCACGCTGGCGGCGCTGCTGCTGGGCTTCCTGCTGCGTCGCCAACTGGTGCCGGAATACCTGCAGAATTACGCCACCCTGGCGATGGTGCTGTTCGCCTTCAGCCTGTCCAACACGCTGACGCACGAGTCGGGCCTGCTGGCGGTAACCATCATGGGCATCGCGCTGGGCAACATGCGCAACGTGCACATGGACGACATTCTCGATTTCAAGGAAAACCTCACCACGCTGCTGGTGTCGGGTTTGTTCATCCTGCTGGCGGCACGGCTGCCATGGCCGTTGCCGCACGGCATGTTGTGGGCGGGCATCGTCGTGTTCCTGGTGGCGCAGTTTGCGATTCGGCCATTCACGGCGATGCTGGCCACGATGGGCAGCGGCTTGACCTGGCGCGAACGGGCGCTGATCGCCTGGGTGGCGCCGCGCGGCATCGTGGCGGCCTCGGTGTCGGCCTTGTTTGCGCTGCGTCTGGGTGAATTGGGCCTGGAAGGTGCCGAGGCGCTGGTGCCGCTGGTCTTCATCCTGATCATCGGCACCGTGGTGCTGCAGAGCGCCACCGCGCGACCATTGGCGATCTGGCTGAAGGTGGCCGAACCCGAGCCGCGTGGCGTGCTGGTGTTCGGCTCCGACGCGGTGGCGCGTGCGGTGGGCCAGGCGCTGAAAGAGGAGGACGTGCGCGTGATGCTGGCCGACGACGACTGGGACGGAATCCGCCGTGCGCGCATGGAGGGACTGCCCACCTTCTACGGCCATCCGGCTTCACCGCATGCCGAGCGTCATCTCGATCTCACTGGCCTGGGACGTCTGCTGGCGATGTCCACCCATCGCGAACGCAATACCCTGGCGTGCGTGCACTACCGGCAGGAGTTCGGCCGCGAGAAGGTCTACCGCCTGCGCAACCTGTCGCCGGACGAGAATACCGAGCGCGTCGCGCTGGCCGACAACCTGCTGGCGCCGCCGTTGTTCGACGAGCAGATGACCCATGCACGTTTCGCCGAGCTGCTGGCGCGCGGCTGGCGGATCAAATCCACCACGCTGAGCAGCACGTTCGACTGGCCGAACTTCATCGAGCAGTACGGCTCGGACAGCGTGTTGCTGTTTGGCGTGGAGGAGAAAGGCACGTTGCGCGTCGCCTCGGCCAAGCGCGAACTGGAGCCGCGCCCCGGTTGGACGGTGATCGTGCTGGTGCCGCCGGCGGGCAAGTAACCCGTTGGGGCGTGGTGGGGCGAAGCCATCGGCCGACCGGCTTGCCGGGTATATTGGATGGATGTCGGCTTGCGGCGGCTGATCGCAACAGCACGTGGCGGCAGATCACACCACCCTGGTCATCGGATATTTCTCATGAGCGCCTTGTCGATGCCGCCCCCTGCCATTTCCGAACAACGCGGCAGCATCGCCTGCGTGGGCCTGGGCATGACCCTGGGCTCACATCTCTCGCCGTTGGCGCGCAGTCACATCGAACAGTCCGATGTGGTTTTCGCCGCGCTTTCCGACGCCATCGTCGAGCTGTGGCTGGAACAGATGCATCCGGACGTGCGCAGCCTGCAGCCTTATTACGGCAAGGGTGACAAATCCCGGGCGATCACCTACCGCGAGTGGGTCGAGGTGATGATGGCCGAGGTGCGCGCCGGCAAGAAAGTCTGCGCGGTGTTCTATGGCCATCCCGGTATCTTCGCGTGGTCGCCGCACGAAGTGATCAAGGTGGCGCGTGCGGAAGGTTTCCATGCGCATATGGAGCCTGGCATCTCTGCCGAGGATTGCCTGTATGCCGACTTGGGTATCGATCCCGGCCGCTACGGTTGCCAGCACTACGAAGCCAGCCAACTGTTGTTCTACGAAACTCCGATCAATACCGGCGCCTGTCTGGTGCTGTGGCAGGTCGGCCTGGTCGGCGACCGTTCGATGAAACGCTTTGCCACCGGTCCCGAATATCGCCAGGTGCTGGTGGATGTACTGAGTCAGGATTATCCGCTGGACCACGAGCTGATCATTTATCGCGGCGCGACTTTGCCGATCGAGCAGCCGCGCATTCGCCGTGTGCTCTTGCGAGATCTGCCAGCCACGGACGTCGGTGCCGATGAAACCGTGGTCTTGTCGCCGGCGTCGCCATTACGCGTCAATGCCTCGGCAAGGCGGCGATTGGCGGCATTGGACCGGGCGCTGATGATGCCTTGAATCCCGGTCCATGGCCTCCGTGCATGACGCGCACCCGTTCGCGAGGAGTGCTAGGCTGCGGATTGGCGTTGGGGGCGCCGATGCGATGAAGGCACGGAGGGTGCACCCGCTGGCAAGTGGTGTCATTCATCCGGGCAAGGCACCGTCCTCCCCGGCTGGATGAGCAACTCATCCGCAAGGAAACAGGGGAAAACATGTCCAACACGATCGAACTGCTGGAAAGCATCGGGCGGAATGCTTCGCTGCGCCGAGCTTCCCCGGAAAGCCTGTCCCGGGCATTGGACGAGATGGGTGCCGTCGATAACCTCAAGTTGGCGGCGGCCACGGGCGACAGGAGTTACCTGGCGCAGGAGCTCGGCAACAAGAACAACGTGGTCAATCACAACGGCCACGACGGTGGTTGTGACCCCGGCGATGACGATGCGGAAAACGTGCCGGATCAGGACGGCGACGAAATGGATACTCCGGATAACCCGGCGCGTTAGTCCAACCGGACAGTCATGCAATGGAGCACGGCACGCTGATTTGCCTGGCCGGAATGATCCTGGCCACTGTTGCGCCGAATGTGCGTGCGCACTCGGCTGCTCCGGCGATTGCAGCGCCATCGGTTGCGGTGTTGCTGGCTCGGGCCGAAGGTGCCAAGTCGAACGATCAGGACCGCTATCGAAGCATCCTGGTGCAGCTTCACGAGCGCAGCGCCAGCCTGAGCGTCGCGCAACGGTGGCACCTGCGACTGCTGGACGCGCAGCAGCTTTCGTTTGATGGCAACTACGGCAAGGCGGATCCCTTGCTGTACGACATCGTCGCTCATTCCGGCGACCAGGCGCTGTCGATTCGTGCCATGGCGAGACTGGTCCAGAACAAATTCAACAGTCATCACTATGTGGACGCTTATACGCTGGCCAACACCTTGATGGTCGAGCTGCCCAAGGTTGCCGATCCGACGGCACGGCTGGAGGGCATGGATCGGGTCATCATCATGTTGAACGGCGCTGCGGTGGGGCAATATGAGCTGGCGCTGCAATATGCCCGGGAGATGAAGGCCACGCTTCCTTCGGCGGCAGCTCAGTGCACCGCCGAGATGGGGGAGACGAACTCGCTGCTGTATGAGGGCAAGCTTCTTTCGACCGATCCGAGGTTTCGGCAGGCGATCGATACGTGCCTTGCCGCCAAGCATCCGTTGAGCGCCGACTCGCTGCGCCTGAACCAGGCCAGCGCCATGATCGACGAGGGCCATGCGAAGCGGGCGATTGCCTTCTTGCATCGCATTGCCCCGGCGATCCGGAAGAACCGCTATCCGCCATATCTTGCCTCGTTGCAGGTCACGCAGGCGCAGGCGTATCTGAGCCTCGGCGATGCCGCCAATGCGCGGAAATTCGCGTTGACCACCACTGCCATGAGCGGTGCGAACAGCACGTTGTGGATACTGCAGGCTGCCTATGAAGTTCTCTACAAGGCGGAAAAGATGAGTGGTCATGCTGCCGCCGCGCTGGCCTATTACGAGAAGTATGTGGCGCTGGACAAGGCTGCCGTGGATCATGCCAAGGCGCGCGCGCTGGCCTACCAGATGGTCAAGCAGCAAGTGCAGTCCAAGAAGCTGAAGCTGGATGCGCTGGACAAGCAGAATCGGATTCTTCAGTTGCACCATGCGCTGGCCATCCAGTCACAAAAGGTCAGTCGGCTGTTCATCGCGTTGTTGTTGGTGGTGATTGCTTTCATCGCGATGGCGATGTTCTGGCTGCGGCGTTCCCAGTTGCATTTCCGCAAGATGGCCCGGTATGACGGGCTGACTGGCGTGTTCAACCGGGAACACTTTTTCGAAGAGGCGGGACACGCGTTGCGACGGTTGCACCGGGCGAAGGCGGGAGCCTGTCTGGTGATACTGGATCTCGATCACTTCAAGCAGGTCAATGACAGCTACGGACACGTGGCCGGTGACGTGGTCCTGCGACAGACCGTGGCGGTATGCCTGCGGGAGTTGCGCAAGTCGGACATGTTCGGGCGCTTGGGTGGCGAGGAGTTTGGCATCCTGATGCCGGTGGCTTCGCGCGAACAGGGTGTCGAGATCGCCTCGCGCATCCGCTGCGCATTGGCGGCGGAGCCGATGGTGGTGAAGGCCGGCATCACCATCACGGTGTCCGCCAGTTTCGGTGTTGCCTGGAGTGCGGACTCTGGCCGCAGCTTGCGGGATTTGCTGATCGATGCCGATGCCGCGCTTTATCGCGCCAAGGACGGGGGGCGCAACCGGGTGGCCGTGGATACGCGGGCTGACTTGCTGCCGGAAGATCCGGAGGATGCGCAGCTCACCTGTAATGCGTGATGCATGTGGGGCACGGGGTGGGCTGATGGCGTGCCCGCAGGGTGCGTAAACTGCCAGCACCACGATGAAGCTCGGGTCCGGTGTGTCCGCCTTGGTGGTGGTGACAACACCGGGGCTCCGCCTTCGTGAAATCCCAGCCCTTGCACGACGCTTCTTTCGTGAAGCGCCGTACAAGGGCGGGATCGATTGATCGCAATCCAGGCCAGCGGGAATGGACGGCTATTTGCCTACGCCGCCGAGGCCTGCTTGAACTGCGCTTCTTCGGTCGAGCCGGTCAGTGCGGTCGTGGACGACTGGCCCTGCTGGATCGCCTGGGTCACCGCGTCGAAGTAGCCGGTGCCCACTTCGCGCTGATGCTTCACTGCGGTGAAGCCACGATCGGCGGCGCCGAATTCCTTTTCCTGCAGGTCGACGAAGGCACTCATCTGGCGACGCGCGTAGTTGTGCGCCAGGTCGAACATGCCGTAGTTCAGGCTGTGGAAACCGGCCAGGGTGATGAACTGGAACTTGTAGCCCATCGCGCCCAGTTCCTTCTGGAAGTTGGCGATGGTGGTGTCGTCCAGGTTCTTCTTCCAGTTGAAGCTGGGCGAGCAGTTGTAGGCCAGCATCTTGCACGGGAACTTGGCGTGGATCGCCTCGGCGAAACGGCGCGCATCTTCCAGGTTCGGCTTGCTGGTCTCGCACCAGATCAGGTCGGCGTAGGGCGCGTAGGCCAGGCCGCGGCTGATCGCCTGGTCCAGGCCGGGCTTGACCCGGAAGAAGCCTTCGACGGTGCGCTCACCGGTGATGAACGGCTTGTCGTTGTCGTCGATGTCCGAGGTGAGCAGGTCGGCCGCGTCGGCGTCGGTGCGCGCCACGATCAGGGTCGGCACGCCGGCCACGTCGGCGGCCAGGCGCGCGGCGTTCAACTTGTCGACTGCTTCACGGGTCGGCACCAGCACCTTGCCGCCCATGTGGCCGCACTTCTTCACCGAGGCCAGCTGGTCCTCGAAGTGCACGCCGGCGGCACCAGCCTCGATCATCGCCTTCATCAGCTCGAACGCGTTCAGCACGCCACCGAAGCCGGCCTCGGCGTCGGCCACGATCGGTGCCAGCCAGTCGATCTCGTCCTTGCCTTCGGCGTGGTGCAATTGATCAGCGCGCAGCAGCGTGTTGTTGATGCGCTTGACCACCAGCGGCACCGAGTTGGCCGGATACAGCGACTGGTCGGGGTACATCTCGCCGGCGACATTGGCGTCGGCGGCGACCTGCCAGCCGCTCAGGTAGATCGCCTGCAGCCCGGCCTTGACCTGCTGCATCGCCTGGTTGCCGGTGAGTGCGCCCAGCGCGTTGACGAAATCTTCCTTGTGCAGCGACTTCCACAGGCGCTCGGCGCCGCGTTTGGCCAGCGAATGCTCGACCGGCACGGTGCCGCGCAGGCGCACCACGTCCTCGGCGGTGTAGTTGCGGCGGATGCCGGTCCAGCGCGGGTTGTTGCTCCAGTCCAGGCTGATCTGTTCGGCGGTGGGCATTGCGGTCTTCATGGCATGGCTCCGTGGTATGAGCCCCTCTCCCGTCGGGAGAGGGGTTGGGGTGAGGGTTCGGTGGTCGCGTGGCGTGTTGCTTCGTCCGGACCCTCATCCGCCCTTCGGGCACCTTCTCCCGGAGGGAGAAGGATCGGTGTCGTCAAAGTTGTTCGTAAGCCGGCAAAGTGAGGAAATCCCCCAGCGTGTCGGCGTGGGTCATCGTGGCGAGCAGCGCGGCGGCATCGTCCACGCGCGAGGCGCCGGGTACGTCGCTGTCGCGCAGGCGGTGGGCATGGGCGGCCAGGGCGTGGTCGAACAGCGCGAAGTCGATCGGCGCGTGATCGGGAAATTCCACGCCACCGTGATGCAGCCACTGCCAGATCTGCGAGCGGGCGATCTCGGCGGTGGCGGCGTCTTCCATCAGGTGATGGATCGGCACGCAGCCCAGCCCGTCCAGCCATGCGGCGGTGTAGCGCAGGCCCACCTCCACGTTGTTGTCGAAGCCGGCGCGGGTGATGGTGCCGGGGCAGGGCGCAAGCAGTTGCTCACGACTGACACGCACATCCTCGCGCTTCACGTCGAGCTGGTTCGGCGTGGGCATGTGTTCGTCGAATACCGCCTGCGCCACGGCGACCAGCGCCGGATGCGCCACCCAGGTGCCGTCGTGGCCGGCCTTCACTTCGCGCAGTTTGTCGGCGCGGACCTTGGCCAGCGCGGCGTCGTTGGCGGCCTGGTCGCCCTTGATCGGGATCTGCGCCGCCATGCCGCCCATGGCGAAGGCGTTGCGGCGATGGCAGGTCTGGATCAGCAGTTCCGAATAGGCCTTCAGGAACGGCACCGTCATCTGCACCTGGCCGCGTTCGGGCAGCAGGCGGTCACGGTGGCCGCGCAAGGTCTTCAGGTACGAGAAGATGTAGTCCCAGCGGCCGCAGTTGAGGCCGGCGGCGCGGCCGCGCAACGCATGCAGGATCTCGTGCATCTGGAACGCCGCAGGCAGCGTCTCGATCAGCACGGTGGCCTTCATGCAGCCGTTGGGCAGGTCCAGCTCATCCTCGGCGAATGCCATCACCTCGTCCCACAGCGCGGCCTCTTCCATCGCCTCCAGCTTGGGCAGGTAGAAGTAGGGGCCGAGGTCGCGCTGCTGCAGCGTCCGGGCGTTGTGGAACACGTACAGGCCGAAGTCCACCAGGGCGCCGGCCATCGGCTCGCCGTCCACGCTGAAATGGCGCTCCGGCAGATGCCAGCCGCGCGGGCGCACCACCAGCACCGCCGGGTTCGGGCCGACCTGGTAACGCTTGCCCTCCGGCGAAGTGAATTCGATGCGGCCATTCACCGCGTCGCGCAGGTTGATCTGGCCATCGAGCTGGTTGGCGAAGCTCGGCGTTGAGGAATCCTCGAAGTCGGCCATGAACACCTTGGCGCCGGAATTGAGCGCGTTGATGATCATCTTGCGCTCGACCGGACCGGTGATCTCGACGCGGCGGTCCTGCAGTGCGGCCGGAATCGGCGCCACCGTCCAGTCGCCCTCGCGGATCGCCACGGTATCGGCGCGGAAGTCCGGCAGCTCGCCGGCGTCATGACGGGCCTGGCGCTGCCGGCGTGCGGCCAGCAACTGCTGCCGGCGCGGCTCGGCCAGGCGATGCAGCCGGCCCAGAAAGGCCAGTGCTTCCGGGGTGAGGATGGCCTCGTAGCCGGTCGCGCCGGTTTCGACCCGGGCGGTGGCGGCAGCGAGGTGTTCCTGGGGGACGGCCATGAGCTTCTCCGTGATTCGGTGTGGGAACGAAGCTAGGCCATGAATCGACTATTTGACAAAGTGAATGTTTCAATCTTTTATATTGAGGACATAAATACATACTCCAACGTATTGAAAAAATAGCCCGGAAAAACCTGAACATGACGCCACGCAAGCCCAAAAAGGCACCCCGAAAAGCGTCGAAAAAGCGTACGGGGCAGGAACCGGCAACGGCGGAATCGGCCCGTTACTACTACAAGGGCAACCGTCACAAGCAGCTGCGCGCCTTCGTCGCCACGGTGAAACTGGGCACGCTGAGCCGTGCCGCCGAGTCGTTGTACCTGTCCCAGCCCACCATCAGCCTGCAGCTGCAGGCGCTGGAACGGGAGCTGGGCGCCACCCTGCTCGAACGCCGGCGTCGCCGCATCAACCTCACCGACGCGGGCGAGGCGCTGTACGAGCTGGCGCGGCCGCTGGTGGAAGGCTGGGAGAACCTGGATCGCGACTTCCAGGCCAAGGCCAAGGGCTTGCAGGCCGGCCGGCTGGTGGTGGCCGCCGGCACCTCCACCATCCAGTACCTGCTGCCCGAGCTGGTGCGCCGTTATCGCCAGCGCTATCCCGCAGTGCAGTTGCAACTGGCCAACGTCACCGGCAAGGACGGCCTGGCCATGCTGCGCGAAGACAAGGCCGACTTCGCCGTCGGCTCGATGCTGGACGTGCCCAACGACATCGCCTGGGCGCCGGTGCGGCACTACGACCCGATGTTGATCGCACCGCTGGACCATCCGCTGGCGCAGAAATCATCGATCACCTTGCAGGACCTGTCGCCGTACGGCCTGATCCTGCCGCCGCAGCGCCTGTCCACCTACCGGCTGGTGGACCTGGTGTTCCAGCAGCAACAGGTGCCGTACCACGTGGCGATCGAGGTGGGCGGCTGGGACGTGATCAAGGAATACGTGGCGATGGGCATGGGCATTTCCATCGTCACCGGCATCTGCATCACCGAAGTCGATCGCGCACGGCTGGCCGTGCACAACATGAAGCAGTACTTCCCGCAGCGCAGCTACGGCGTGGTGATGCGCAAGGGCAAGTTTCTCAGCGCCGAGGCGCGTGCCTTCATCGATTTGATCCGGCCCGGGCTGCTGAGCCGGGATTACGACGAACCGGGGCACTCGGGGCGGTAATGGTTACATCAGGTTTTGCCCGTTTGCTCGGTGATGAGGTTTTTGACCCATCTGCCAACCATGGAGCCATCGTGCGCTGAATGTGGACATGCAGGACATCGCTGTCCGGTCACACCCCGTGGTACTTGCCCTGAAATGGCGCATAGAAGGCGCGCAGCCGCGCCGTATCAGCGGCCATGTCGTCGGTGGTGTGCAGCAGTGGGCCTAGACGAATGGTCTTGTCGGGGTAGTTGAAGGCTGCCGGGAAGATCGGCACATCGGCATCATGGGCAATACGCCAGAAGCCGCTTTTCCATTGCGGCACGTGGCGGCGCGTGCCTTCCGGTGCGATGCCAAGCCACAAGGCTTGCGGCTGATCGAAACGAGCGGTCATCTGTTCCACCACGCCCATGGCCGCGCTGCGGTCGATGGGGATGCCGCCAAGCTTGCGCAGCAGTGCCCCAAGCGGGCCGCGGAACAGCTCGCGCTTGCCCATGAAATGCACGTCGGCGCCGATGGCAGTCTTCATCAGCAGCCCCCAGATGCCATCCCACCACGAGGAGTGGGGTGCCACGATCAACACCAGTTTCGGGGTGTCGGGAAATTCACCCACCAGGCTCCAGCCGCACAAATGCAGCACGCTGCGGCACAGGCGGCGACGCAGTCCGTCACGCAGATGCGGCATGTGGGGTGGCAGCGTGTCGGGCGACGGCAGGCGTCCGTTCATTCGAAATCCGGTTTGCGTGAGCGGGTCTGCTTGATCTTGCCACGTTGCTGCTTGCCGGCAAGACGGCGTTCCTTCGAGGCGCGCGTGGGCTTGGTCGCCACGCGCTTCTTCGGCGGTACCAGCACGCCGCGGATGATTTCCGCCAAGCGCTCGCGCACGTCATCGCGATTGCGCGCCTGGTCGCGGAAGCGGCGGCCCTGGATCACCAGCACGCCGTCGTCGGTGAGGCGGCGGTCGCGGCGCGCCAGCAGTCGTTCGCGCACCGCCTCCGGCAACGTCGGCGAATGCGCCACGTCGAAGCGCAGTTCCACCGCACTCTCGGTACGATTCACATGCTGCCCGCCCGGGCCATCGGCGCGCAGGAAGCGCTCGACCAGCTCGGATTCGGGCAGGGACAGGGTGCGGCTGATCGTCAGCATGCGGGAATGGTAAGCGAGAAGTGAGTGAAGAGGAGTGGGAAGTGAGAGAGAGCCAAACCTGAACCTCGCTTTCTCTCACTCCTCACTTCTCTCCACTCACTCCTGACACGGTCCAGCCAAAGCGTTCCAGCAGGTCTGCGTATGCTTCGTCCAACGGCGCTTCCAGCGTCATCGGCTCGCCACTCACCGGATGCCTGAAATCGATCCGCCACGCGTGCAGCAGCATGCGGTGGCAGCCGAAGTGCTGCTTGTACAGGCGGTTGTGATCGCCGCGGCCGTGCTGGCAGTCGCCGATGACCGGGTGGTGGATGTGTGCCAGATGTTTGCGGATCTGGCGGAAGCGGCCGCTTTCCGGCTCGGCCAGCAGCAAGGCGTAACGCTGTTGTGGGTAGCGGCCGAGTTCGATCGGCACCTCGACCGTGGCGAGTCGTCGGTAGCGCGTGCGCGCCTCGCGCCGCGGGCCGGTTTCGCGCGAGCCGGGCAGCGGGTAGTCGATGACGTCCTCGGTCGGCTCGGGCCAACCACGCACCACGACGAGGTACTGCTTGTGCACGTCGCGACCCATGAATTGCTCGCCCAGCGCCGCGGCCACTTCACTGGACCGGGCGACCAGCAGCACGCCGCTGGTGGCGCGATCCAGCCGATGCGCCAGGTAGACGTTGCCGCCGACCTGTTCGCGCAAGACGTCGACCAGGTAGTGCTCGGCGTCGTTGACCATTTTCGAGCGGTGCACGGGCAGGTCCGCGGGCTTGTTCACCGCGATCAGGGCGTCGTCCTGGTAGAGAATATCGATGGGCATGGGGGGGGGCGAGAAGTGAGTGAAGAGGAGTGAGAAGTGAGAGAGGGCAAGCCATCGCAGCCCGCTTTCTCTCACTTCTCACTCCTCTCAACTCACTCCTATCATGTCCGTCCTCGCGACCAGCCCCAGCCGAACGCCAGCAGGCCGGCCACGCCCATGCACAGCGGTGGCCACAGGCCGTGCTGCGGGGCCAGCGCCCACAACAGCGTGGCGCTGATGATCAGGGCTGCGCCGAGCAGGCCGCTGCCCATCATGTGCAGCATGCGATGTACGAGTTTGGTTTGGTGGCTGAGCGAGTCGGCATCGGCAAGCAGGCGCTGTTCGCCGCGTGCGGCACTTTGCAGGGCGTCGTGCACCAGGCCGGGCAACTTCGGCGCCATGTGGAACCACTCCGGCAGCCGCTTGCGCACTTCGCCCAGCGTGCGCAGCGGGCTGTAGCGTTCGCGCAGGATGCGTTTGAGTACCGGATGCGCCACCGCCCAGATGTCGATGTCCGGATCGAGCAGGCGACCGACGCCTTCGATGTTGAGCAGGGTCTTCTGCAGCAGGATCAGTTGCGGCTGCAGGGTCAATTCGAAACGGCGCGCGGTCTGGAACAGTTTCACCACCAGTTCGGCCAGCGAGATCTGCGACAACGGGCGGGTGAAGTAGGGCTCGCACACCGTGCGCACCGCCGCTTCCAGTTCGTCCAGGCGCACCGTTGACGGCATCCAGCCGGCATCCACGTGCAGCTTGGCGATGCGCGCGTAGTCGCGTTCGAACAGGGCGATGAAGTTCTGCGCCAGCCAGTACTGGTCGGCTTCGGGCAGCGAGCCCATGATGCCGAAATCCAGTGCGATGAAGCGCGGTTCGGCCAGCTCCAGCGGGTCGACCCAGATGTTGCCGGGGTGCGCGTCGGCATGGAAGAAATTGTCGCGGAACACCTGCTCGTAGAAGATCCGCACGCCCTTCGCCGCGAGCCGCTTGCGGTCGATGCCGGCGGCGTCGATGGCGGCGATGTCGTCGCTGCTCACGCCGTGCACGCGTTCCAGCGTGAGTACGCGGGCGCCGGTCAGTTCCCAGTGCACTTCGGGCACGTACAGGTCGACGCCGCTGGCGAAATTGCGCTTGAGCAGGCTGGCGCTGGCGCCTTCGCGCTGCAGGTCCAGTTCGTTTTCCAGCATCTTCTCGACTTCGCCGACCACGTCGAGCGGACGGATCTTGTCGGCGTTCGGATGCCAGCGCTGGGCCAGTTCGCCCAGCGAGTGCAGCAGCTTCACGTCGCGCGCGATCTGCATGTCGATGCGCGGACGCAGCACCTTCACCACCACCTCGCGGCCGTCGTGCAGGGTCGCAGCGTGGACTTGCGCGATCGAGGCGGAGGCCAGCGGTGTCTCGTCGAATTGGGCGTACAGACGATCGATCGGTGCCTTCAGTTCGGCTTCGATGATGGCCTTGGCGGCGGCGCCGGGAAACGGTGGAACCTGATCCTGCAACAGGGCCAGTTCGTCGGCGATGTCTTGCGGTACCAGGTCGCGGCGGGTGGACAGCACCTGGCCGGCCTTGACGAAGATCGGCCCGAGCTCGACCAGCGCCAGCCGCAGCCGCGCGCCGCGCGACAACGGACGTACATCCACCGATGGACGCCCCAGCAACGGACGCAAGAGTTTCAGCGGGCGGAACAGGTGGGTGGCGTCGACCAGCTCGTCGAGCCGGTAACGCAACAGCACGGCGGCAACCCGCAGCAGGCGCGGCACGATGGAAAGCGGTGTCATGCGGCGGATCCTTTCAGCCGGCGTTCCAGGCGGGCCAGCCGCGCTTCCAGCCGCTCACTGCGTTCGCGCAGATGATCCACGCCGTCGAGGAATCCTTCCACTTCACCGGGCGCCAGCGCCACGCGGGTTTCATCGCGCAGCCACGCGGCGCCGTCGTCGACCAGGTGCCCGGCGCTGTCCTTGGCGTGGACCAGCGCCTTGCGCATGGCCTTGGCCAGCGGCACGCCGAGCACGTCGCCGAAGGTGCGCGCGAAGGCTTCCTCGAAATCCGGGGCGAAGCGGCTGGCCAGTTTCTGCAACCGGCGCGCGAGATCGGCGTCGCCGGCGATCTCCACCTTGCCCGGGGCCACGCCGTCATCGTCGCGGCGCAACGCCATCGCCAGCAGGCTGCCGGGCGTGGCCGCCACGCGCAGGGTGTGACCGGTCGTCGCGTCGGCGCCTTCGAGCGGCCCGACGCGCAGACGCTCGCCGTCCACCGTGACCGCCAGTGCGATCTCCGGTCCGCGCAGATGCAACTGGATGTGGCGGCCGTCGAGTGCGCCGAGCGCGCGTTGCGTATCGGGGTCCAGCGACAGCGTGTGGTTCAGCGCGGTTTCGAGCGCGTGGCCGGCAAGTTTGCGCAGCGGCTGCGGGAGCCAGGCGTTGGGGGCGGGAGCGTTCATTCGTCGATTGTAGCGGTGCCGCGCTTGCCTGTAGGAGCGCACCCTGTGCGCGATGCCTTTCCGCCACGTGACGAGGAGCCTCGCGCACAGGGTGCGCTCCTACGAGGCAGCGCCAGCGAAACCCAGCTGCCGCCACGCCTCGTACACCGCCACGGCGACGGTGTTCGACAGGTTCAGGCTGCGACTGTCCGGCTGCATCGGCAGGCGCAGCCGCTGTGCGGGAGGAATCGCATCGAATACCGCCGCGGGCAGGCCGGCGGTTTCGCAGCCGAACAGCAGCGCGTCGCCGTCGGCGTAGCTCACGTCCACGTGCGCCACGCGGCCGCGGGTGGAAAACGCGAACACGCGTGGCTGGCCGATCGCGGCAAGACACTCGTCGAGGCTGTCGTGCACCGCCACGCGGGCGTACTCGTGATAGTCCAGGCCGGCACGGCGCAGGCGTGCATCGTCGAGCTCGAAGCCGAGCGGGCGAATCAGGTGCAGCGCCGCGCCGGTGTTGGCACACAGGCGGATCGCGTTGCCGGTGTTCGGCGGGATTTCGGGATTGAACAGGATGACATGCAGCATCCGGCCATTATCGCCTGATGCTGCGGCAAAGCGCTCAACCTGCCGGCTGCAGCGGGCACAGCACGCCATCGGCCGGCAGCGGGCAGACCGCCGGGGCTGCCGACAGCAAGGTGCCGACCGGCGTGGTCCCGGCCAACTGCACGCCCTGCGGCATCGGGTGGATCATGGCCAGCAAGGCCAGGCCGCTGGCCAGCACGGTGGCGAAGAACAGTCCGCGAAGCATCATGTTTTCGAATTTCATGTCCGTATCTCCGGTAGGGGGCCGAAAGGGCCTGCACGAGAGATATGGCAAGGGGCGTGCCAACCGCGAATTGGCAGTCAAGTCATTGATTGCATGTGATTTTAAAAATGCGTTCGCCCGGTGCTGGCTTGTCCGCGGACAGTGCCCGCCCGGCATCGGACAGTGCGGCGGACATCCTGGCGTGTCCGTTGCGGGCAGATTGTCACGAATGCGGTGCGCCACTAGTCTCGCTGGACCATTCGTGAACAGGAGGTTGACCATGGCTAGAAAACCGCTCGCCCTGCTTATTGCAGGCATGCTGACCCTGGGCGCCGGCGCGCTGCCCGTGATGGCCGCACCGGCCGCCGCCGCTGGCGATGCTGCCCAGGCGGCGCTCCCCGATATTCCGTACACCCGCTTCGTGCTGCCCAATGGCCTGACCGTGGTGGTCAGCGAAGACCACAAGGCGCCCGTGGTGGCGGTGGCGATGTGGTACCACGTCGGCTCGGCGCGCGAGCCCACCGGCAAGAGCGGTTACGCGCACCTGTTCGAGCACCTGATGTTCGAGCGCTCCGGCCACCATGACGGCAACTACTTCCAGCCGTTCGAGAAGGTGGGTGCCACCGGCATGAACGGCACCACCGCCAACGACCGCACCAATTATTTCGAGACCGTGCCCACCACCGCGCTGGACATGGCGCTGTGGATGGAATCGGACCGCATGGGCTGGTTGCTCGACGGCCTGGGCCAGGACGAGGTGAACCAGCAGCGCGGCGTGGTGCAGAACGAGAAGCGCCAGGACGAGAACCAGCCCTACGGCCTGCGCGTGCAGGAGAACATCGAGGCCAACGCCTATCCGCTGAACCATCCGTATCACCACGACACGATCGGTTCGATGAAGGACTTGAACGCCGCCTCGATCGACGACTTCAAGACCTGGTTCCGCACCTATTACGGCGCCGCCAATGCCACGCTGGTGATGGTAGGCGACATCACCCCGGCCGAAGCGAAGGCCAAGGCGCTGAAGTACTTCGGCGAGATTCCCTCCGGCCCGCCGGTGGCGAAGCTGCAGCCGTGGACTTTCCCGCGCAGCACCTCCACCCGCGGCACCATGCACATGGACGTACCGCAGGTGCACATCTATCGCGAATGGAACACCCCGCACGGCGGCACCGAGGCCGACAACCTGCTCAGCCTGGCGGCCACCGTGCTGGGCGATGGCAAAACCTCGCGCCTGTACCAGCGGCTGGTCTACCAGGACAAGCTGGCCGACGACGTGTCGGTGAGCCAGAACAGCGGCGAGCTGGCTTCGCAGTTCGAGCTGGAAGTGGACGTGAAGAATGGCGTCGACCCGGCCAAGGTCGAGGCGGCGGTCGCCGACGTGTGGAAGACCTTCCTCAAGGACGGCCCCACTGCCGACGAACTGGCGCGCGCCAAGACCGGCTTCCGCGCCGGCTACGTGCGTCGGCTGGAAAAGGTCGGCGGCTTCTCCGGCAAGGCCACCTTGCTGGCGGCGGGGCAGGTCTATCACGATGATCCCGGCGCCTGGCGCAAGGATCTGGCCGCGATGATGGCGGCTACGCCCGCGCAGGTGCGCGACGCGGCGCGCAAGTGGATCAGCAAGGGCGACTACACGCTCACCGTGCTGCCGCTGGCCAAGGGGCAGCAGGCCTCCACCGCCGACGTGGCCGAAACCGGTGGCCTTGGCACGGCGCCGGGCGCGCCCAAGCCGGTGCCGGCGGCGAAGCACGACTGGCATACGGTCAAGAGCGATGTGGACCGCAGCAAGGGCGTGCCCGAGGTCACCACCTTCCCCGACCTGAAGTTCCCGACCCTGGAGCACGCCAAGCTCGCCAACGGCATCGAAGTGACCCTGGCCGAGCGCCACGATGTGCCGCTGGTGCAGATGGAGCTGCTGTTCGACGCCGGCTACGCCGCCGACCAGGGCCGCAAGCTGGGCACTTCCAGCTTCACCATGTACATGCTCAACGAGGGCACCGAAGACCTGGATTCGGTCCAGATCGCCAAGCGCAAGCAGCGCCTGGGCAGCTACATCAACACCGGTTGCGGGCTGGACTACTGCAACATCTCGATGAACGCGCTGACCGACAAGGTGGTGCCGTCGTTGAAGCTGGTGGCCGACGTCGCGCGCAATCCCGCCTTCCGCGCCAGCGATATTGCGCGCCTGCGCGGCCAGTGGCTGGCCGGCATCGAGCAGGAGAAAGCACGGCCGATCACGATGGCCCTGCGCGTGCTGCCGCCGCTGCTATATGGCAAGGGCCACGCCTACGCGATCCCGTTCACCGGTTCGGGTACCACCGCCTCGATCAAGTCGCTGACCGCCGCCGACATGCGCAACTTCATGGGCGACTACATCCGGCCGGACAACGTGAAGATCCTGGTCGCCGGTGACACCACGCTGGCCAAGCTGGTGCCGGAGCTCAACGCCGTATTCGGCAACTGGAAGGCGCCTGCTAACGCCGTGCCGAAGAAGAACATCGCCAAGGTGAACTACCCCGGCCACGTGCGCGTGTTCCTGATGGATCGGCCCGGTTCGCTGCAGTCGGTGATCCTGGCCGGTGAAGTGGCGCCGTCAACCGAGGCGCCGAACAACCTCGAAATCGGCACCATGAACGGCGCCTTCGGCGGCAGCTTCACCTCACGCCTCAACATGAACCTGCGCGAGGGCAAGCACTGGGCCTACGGCGCCTTCAGCTTCCTGCAGAACGCGGTGGGACAACGTCCATTCATGATTTATGCGCCGGTGCAGACCGACAAGACCGCGCCGTCGATCAGCGAGGCGTTGAAAGAGGCGAAAGCCATCGTCGGGCCGAAGCCGCTCACCGATGCCGAGATCCAGAAGATCAAGGACAACGACGTGCGCGCCATGCCCGGCGAATACCAGACCGTCAGCGCGGTACTCGGCGCAATGCAGGGCATCGCGCTTTACCACCGTCCGGATGACTACGTGCAGACGCTGAAGTCGCGCATCGAATCGCAGAGCGACAAGGCGGTGCAGGCGGCGGCCGATGAGGTGATCAAGCCGGATGAGCTGACCTGGGTGATCGTTGGCGACCTGAAGAAGATCGGACCGTCGGTGCGCGCACTGCAGCTGGGCTCGGTGCAGGTGCTCGACACGGACGGCAAGCCGGTGGCGGCAAAGGATGGCGGCGCCACGAACGAAAAGTAAGCCCGCGTACAGGACGTGTTTGCGTTCGCAAGCTACGATAGAGGCCGGGCCGGTGACGGTCCGGCCTTTTCCATGTCCCTCCATCGCGGAGCTTTTCCATGCGCAAGACCTTGTTGCTGCTCGTCCCCGCCGTGCTGCTGAGTGGCTGCACCTGGGGCATTACCCCGACCCCGGCGTCGCAGAACGTGCGCACCGCATGGAACAGCGATGTTTCCGCCTGCCGCGACTTGGGCAAGATCACCGTGTCGGTGTTGAACCATGTGGGCCCGGTGGATCGCAACGACATCAAGGTGCGCGACGAATTGCAGGTGATGGCGCGCAACCAGGCCGCCACCATGCACGCCGACACCATCAAGCCGCTCGGCGAGCCCAGCAATGGCGAGCAGGCCTGGGGCGCCTATCAGTGCGGAACGCGCGCACTGGCGCCGGCGGCCGGTCACGCGCCGGCTGGCAATCCGCCCGATGCCTCGTCGGAAACCGGCGGAACGAAAACGTATCCGATCGGCGGCTGATCGCCGTCACGCAAGTCATCGACAGGGCGCCCTTGTGGCGCCCTTTTTCGTGGACGTGGCGCGGCGTGGCCGAGGATGTGATCCGGCATCCTCTTGCGCACCGCAGCACACAGGCATACAATTCACATGTTGATATTACATTTATGAAATAAATACACAACAATCAAGCCCGGTCATCCGCCCATGAACAGCTTCCAGCCTACCGAACAGCGCCTTGCCGTCACCCTGCGGCACTATCCCGCGTTTCCGCGCGAGCCGGCGATCCTGGTGCGGCTGGTCAAGCACATCTACAAGCGCGTGCATGACGATGCCAATGCCGTGCTCAAGCCGTGGGGCATCAGCCATCCCGAGTACAACATCCTGATGATGATGTACGGCACCGAGGGTTACACGCTGAACCCCTCGCAGCTGGCCGACGCGGCGGGCGAGAAGTCGGCCAACATCACGCGGCTTAGCAATCAGCTGTGCGACAAGGGCCTGATCGAACGCACCGCCAGCGACGAGGACCGGCGCAAGGTCACCCTGACCCTGAGCAAGGCCGGGCTGGCGATGATCGGTGAATTCCTGCCGGCGATCTGCGCGCTGCTGGAACGGCAGACCGCGACGTTGAAGGTCGCCGAGATGGCGCAGATGGAAAAATTGTTGAAGAAGTTCCTGGACCAGCTCGAGCAATCCTGAGATGTCCGCTTCGCTCAACCAGAACACGCAGGTGTTGCCGCGCTGGCCGCGGCTGGCCGAGGTCTTTGCCGGCGAGGGCCGCGCGTGGATCTTCATCGGCAAGTCGGTGCTGGCCTCCTGCGTGGCCGCGTGGCTGGCGATGTGGCTGCGGCTGGAGCAGCCGTCGACCACCATGATCACGGTAGCCATCGTGATGCATCCGCACAGCGGCATGGTGCTGGCCAAGAGTTTCTACCGTGGCATCGGCACGCTGGCCGGCAGCGTGTGTGGGCTGGCGCTGATGTGCAGCTTCCCGCAACAGCGCGAACTGTTCCTGCTCAGCCTGTCGCTGTGGGTGGCGCTGTGTGCCGGCGGCGCCATGCTGTACCGCAATTTCATGTCCTACGGTTTCGTGCTGGCCGGCTATACCGCGGCGATCGTGGTACTGCCGGTGGTGGGGAATCCACTGGATGTGTTCGATTCGGCCCTGATGCGCGTCAGCGAAGTGCTGCTGGGCATCGTGGTGGCCGGCGTGGTCAGCGACGTGGTGTTGCCCGAGCGGCTGCGCATGGTGCTGCGCAAGAATGCGCGGGCGCAGTTCGCACGCTTCATCGACTTCGCACGCGGCAGCACCGGCGGCGCGATCCCGCGCGCGGCGATGGAGCAGGCGCATCTGGAATTCGTGCGCGCCGCGGTGCAACTGGAAGACCTGCGTGCCTCGGTGATCTTCGAGGATCCGGAAGCGCGCGCCCGCAGTACCCGCATGCGCCTGCTCAACCAGCACTACATGGCGGCGTCCACCAGCTTCCAGTCGCTGCATCACCTGATCAACCGGCTGCAGCGACGTGGGCGCGACGCGGTGGCGGATGCCTTGATCGCACTGTATCGCCCGCTGGGCGTGGCGCTGACGCCGCCGCCCGCGCAACAGCATGATCCGGTGGTATTGATGCCGCGCCTGCGCACCTGCGTCGACGCGTTGCCCACGCAGGCCGAAGCGCTGCGCGCCGGTCTGGCGGATGAGCAGTCCCGGCTGGAATTCGACACCGGTGCCACGCTGCTGCGGCGCTTTGCCACCGAGCTGCGCGACTTCACCACGGTGGAGCATGCGTTGCGCGCCGGCACCTTGCACGGCAGCGTGGAACGCGTGCATTTTCGCCGCGGCAACGACCATGCCGGTGCGGCAGTCGCGGTGCTGCGCACCTTCCTCACCATGATCACGCTGAGTGCGTTCTGGGTGGTCAGCGGCTGGCCGTTCGGCGCCAGTGCGATGCTGCTGGCCACCATCTTCAGTGGCCTGTTCGCGGCCGCGCCGCGACCGTTCGCGATCGTTTTCGACATGCTGATCGGTTACGCCGCAGGCATGGCCATGGCCTTGGTGGTGGAGTTCTGGCTGCCGCCGGGCAGTGATGGATTCGTGATGCTGGTGGCGGTGATCGCCCCGTTCCTGATGATTGGCCCGTGGCTCGGCACGCGTCCGCGCCTGGCCGGGATGGGGCCGGGCTTTGCGATCGGTTTCGTCTATCTGCTCGCGCTGAAGAATCCGATGGTGTACGACCCGGTGCATGCGCTCAACGACAGCATCGCGCAGATGATTGGCGTGGGTCTGACCGGCGTGGCCTTCATCTTCGTGCCGGCAGTGGCCGGCAGCGGCTGGCAGCGCGCGCGGCAGATGCGCCGACTGCGCGAACAGGTGGTATTGGCCGCCACCGCCCCGTTGCGTGGGCTGGCATGGCGCTTCGAAAGCGTCAGCCGCGATCTGTTCCAGCAGGTGGCGGCGCATGCCGGCCCGGACAGCGCCGAGTCGCGCAGCCTGCTGGCCTGGGCGCTGGCGGTGCATGAATGCGGGCGCGCCCTGATCGAACTGCGTCGCGAGTTGCTGGACAGCGCAGCCTCCCCGGCGCTGCAGCAGGCGGTGGAAGCGGCAGTGCATCGCACGGCGCGGCTGTTCCGCCATCCCGACATGGCGCGCTGGCAAAGCGCGGACCACGCCGTGCAGCAGGCGCTCGATGCGTGCGCGCAGGCCGGTGTCGGCGCCGTGTCGATCAGGCCGTACCTGCACCAGTTGCGCGGTGCATTGCACGACGACGAATCCCCGATGGCCGCCTACCTGCCGCCCGATCCGCTGGAGCCTGCGCATGTTGCTTGACATCGTGCCACGTGAAATCGCCCTTTCCGATGTGCTGTTGCCCGGGCTGCTGCCGATTTTCGTCGGCTGCCTGCTGTTGCTGTGGTTGCTCGACAGCCTGATCGGCCGTTACGGCCTGTACCGCTTCGTGTGGCACCCGCCGCTATTCCGCCTCGCCCTGTTTGCTTGTCTGTTCGGCCTCGCCGGGCTGTTGCTGCTCCACTGAACATCCCCTTTCGCTTCACCGAATGCCCATCATGAACAAGACCTCATTGCTGCGTTTCCTGCTCACCGCCATCGTGGTGGTGATCGCCATCGTGCTTGGCCACGCGTTGTGGAAGCACTATCTGTATTCGCCGTGGACGCGCGATGGCCGCGTGCGCGCCGACGTGGTGCAGGTGGCGCCCGACGTGGCCGGCCTGGTGACCGAGGTGCCGGTCAAGGACAACCAGTTCGTGCACAAGGGCGACGTGCTGATGGTGATCGACCAGGATCGCTACATCCTCGCGTTGCAGCAGGCCGAGGCCAATCTTGCCGCGGCCGAGGCCAGCGCGCGTGCGGCAGGTGCCGGCACGGCGGCGGCGAACGCGGCGATCGCCGGCCGCAAGACCGAGTACGAGATGTACCAGGCACAGGCGCGCCGCCGCCTGCAGATGCCCGAGAAGAGCGTGATTTCCGAAGAGGCGCGACAGAACGCCGTGGCCACCGCGCGCAATGCGCAAGCCGACCTGCGTGCGGCGCAGGCCTCCAGCAAGCAGGCCAGTGCCGCCGCGCAACAGGCGCTGGCGGCGGTGCAGCAGGCGCAGGTCTCGGTGGACGTGGCCAAGCTCAACCTCAAGCGCACCGCGGTGCGCGCGCCGGCAGACGGCTACATCACCAACCTCGACGTGCGCGTGGGCGACTATGCCAACACCGGCGTCGCAAGCATGGCGCTGATCGACAGCCACAGCTATTACATCTACGGCTACTTCGAGGAAACCAAGCTGCCGCAGTTGCGCGTGGGCGACCCGGTGGACATCCGTCTGATGGCCGGTGGCGTGCGCCTGAAAGGCACCATTACCGGCATCGCGCGCGGCATCACCGACAGCGACAATCCCGCTGGCAGCAACCTGCTGGCCAACGTCAATCCCACCTTCAACTGGGTGCGCCTGGCGCAGCGCGTGCCGGTGCGCATCGCCATCGACGCCTCCTCGCTGCCCAAGGGCATGGTGCTCGCCGCCGGCATGACCGCAACCATCCAGGTGAAGCCGCACGCGGCGCACTGAGGACAGCCCCTCCCGTGCACCGGGGGAGAGGCAACGGCCGGTGGTGCTCCCCGCTCCAGACTTTCCGCGTCGCCCTGTAGGCTACGCGGCATGCTTGCCCTCGACGCCACGCACCAACTGCTCGCCATCCTCTGTGGCTCGCTGGTGGGCGCCTCGCTGGCGCTGATCGGTGGCGGCGGTTCCATTCTGGCGTTGCCCTTGCTGCTTTATGTCGTCGGCTTGCGCGATCCGCACCTGGCCATTGGTACCAGCGCGCTGGTGGTATCGATCAATGCGTTCGCTAACCTGATTCCGCATGCGCGGGCGGGGCATGTGCGTTGGCGCGAGGCGGCGGCATTCGCGCTGGCCGGCGTGCTCGGCGCGCTGGCCGGTTCCAGCCTCGGCAAATGGCTGGATGGCCAGCGTCTGCTGATGCTGTTTGCGGCGCTGATGCTGGTGGTGGCGGCGCTGATGTGGCGTCGGCGCCCCGTCGTCGCCCTGCCGCCGCCGGCACGTCGCTTCTCGCGCCTCGGCAGCGTGGGGGCACTCACTGGCGGGCTGGCCGGTTTCTTCGGCATCGGTGGCGGCTTCCTGGTCGTGCCGGGACTGATGTTCGCCGGCGGCCTGGACATCGTCGAGGCGATTGGTTCGGCGCTGTTGGCGGTGGGCGCGTTCGGCGCCACTACCGCGATCAACTACGCCGCTTCCGGCCTGATCGACTGGCGCATTGCCGTCGAGTTCATCGGCGGAGGCCTTGTCGGCGGGTGGCTGGGCGCGATGGGGGCGCATCGACTGGCGCGACGGCGCGGCGTGCTCAATCGCTTGCTTGCCGTGGTGATCGCCACGGTGGCGCTGCTGATGCTGTGGCGCGAGGTGGGACGACTGTAAGGTTTTGGCGAAGCGGGTGGACTAGTCAGTCGAACTGTGGCCGGCCGGGCTGCAATGCCGGTGTGTGATCCATCTTTCCGCTGTTTCCTGCCCCGTGGAACCGCCGTGGGACGCCGAACCGACGAAGATGCCTCCCACATGCCGGGTTGTTGTCTCGATCAGCCACGCCCGACGGGCTCCCAGAGGAAGCTCGTCATCGAAACGCGAGGTCGCCATCATGTCCGCCGTACCCCAAAGTCTGCCTGTTGCCATGTCATTGCCTGCCAGCCGCGGCTTGCGCTGGTGTGTCGATGGGCTGCGCTTGTGGCGGCGCGCGCCGATCAAGCTGCTGCTGCTGTGCTTCGTGCCATTGCTGGCGGAGAGCGTGTTGCAGCTGATCCCGTGGATGGGCGTGACCTTGTCCAAGCTGGTAGTGCCAATCGTGCTGATGGGCATTCTGCTCGGGCTGGATGAGCTGGCGCGGGGCGGACGGTTGCGCTGGTCGTGCCTGCCGGATGCGTTGCATCGGCGGCGCTTCCTGCCGTTGCTGGCACTGGCGGCGATGTGGGGCATGGGCGTGTTCGCGGTGCAGCAGGGCGTGGCGTGGGCCGTGTACGGCTGGCCGGCGCTGGATGCGGTGTGGCTGGGGCATGTCGTGGCCCATCGCGAGCTGATGACGATGACATTCGAACGCGTGCTGCTGATGTCGGGCATCCTGCCGTCGGTGCTGCTGTGGTTGGCGCCGTGCCTGTTCGTGCTGGATGGTTTGTCGCCATGGCAGTCGGTTTGCGCCAGCGTGCGCACGGTGTTGCGCTTCGCTGCGCCGTTCGGGGTGTTCCTGCTGGTGAATCTGGCGGCATTCGCGTTGATGCTGGCCGTGCACTGGGCGTTCGCGCTGGTGCTGTTGATCGGGCCGTGGTCGGTGGCATGCACGTACGCGGTGTGGCGTGAGGTGCGAGCCATGGTGCCCGCACCGATGGCGATGGACTGACGAGGCCGTGCGCGAGGGGGAATTCGCCGCGTTGCTGCACGAGCATGCCGGCTTGTTGTCGCGTATCGCGGCCAGTTACGAGGCCGATCCGTCACTGCGCGACGACTTGCTGCAGGATGTGGCACTGGCCTTGTGGAAGGCACTGCCAGCGTGGCGAGGCGACGCCTCGTTGAAGACCTTCGTGGCACGCGTGGCGCACAACCGTGGCGCCAGTCACGTGATTGGCCGCACGCGGCATCCGCGGGCTCAGGCGCTGGACGAGGCGCTGGCGGACCCGACGCGTGGTCCGGAATCGCATGCGCAACTCGAACAGAAGCGCCTGCGCCTGCAGGATGCGGTGCGCGCCTTGCCGCTGAATCTGCGCCAGACGGTGACGCTGGCGCTGGAAGGCTTCAGCCAGCAGGACATCGCCGAGGCGCTGGGCATCAGCGCCAACAACGTGGCGGTGCGCCTGAATCGGGCGCGCAAGGCACTCAAGACGGCATTGGGAGAACCCGCATGAATCCGCAGGACGACTGGGGTCGATGGGGCGATGACTGGCAGCAACAGCCGACGGTCGATGTGGAGCGCCTGCGTCGCCGGGTGCAACGCAAGCGGTGGCAGATGCGGGTGATGGTCGGCATCGAGATGGCGCTTGCGCTGTTTGCCGTGGGCCAGCTCGTGCGCCTGCTGCTGATGCCCGGTGTGGCCGAACGCTGGAAGATCTGGGCGGGGCTGGCGTTTCTGCTGATGGCGGCCACGGTGTACCTCGCGCTGCGCGCACGCCGGGGTACCTGGCGTTCGGCCACCGAGGACATCCCCGGCCTGCTGCGACTGACGGCGGAACGTGCGCGCGCCGGCATCCGCCTGGCGTGGATGAACATCCTCAGCGTACCGGTACTGCTGGCCATCTCGTTGCCGATTGCCGCGCCCTGGCTGGCGCCGTCGCGCTGGCGGCACGATCCCGTGCTCCAGCGCGTGTTGCTCTTCCAGTTGGTGATCAATGGCGTGGTGATCGGTGCCTTGCTGGTCTTTTTTGTTGCCTATATCCGGCGGCAGCGACGGCGTTTGCGCGAGGTGGAGGCCTTGCTGCGGGAGTATGCGGATTGATCCGGTGAAGATGAACCGGCACGGATTGCCGATGTGGAGTCAAACCCGCATGCTTGACGGCTTGCCAGGCCGTCTTTGCGTATCCTGTAAACCATGAACAAGTTGATCCAAGCCCCGCGCCGCCTCGCGCGTCGTCTCGTTTCGCCATTGCGCCGCCCGCAGGCCGAAGTCTGGCTGGAGTCGCAGCCCGGGTTTGCCGTGCCGGCCGACGCGATCGAGGCACTGCACGGCGCGCCGGCGTTCCGGCAGGCGTTGCTGGACGGCATTGCGCAGGCCACGCGGCGCATCGTGATCGTGGCGCTGTATCTGCAGGACGATGAGGCCGGTCGCGCGGTGATGGATGCGCTATACGCAGCGCAGGCGCAGCGCCCGCAGCTGGAAATCGATGTCTACGTGGATTGGCATCGCGCCCAGCGCGGCCTGATCGGCAAGCACAAGAGCCCGGGCAACGCGGCGATGTACCGCGAATACGCCGAACGTTTCGGCGATGGCGTGCGCGTGTGGGGTGTGCCGGTGCAAAACCGCGAGTTGTTCGGCGTGCTGCACCTGAAGGGTTTCGTATTCGACGACACCGTGTTGTACAGCGGCGCCAGCCTCAACGAGGTGTATCTCGGAACAGGCGGCCGCTACCGGCTCGATCGCTATCACCTGGTTCGTGATCGCGCGCTGGCTGACAGCATGGCTGGTTTCGTGCGGCAGTATTTCCAGGGCAGCGACGCGGTGCAACGCCTGGACGCGGCCGAAGTGCCGAGCACGCGCAGCCTGCTGCCGGCGATCCGCGGCTTTCGGCAGCAATTGCAGCAGGCCCGCTATGCGGTGCCGGCGGTGACGCTGGCGAAGGGCGAGGTGGCCATCACGCCGCTGCTCGGCTTCGGCCGCACCGACAACCAGCTCAACGAAGCGGTGCTGACGTTGCTGCGCGGCGCGAAGCGCAAGGTCGTGCTGCTGACGCCATACTTCAACCTGCCGCGGCCGGTGCGCGTGGTGCTGGGCCAGTTGCTGCGGCGTGGTTGCACCATCGAGATCATGGTGGGCGACAAGACCGCCAACGATTTCTACATTCCGCCATCGCAGCCGTTCCGTACCATCGGCCTGCTGCCGTATCTGTACGAAAACAACCTGCGTCGCTACGCGCGTGCACATCGCCGGCAACTGGCCAGTGGCCAGCTCACCCTGCGGTTGTGGCGCGACGACGGCAACAGCTATCACCTGAAAGGCCTGTTCGTCGACGACGAGGTGACCTTGCTCACCGGGCACAACCTCAACCCGCGGGCGTGGGCACTGGACCTGGAAAACGGCCTGCTGCTGCGCGACCCCGACCGGAAACTGTTGGCTCAACGCCATGCCGAATGGGCGGAGCTGTGCCGGCATGCGCAGAAGGTGGACGATTTCCACGCGCTGGAAAGCCCGCGCAGCTATCCGCCGGAAGTGCGCAAGCTGCTGCGCCGGTTGAGCCGGGTGCGACTGGACCGGCTGGTGAATCGTTTGCTCTGACGAGGAGCATCAGAGTTTCCCCCTCCGATCGTAATGAGCAGAGCGATTTCGCCCGTCTATTCGAGCGAGAGTGCTGTTTGGCTCCCTCTCCCCTTCGGAGAGAGGGTTGGGGTGAGGGGCGGGTGCTCGCCATAGACTTCATGGATTCGGCTTTGTACTTGCTTTTGTCGCAATTGACAGAGCCGTTTCGCCCGCCTGCCGGCAGCCAAGCCACCTTTCTCTGTGTGGACAGAGAAAGGTGGCCCAAAGAGAGGCCGCCCCGATCGCCCTTCGGGTGCGCGGGCGGGTTACGGGTCACAAGACTCCGTCCCTTGAAAGGAGCGCGAGAACGCCGGTCGCCGCTCAGGCGTCCAGATCAGGGATCAACTTGCTCTCGATGCGCGCGATGGCGTCCTTCAGCAGCAGGCGGCGTTTCTTCAGCCGGGTGAGTGCCAGCTCGTCGCGGCCGATGGCGGTGGCCAGCTGGTCGATGGCCAGGTCCAGGTCCCGGTGTTCCACGCGCAGGTCGGCCAGCAGGTGGGCGAGTTGGGCGGAATCCTGAACCTGCATGGCGAATCGCTGCGGCAGTGAAGACGGTCAAGTGTAGCGCTGCCGGAACGCGGCGGGCGAGCGGGCTACAATGGGCCCTCCCAGTACTGCCGTGAACCATGTCCGCCCCTTCCTTCGCCCCTTCCGTGCCGATTCGCGCTGTCGATGACCGGCTGGCCGCGCGCCTGCGTCGGCAGGTGGGGCAGGCGGTGGGCGATTTCCGCATGATCGCGGAGGGCGACAAGGTGATGGTATGCCTGTCCGGCGGCAAGGATTCCTACACCTTGCTGGACATGTTGCTGGCGCTGCAGGCTCGCGCGCCGGTGCGTTTCGAGCTGGTGGCGGTGAACCTGGACCAGAAACAGCCGGGTTTCCCGGCGCACGTGTTGCCGCAGTACCTGCGCGAGCGCGGCGTGCCGTTCCACGTGATCGAGCAGGACACCTACAGCACGGTGACGCGGGTGATTCCGCAAGGACGCACGATGTGCAGCCTGTGTTCGCGCCTGCGCCGTGGCGCGTTGTACCAGTGGGCCGCCGACAACGGCGTGACGAAGATTGCGCTGGGCCACCACCGCGACGACATCCTCGCCACCTTTTTCCTCAACCTGTTCCACCAGGCCAACCTGAAGGCGATGCCGCCGAAACTGCGTTCGGATGACGGCCGCCACATCGTGATCCGCCCGCTGGCCTATTGCCGCGAGGCCGATATCGCCGAATACGCCGCGCAGCGCGGTTTTCCGATCATTCCGTGCAACCTGTGCGGCTCGCAGGACAACCTGCAGCGCAAGGCCGTGTCGCGCATGCTGGCCGAGTGGGACGATCAGCATCCCGGGCGTTGCGAGAACATTTTCCGCGCGCTCGGCAATGTATCGCCATCGCACCTGGCGGATCGCAAGTTGTTCGACTTTGCCGGGCTGGGCAGGGAAGACGTGGAAAAGGAGTGGCCCGAGCAGGCCGAACCCGGTGATAATCGGACGTCCATACGTCCATCCATCCATTCATTTGAAAGTGAGTAGAAGCCGTGTCCCTTTTTGCATCCGTTGAAATGGCCCCTGGTGACCCGATCCTTGGCCTGACCGAGAAGTACCTGGCCGACCCGCGTTCGAACAAGGTCAACCTTGGCGTTGGCGTCTACAGCGACGACCAGGGCCGGCTGCCGGTGCTCAAGGCCGTGCAGCAGGTGGAACAGGCGCTGGTGCGCGATCAGTCGCCGCGTGGCTATTTGCCGATCGATGGCCTGCCGGCCTACACCGCAGCTACCCAGAAGCTGCTGTTCGGTGCCGGCTCGGCCGTGCTGGAAGCCGGTCGCGCGGCTACCGTGCAGACCATCGGCGGTAGCGGTGCGCTGCGCGTCGGCGCCGACATGCTCAAGCAGGTGCTGGGCGACAAGGCCACGCTGGCGATCAGCAACCCGAGCTGGGGCAACCATCATGCGGTGTTCCGCACCGCCGGTTTCAAGCTGATCGACTATCGCTACTACGACGCGCCGACGCGCGGCCTCGACTTCGCCGGCATGCTGGAAGACCTCGGCAAGCTGGAGCCGGGCACCGTGGTGCTGTTGCACGCGTGCTGTCACAACCCCACCGGCGTGGACCTGGATGTCGCGCAATGGGCGCAGGTGGTGGCGTTGCTGAAAGAGCGCAACCTGCTGCCGTTCGTCGACATGGCCTACCAGGGTTTCGACAAGGGCATCGACGCCGATGCCACCGCGGTGCGCCTGCTGGCGGACTCGGGCATCGAGAACTTCGTGGTGGCGAACTCGTACTCCAAGTCGTTCTCGCTGTATGGCGAGCGCGTGGGCGCGCTGTCCTTCGTGGGCGCCGATCGCGACGAGGCCGCGCGGCTGCGCTCGAAGATCAAGCAGACCATCCGCGCCAATTATTCCAGCCCGGCCGCGCATGGCGCCAAGCTGGTCGCCGGCGTGCTCGGCAGCCCGGAGTTGCGCACGCTGTGGGAACAGGAGCTGCGCGAGATGCGCGAACGCATCCACGCGATGCGCGCGGGTTTCGTGGACAAGCTGGCCGCGCTGGGTGCGCCGGATTTCGGCTTCATCAACCAGCAGGCCGGCATGTTCTCGTATTCGGGCCTGAGCAAGGAACAGGTGGACCGGCTGCGCGAGGAACATGCCATCTACGCGCTGTCCAGCGGGCGCATCTGCGTGGCCGCGCTGACCACGGGCAACCTGGACTACGTGGCACGCGCTGTCGCCGAGGTTTGTCGCTAAAGCGGCGTGCCCCTCGTCATTTCCGCCCCGGCGGCGTTACGCTTCACGTTCGTCATTCCGGCGCAGGCCGGAATCCAGCGCCTTTGGTCTGGATGCCCCTGACCCGGCATGGCCCCGTACCGCGGGGCCATGCCGGCTTTCGGGGCGTTCGTGTGCCGCGCGGGATTCCGGGCCACGCCGGGCATGGCTTCGCGGTCAGCGTGCTGGCCTGACTTTTCGTTTATTGCATCGGGCTACGCATGTTCTTTCGCAATCTCACGCTGTTCCGTTTTTCTCCCGCCGTTGCCGATGACCTGAAGCGCCTCGATGAGGCGCTGGGCGAGCATCGCCTGCGCTCGTGCGGGCCGCTGGAAATGTTCACCAAGGGCTTCGTGCCGCCGGTCGGGCGGGGCGACGACGCACCGCTCACCCACGCCGTGAAGCACTGCACCTGGCTCACCGTGGGCGGCGAGGACAAGATCCTGCCGGCGGCGGTGATCAACGACGAGTTGCAGCGCAAGGTGCGCAAGATCGCCGACGAGGAAGGCCGCAAGGTCGGTGGCCGCGAGCGCAAGCGGATGAAGGAAGACCTGCTCACCGAGCTGCTGCCGCGTGCGTTCGTGCGCAGCTCGCGCATGTCTGCCTACGTCGACGCCAGGCATGGCTGGCTGGTGCTGGATACCTCCAGCCGCAAGTCGGCCGAGAACGCCCTGAGTCAGGTGCGCGAAGCGCTGGGCAGCTTCCCCGCGGTGCCGCTGGCGCCGGAGGAAGGTCCGCGCGTGCTGATGACCGACTGGCTGGCCAACGGCAACCTGCCGGGCGGCCTGGCGCTGGGCGACGAATGCGAACTGCGCGATCCGGCCACCGCCACCGGCGCCATCGCGCGTTGCCGCCGGCAGGACCTGGACGCCGACGAGGTGAAGGAGCATCTGCGCAACGGCAAGCAGGTATTCCAGCTTGGCCTGGTCTTCGATGATCGCCTCAGTTTCGTGCTGGGCGAGGACCTGGTGGTGCGCAAGCTGAAATTCCTCGACGTGGTGATGGACGAGCTGGGCGACAGCCACGAAGACGCCAGCGCCGAGGCCGACGCCAGCTTCGCCCTGCTTACCGGCGAACTGGAGCGGCTGCTGGCCAAGCTGGAGGAATGGTTCGGCCTGCCGCGTCCCAGCGACGGTTGAGATCGTTGCTGGGCAAGGCTTGGCAAGGGCCGTCTGCGACGACCCTTGCGCAGGGGTAGTCGCTTCCCCACATACTGTCTGTCCGGATGCGCTGCCGGCCTCGCTGCGCACCGGAAAGACGGGTAGAGCAGGATCATGGCGCAGCATCTCGAAGGCGACTGGCTGGAACTGGCGACGGCAGGCGGCAACACCATCCGGGTGTTGAAGGCCGCGCACCCGCGCGCACGGCGCCTGCGCCTCACGGTGACGCCCAAGGGCGCACGCGTGTCCTACCCGCATGGCACCCATCCAGCGCAGATCAGCGCCTTCCTGCGCAGTCACGCGGAGTGGCTGGAGCAGAAGCTCGACGAGCTGAACCTGATCGTCAAGCCGTTGCCGCCGCTGCGCGTGGGCTATACCGCCGAATTCCCGTTGCGTGGTGAAACCGCCACGCTGGACTGGGCCGAAGGGCCGTACCCGCGCATCGAACCATTCGACGGCGGCCTGACCCTGGTGATCCCGCGCCCGCATTCGCGCGCCGTGCCGGTGGCGCGCGGCCTGCTTGCCTCGCACTTCGAGGCGCAGATGCGCCGCGACGTCTCGCGCTGGCTGGCCGGCTACGTGCCGAAGCTGGGTTTGGCGCCCACCGCGCTGAAGATCCGCCCGCTGAAAAGCCTGTGGGGCAGCCTGGATACGCGCGACCGCATCAACCTCGACCTGGCGCTGGCGCTGGCCCCGCCGGCCGCGCTGCGCTACGTGCTGGTGCACGAGTTGTGTCACCTCAAGGTACGCAGTCATGCCCCGCGTTTCTGGGCGCTGGTCGAAAGCCTCTACCCGGACTGGCACGAGCAACGCGACTGGCTGCGGGTCAATGGCGCCACGCTGAAAGCCGAGCTGGACCGGCTGGTCGCCGACGTGGCGGATTGATGCCACCTCGGCGCGGGTGCATGTGCGGCGGCTGACAGTTGTAACTGGGCGGAGCCGGTGACCTTGTCGCATCCTCGGCGCACCTTTTCGCTGCGGTGACCATGCCATGCATCTGTCTTTCGGCCTGCTGATCGAAGCCACCTGGCTTCTCTGGGCGCTGTACTGGGCGTGGGGCGCACGTGGCGTCAAGGCTGCCGTGCGCGAGGATGACTGGACTCGATTGCTGGCCTACCGGATCCCGGTGATGCTGGGTTTCGCGCTGCTGATCGCGCTGGGGCAGGGCGTGGGGCATCCGTGGCTGTACCGGCACGTGCCGTCGGCCGCAGCGTGGGCGCCCCCGTTGGGCTGGCTGTTGGTGTTGCTGGGTCTGGGCTTCGCCTGCTGGGCGCGGCGCACGCTGGGACGCAACTGGAGTGGTGCCGTGCAGCTCAAGCAGGACCATGAATTGATCATGGCGGGCCCGTACCGCTGGGTGCGTCATCCCATCTACACCGGCATGCTGCTGGCCATGCTCGGCACCATTCTGGCCGCGGGCAGCTGGCTGGGGTTGCTCGCGCTGGCGCTGGTCGGCGGCGGCTTCTGGTACAAGCTGCGCCACGAGGAACGCTGGATGCGCGAACAGTTCGGCACGGCCTACGTCGATTACATGCGGCGGGTGAAGGCGCTGGTGCCCGGCGTGCTGTGAAACCGGTCGCGACTTCGCTGTAGGAGCGCACCCTGTGCGCGAAAGGCTTTTCGCGATACCCCGCCAAAAGCATTCGCGCACAGGGTGCGCTCCTACAAAAGCTCAGAAATACAAAAGCTCGGAAATCAGGCGGCGGGCTTGCGCGGCTGGCGCACGTAGCGGGTGCCCAGCAGGTAGTCCCACAGCGGCGTGGTGACGCCGAAGTTGGTGCCCGGGTGGTAATGGTGCACGTGGTGGGCGCCGGCCCAGCGGCGCAGCAGCGGCCGCTTGAAGCGCACGTGGTGGATCACGAAGTGGCTGAGCCCGTAGGCCACGTAGCCGAAGGTGGCGGTGCCGGCCATCAACAGGGCGAAGCCGTCGGGCAGCACCAGCATGCACAGGCCGGTCAGCATCAACAGCGTTGCGGCGGGCAGGAAGAACGGCAGCGAGTCGTAACCCAGCGGTTCCCGGTGGTGCTTGTCGTGACCCTGGGTGAACAGCGGGATGCGGGTATGGAACATCCAGCGGTGGAAGAAGTATTCGATGAAGCTGAAGGCGAACAGGCCTATCGCAACGGCCAGCACGGTGCTTGCCGCACTGGTGCGGTGTTGCCAGCCAGCGGCCAGCAGGACGATGCCCAACGCGACATCCAGGACGACCTCGAACCAGTAGTTCGTGCGGGTCGAGGACATCCGGACAATGGCGTCCACGCCACTGCGCAGAAAATGGGGCTTGGTCGATTGCGATTGCTGCATAGTCCCGTCTTTATCGCCTCTGAAGCGCGCCAACCGTCGGGATCGTGCGTGGATGCCCTCGGTGCCGTCGTCCCTGAAACCGCCATGATGCACTGCGGGTGGCTGACTCCCGCATGACCGGGCTTCCACCGCCCGCGTCTGCGGTGGTCAGAATATCACGGCTTCCGTCGACTCAATGCGAAAGCGCGAATGCGGTAAGCACCTGCGCGGTCGCCTCCGGCTTCTCCAGCATCGGCATGTGGCCGCAGCCGTTCAGCGTGGTGGCGCTGATTGCCGCGGCATGGGTGAGGCCGTTGCGCAGGGAATCCATCGCGGAGATGTCGATGATGCGGTCGTCATGGCACCACAGGCCCAGCACCGGCATGTCCAGCTGCCCCAGCCGGTTCTGCACCGACAGCACCTGCGACGGCTGGCGCAGCGCATCGAAGGTGCGTTCGATGAAGGCCCGGTGCTCCACGTTCCACTTCACCAGCACGTCGACGAAGCGGCCGGGCAGATGCGGCGGCTTGTCGAACGCCAGCGCCAGCACGCGCTCGAAACCGGCGCGGTCGTTGTAGAGGAAGGGATCCTTGCCGGCCAGCGCGGCCTTGGCGAAGGCATTTTCCTTGAACTTCAGGCCGAAGCTGTCGAGCAGGGCCAGTTCGCCCACGTGCTCGGGGTGCTCGGCGGCGTACACCCCGGCAATCGCGCCGCCCATCGAATGGCCGACCAGCAGCACCTTGCCCAGCCCCAGCGCCTGCATGAAATCCTGCAGCCGCGCGGCCTGCGCATCGATGTCGTAATTGCCGCCGGCCACCTGCGAGGACTCGCCCCAGCCGGGCAGGTCGGGAATCACCACGTGGAAATGCGGCGTCAGCAGTTTCGCCACCGGCAGCCACACTTCCTTGCGCGAATCGAAGCCGTGCAGCAGCACGATGGTCGGCCCTTCGCCGCCCTCGTAATACACCCAGCGCGTGTCGCCGGCCTGGATCGATTTCTTCTCCAGGTGCGCGGCCATCGCCTTGCGCGCCACGTCTGCGCGCATCAGCCACTGCGGCGCGAACAGGTAGCTGCCGCCCAGCACCACTGCCAGCAGCACCGCCACCACGGCGAGGAATTTCAGGCGCCGGAACAGCAGGCGTTTCCAGAGCGGAGGGGCGGATGGGTTGGTGGCGGGCATAAACGTGTTCCAGATCAGTGGCGTGGCAAAAACTCCCTCCCCCTGCCAGCAGGGGGAGGAGAAGACCGTTATTTTGCGTCGGGCTGCTTGGCCTTTGCTTTGGCAAACAGCGCTTCCACCGCCTGCTGGGTCAGCGGGTGATAACCGGCCTTGGCCTTGGCGTAGACCTGCTCGGCGTAGGCCAAGCCGTCCGGGGTCTTGGCGAAGGCGGCGTACAGCGGCATGGTCAGATAGAGCCGGCCGATACGGGTCATGTGTTCGGCGGCGGCCGGCCACGCGGCCTTGTCGCCCGCGGCGATGGCATGGCTGTACCAGCGCATGCCGATCTCGGCGTTCGGCGTGCCGGTGAGGTGCCAGGCAGCATCAAGCTGCTGCATCTTCGCCAGCGGCGGCGCGTCGGGCAGGCGGTCCAGGAAGTACATCCATTCCTGGGTGTTCCAGCTCTTCGCGTCGAGTTTGGTGGCGGGCAGGGTACCGGCGAGGAAGGCCGTGCGTTCCTTGTCGATCGCGTCGAAGCGCGGCGAGTCCGGAATCGGCGCGTCCTTCGGAATGCCGGTGCCGTAGACCCAGTCCTTCACTTCGGCCCAGCGCATCTTGCCCGGGTACTTGTCGATCAGGTTGGGCTTGAGGAAGGCCAGCATCTGTTCGGTGGTGATGCTGTGCCAGGCGAAGTGGTTGAAGTAGCTCTTCAGGTAGGTGTCGAAGTCCTTGCGGCCGAACTTCTGCTCCAGCATGCGCATGAACCACGAGCCCTTGTCATAGGCCACGTCGGACAGCGAATCGTCGGCGCTGATGTCGCGCGGCTGGGGCGCCAGCCGCTGCGAGTTGGCGGACATCGAGCCGATGGATTTCTGCAGTGCGTGGATCGACAGCAGGGTTTCCTCGTCGGCCTGGCGCTTGCCGTACAGCGCTTCGGTAATGCGGCCCTGCACGTAGGTGGTGATGCCTTCGTTGAGCCAGATGTCGCGCCAGCTGGCGGCGGTGACCAGGTTGCCCGACCACGAGTGCGCCAGCTCGTGCGCCACCAGCGAGACCAGGCTCTTGTCGCCGACCAGCACGGTCGGCGTGGCGAAGGTCATGTTCGGGTTTTCCATGCCGCCGTAGGGGAACGACGGCGGCAGCACGAGGATGTCGTAGCGGCCCCAGCGGTACGGGCCGTACAGTTTCTCGGCGGTGGCGATCATCTTCTCGGTGTCTTCGAACTCGTGCGCGGCCTTGCCGACCACCGACGGTTCGGCGTACACCGCCGAACGCGGGCCGGTTTCCTTCACGTCGATGTCGCCGGCGGCGATCGCCAGCAGATAGGACGGCACCGGATGCGTCTGCTTGAAGTCGAACGTGCCGTCGAGCGGATGCTGCGGATTGTTCGGCGCGCTCATCAGCACGCGCAGGTTCTTCGGCGCGGTGACGTGGGCGTCCCAGGTGAAGCGGATCGCCGGCGAATCCTGCAGCGGCACCCACGAGCGCGCGTGGATCGACTCGGACTGCGAGAACATGAAAGGTTGCTTCTTGTCGGCCGTCTGCGCGGGCGGCAGCCACTGCAGGCCCGACGCGTCGGGCGAGGTGACGTAGGCGATGCGCACTTCGTGCGGTCGCTTCGGCGTCTGGATGGTGAGCTTGCTGCCGAGCTGCTTGTCGGCGGGCGCCAATACGTAGGTCAGCGCGCGGGTCTTGCCCTTCGCATCCACGGCCTCGATGCTGGCGATCTTCAGGTCGCGCGTATCCAGCACCAGCGTGGTGGCTTTCGGGTTCTTCCAGTCCAGCGTCAGCGTGGCCCGGCCATCGAGCTGGCGGTGCGGGAAATCGACCTTCAGGTTCAGGTCGAGATGGGTCACCACCACCTGATCGGGCTGCGCGTAGGAATGCGGTTCGTTGGCTTGGGCCGCCAGCGGCAGCATCAGCGTACCGAAGGCGAGGGCAGGAAGGAGTCGCATGAAGACACTCTCGGACCGGAAAACGCCGAGTATGCCATCGCCGCCGCCACGCCGGCCTGTGGCGAAAGCCGTGGAGGCGGCTGCACCGAGTTATCACGCGGATGCCGCCATGCTGGGCCGTGACCCTCGTGAACCGGCCCCGCATGCGTAACCTCCCCCCCAGCCTGCGGCGCCTGCTGTGGCTGTTCGGCGTGCTCTACGTGCTGTATCTGGTCGCCGGCAACGTGTTTCTCAACACGGCGGCGCTGGGGCAGGTCAATCGCAAGCCCGAAGCATTCAAGGCGCAGTGGGCGTGGGCCTGGACGGCATGGCCGGGTCAACTGCATGTGCACGATCTTACCCTCAGCGGCCACGTGCATCGCCTGTTGTGGAGTGCGCACGGCACGTCGGCCGGCGGGCGCATCGCGGTCTGGCCACTGTTCCGCCGCGAGCTGCGCTTTGTCTCGGTACGCGCGGCCGACATCAGCATCGACGTGCAACCGACCCCGGTCGATCACCAGCCGCCGCCGTTTCGCAGCGATGCCTGGCGCATCACGGCGGAAGGCGTGCATACCTCGTCCTTGCGGCAAATCCGCTGGGGGCGGTTGGTGCTCGATGGCGATGGCTCGGGCGAAGCCGGCTTCACCCACCAGTTGCGCGGGGGCGCGACACAGGTCTTTCCTTCGCACATCGAGATGCCCGCGGCGCGGCTGGACTATGGCTACTGGCCGTTGCTGCATGACGCCAAATTCTCGATACGCTTCGCCTTCGATGCGTTTACCCATGAACATCCGCCGGGCTGGCGCAAGGCCGGGCGGGCACACGGCCACCTGACGATCGAGTCGGCCACGATGGCACTGGCGCTGGGAGCGAGCCCCAAAGGCACGAAGGCCCTGGATACGTCGACGCTGGCGGGCCATGTGAGTGCCGACCTCGGTTTCGACGGTGGCAGCCTGCTGCCCGGCGGAACCTTGCAATGGAACGCGCCGGTGGCGATCACCGACGCCGACGGCACCCAGCAGCGCCGACGCGGGCAGTTCGACCTGGACGTGCAGCCACAGCGGATGAACGTGCACGTGCGGGTACCGCCGCCTGTCGGCGCGGATGCCCGCGGGACGAAGAACCAGCTCCAGGCGAATTTGCGCGTAGCCGGCCGCGAAGTGATTCCCGGCCCTCCCTATGCTGCGCAGTTGCGCCGGTTTTCCGGGAATGTCGAGGCGCGCTGGCACTTCGCCTCGCTGCAATGGCTGACCCCGTTGCTCGCCTCGAAGCCGTGGCTGCACCTGGATGGCGCCGGCGATATCGACGCCGCGCTGAAACTCGACGCGGGCCGCGTCGCCCCTGGCAGCACGCTCGACATACCACACGTGGCCTTGCGCGCCCATGTGCTCGACAACGTGTTCGCCGGCGATGCCCATGCGCATGCCGAGGTTGCCGGCAACGGCCAAGCCGCGCACATCGAGACGGTGCTGGACGTCGACCGCTTCACGGTGATGCCGGCGACGTCGGCGGCCCAGGTCTATCTGCGCGGCCGCAAGCTGAAGGTGACCACGCAGTCCGCGATCGACCTGACCCGGCAGCGCGACACGCTGGATGCGCACCTGCGCTTTGCCGATGCGAAGGTGCCCGACCTGCGCGCCTACAACCATTACCTGCCCGGCAAGAGTCTGGAATTCCTCGGCGGCAGCGGCACGCTGGATGCGGATCTGCACGTGAATGGCCATGGCGACATCAGCAACGGCAAGCTCAGGATGCGCAGCCAGGACGCGCGGTTGGCGCTGGGCGTGTCGCGCCTGAGTGGCCAGATCGACATGAACACCGACCTGGCGTTGGCGCAGCGGGGCGATGGGCATAGTTACGACCTGGACGAGTTCACGCTGGACTTGAACGGCGTGCGCGTCGAGGGCCGAAGCGACCCGCCGTGGTGGGGGCGCTTCACCGTCAAGCAGGGGCAACTGGACTGGAAGCGACCGATGCGCCTGCGCGGCAGCGTGGGCATGACCATGAAGGATGCCAGCCTGCTGCTGTCGCTGTACGCCGATCGCAGCGCGTTCCCGAAATGGATCGCCAGCGTGATCGACTCCGGCCAGGCCACCGCCACGGCGCAGGTGGAAGTGCAGAAGGGCGACTTTGTGCTCGACCACCTGGTGGCCCACAACAAGCGCATCGACCTGTTCGCGCATCTGCGTATTCGTGACGGCCAGCCGGCCGGCGACCTCTACGCGCGCTGGGGCATCTTCGGCCTGGGCGTGGCACTGGCCGACGGCAAGCGCCATTTCCACCTGCTGCATGCACGCGAGTGGTATCAATCGCAGCCCGACCTGATTCCGCCGCAGGCCACGGCCACGCCTTGATCGCGCGCTGCGGCGCCATCCACGCTCAGGAAGGTCTGAATAACCGGCTTTCTGCTCGTCATTCCGGCGAAAGCCGGAATCCAGTGCCTTTGCTTTCGAGGAGATACAGGCACTGGATCCCAGCTTTCGCCCACTGCTGTCCGGAATAACCCGGGCATGGCTCCGAGAAACGAAGGCGTGGCGATGTTTGCCCGGGACGCGGCAAAGAGGTGACTCCACATCGGCTGGCGATGACCTATCGTGCTCGTCATCCCGGCGAAGGCCGGGATCCAGTGACGACCACGCTTGCTCAAGCCACACAGTCACTGGATTCCGGCCTTCGCCGGAATGACGGGCAAAAACCGATTTCGGCATATGCCACCGCACGACTGCGGGTATTCGAAATTATTCCGGACAGCAGTGAGCTTTCGCCGGGATGACGAGCAAAATCGGAGTTTCCCTCAGGGCAGCTCGTTGCCGCTGAACGGATCTTCGCTGTACGGATGCATCTCGGCGAGGAAGCCGGGCTGCGCTTGCACCCGGGCGATCCATGCGCGGACATGCGGACAGGATGCCAATGAAAGTCCGGCCTCTTCGACGCGACTGCCGTAGGCGAACACCGCCATGTCGGCGATGCTGTAGCGGTCGCCGGCGAGGAACGGTCGGGTAGCCAGCTCGCGTTCGAGAATCGCCAGCGTGCGTTGCGCAGCGGCGCGTTTCATCTCGACCAATGCGGGCGCGCGGCGCGCCAGTTTGCCGGTAAGCGTCCAGTGGCGCAGCGTACCGATCACCGACTCCACGCGCTCCTGCTCGAAGTGCAGCCATTGCTGCACCTTGGCGCGGCCGAACGGATCGGCGGGCAGGTAGGGCGTGCCATCGGCGAGATAGGCGAGGATCGCGTTCGATTCGGCCAGCGTGCGGCCGTCGTCGAGACGGATCGCCGGCACCGTGCCGGTGGGGCTGATGCGCAGGTAATCCGCGTGCTGTCCCTCGCCTTCGAAGATGCTTACGTATTCCGTGCGGTACGGGCGGTCGAGATGGTTGAGCAGCAGGCGCACTTTCCATGCGTTCTGCGAGGGCAGGTAATCGAACAGGGTGAGCATGGCGGACTCCGCGGCAAGGTGCGGGCAGTGTCGGTGTGCGTTCACCGGGGCGCCATCCGCTTTTTGCGCGGCACAGGCAGGAGCCCGCTGGCGGGCGATGTTTTTGCTTCCCGCTTGCGGGAGCGCCAGAACAGAAGCATCGCCCGCGAGCGGGCTCCTACGAGCTGCGGTGGGCGTTCAGGTGTACCGATCGGCCAGCTTGTCGGTGGCCTGCACCAGTGCGTCGACGATCGCCGGATCGGCGGAGCTGTGGCCGGCCAGCACGATGTGCAGTTCCGCTTCGGGCAGGGCTCGGTGCAGGTCGAGCGCGGTTTTCACCGGGCAGATGATGTCGTAGCGGCCGTGCACGATGGTGGTGGGAATGTGGCGCAGCTTGCCCGCATCGCGCAGCAGCTGGTCCGGCTGCAGGAACATGCCGTGGCGGAAGTAGTGCGCTTCCAGCCGGGCCAGGCTCACCGCCCGGTGCGGCTCGTCGAAGTCGCCGGGGGCATCGGGATCGTGGACCAGCGTGGTGCTGCCGCCTTCGTAGGCGCTCCAGGCCTGTGCGGCGGCGAGCCGCGTGGCCTCGTCATCGCCATCGAGCCGGCGCCAGTACGCCTCGGTCATGTTGTCGCGTTCGGCTGCGGGGATGAAATCGCGAAAGCGCGCCCAGCGTTCGGGGAAGATGTACTGCGCGCCGCCGTCCATCTCGTTGAACCAGCGCAGTTCTTCGTCGCGGGCGAGGAAGATGCCGCGCAACACCAGGCCGAGTGTGCGCTCGGGATGGGCCTCGGCGTAGGCCAGCGCCAGCGTCGATCCCCACGAACCACCGAACACCACCCAGCGTTCGATCTGCACCAATTCGCGAATGGCCTCGATATCGGCGACCAGGTGTGCGGTGGTGTTGTCGGTGAGGTCGGCGAATGGCGTGGACTGGCCCGCGCCACGCTGGTCGAACAGCACGATGTGGTAGCGCGCCGGATCGAAGTAGCGCCGGTAATTCGGCGATATGCCCGCGCCCGGCCCGCCATGCAGGAACACCACCGGAACGCCGGCGGGATTGCCGCATTCCTCGATGTAGAGCGTGTGGCGATCGCTCACGGCGAGGCGGTGGGTGCGAAAGGGTTCGATCTCGGGGTACAGCTCGCGCATGGGAACTCCACGGATTCTTGTAGGAGCGCACCCTGTGCGCGAACGCTCTGGGCGTGATGCCATCGCGCACAGGGTGCGCTCCTACGGGTTTTGATGGACGGGTGGTCAGCCGAACTGCAGTGTTTCGGTCAGGTCGCCCGGTGCCTTGCCGCCGGCGGCGATCATCGCCTTGTCGCGCATCACGATGCCAGGCAACGGCTCCAGGTTGAAGCGGCGGTTGAGGAAGCGCTGGATCGAACCGGTGTCGTAAATGGTGTGCTCGACGTGGCCCTTCTTCGCGTGTGGCGAGACGACCAGGGCGGGGATGCGCGTGCCCGGTCCCCAGCGGTCGCCCTTGGGCGGCGCCACGTGATCCCACCAGCCGCCGTTTTCATCCACGGTGATGATCACCATGGCGTGCTGCCACAGCGGACTTTTCTGCAGCGCGGCGACGACCTGCGTGATGTGGCGATCGCCGGCTTCCACGTCGGAGTAGCCGGCGTGCATGTTGAGGTTGCCCTGCGGCTTGTAGAAGGTGACCGTGGGCAGTTCGCCGGCTTCGATGGCAGCGAGCAGGCGGTTGGTTTTCGGTGTTTCGCCGGTGCCGCCGTCGCGCAGGTGTTCGCCACGCGCGGCGGTGCCGGGGGCGAGGTTCTTGAAGTAGTTCAGCGGCTGGTGGTGGTTCTGGAAGTTGGGACTTTCCGGGAAGCTGGCGCGGATGCCGTGGTCGCCGTTGCCGTCCAGCGCCATCTGCCATGCGCCGGCATACCAGGCCCAGTCCACGCCGCCGGCGCTGAGCCGGTCGCCGATGTTCGCGTGTACTTGCGGTGGCAGGGTGCCGTAGTCATTCGGATCGGCCAGCAGCGGATGGGCCGGGTCTTTCGTCCATGCCGGCTGGTAGGGTGGGCCCATGGTGTTCACCGCCCAGAAGTCAGGCGTGAGCGCGTTGGGTCCCAGCGGCTTGGCGCGGCCCTGCATGGCGCTGGCGGGAGAATCGGGCGTGAGCTTCAGCACCAGCCCCGTGGGGTCGTCGCCTTCGATGCGCGCGATCTGCAGCTTCGCCGGGCTGGTGTCGGCGTGCGGGTAGTAGGGCGGTTGGGCGGCGACCAGGTACTGGTGGTTGAGGAAGGAGCCGCCAAAGGCGCCCATGAAGAAGTTGTCGCACAAGGTGTACTGCTCGGCCAGCCGCCACAGGCGCAGGTTGCTGGCGCTGTCGGCGTAGTGGCCCATTACCAGTGCGCCGCTGTCGCCCCAGGCCACGAAGCCGTCGTTCTTGCCGCCGTTGATCTGCTGCTGGTTCTGGTAGAAGGCGTGGATCAGATCACGCGTGACCACGCCATGCGGCAGCGGCGTGCCGTCGGGCGCGGCCAGTGCGAACGGCGCGTTGGGCAAGCCGGTGATGGCATCCTCGTCGATCTTCCACGTGCGGTGGTTCACCACCTGCTCGTGCTTGACCAGACCGTGCCAGATCGGCGGCAGCGTGGTCAGCTCACTGCCGTCGCGGTCGCGCTGGCGGTACTGCTCGGGCTTCAGTGCGGCGAGTGGATTCTGTAATCCGGGAAAGTCGGCAAACAGATTGTTGAAGGCGCGATTCTCGGCGTAGATCACCACCACGTGCCGGATGTGTTCGCGCAGCGCGGCGTCGAGGGCGGTGGCGTCGCGCGGGCCGGAGCCTGCCGCCGTGGCTGGCTTGCCGGCAGCGGGCTTCGTGCTGCTTTGTGGCTGGCAACCGGTGGTGGCCAGCGCCGCACCAGCCAGCGCCATGCCACCCAGCAGGCGCCGGCGGCCGGGATCGGCGGGGGCGTCGGCGGATTCGACGGTGGGAACGGACGGTTGCTTGTCGATCGTGCTCTTGTCAGGCCTGCTTTTGTCGGGCCTGCTCTTGTCAGGCGTGTTCTTGTGAGTCATGGCGAACCGTTGGCGATGGCGGTAGGAGACAGTCAGTGAACGAGTATGCGCCGCAAGGGCGAATGGCGTGCCCGGCAAAGGTCACGCATGTCGTTTCGGCATGCATTCAGTCATGCGACAACGCACACGCCGCATCCCACATCGCGCGCGTGATGGGGCGGTCGGCATGTGGCGTCTGCAACACCACCAGCGTGGTGGTGCTGACGCTGGGATGGATCTTCAGCAAGCGATCAAGCACGGTTTCCAGATGCGCCACGGACATCGCCACCACGTGCAGCAGGGCCGAGTCCTCGCCGGCAAGGCGGCGGCAGTCGAGCACTTCGTGGATGTCCGCCACGTGCTGGCCGATGCGCGCGCAGATGCCGCCGTCGCAGCGCAGCCGGATCATCGCGTCGATGCTGTAGCCCAATCGCTTCGGCACGACCACCGCGCGATAGCCGCTGATCACGCCGGCTTCCTCCAGCCGTTTCACGCGCTCGGCCACCGCCGGCGCGGACAGTCGCACCGTGCGGCCCAGTTCGGCATAGCCCTGCCGGGCGTCGCGTTGCAGCGCTTCCAGCAGTTGCCAGTCCTTGTGGTCGAGTTCGGGTTTCGAAGCCAAGGTCGGAATCCTCGATGATGTTTCGATCGACGGTGAAACAAGGCGTCGACGTATCGATCCATTATTCCGCAGTGGCCGCGGCAGGACTAGGATGCGCACTTCCCCACCCCTGTGGAAACCGGATTCATGAGTACCTCCGAACGTCTCGGTGGCGGCGCGCTGTTCGCGATTGCCGTTGCCCTGTTCACCTGGTCGTCGGCGTATGCCGCGATCGCCTATGCCTTGCCTTCGTTCACGCCTGGCGAGGTGGCGCTGGCGCGGTTGCTGATCGCCTCGCTGTGCTTTGCGGTGTTGCTGGCGATCCGGCGCCAGCCGCTGCCGCCCGTGCGCGACTGGCCGCAACTGGCGCTGCTGGGCGTGATCGGTCTGACCACCTACCACGTCTGCCTCAACTACGCGGAAACACGCATTGCCAGCGGTACCGCGTCGATCATCATTTCGCTGGTGCCGGCGGCGACGGCTGCCGTCTCGGCGTTCTGGCTGCGCGAGCGTTTGAGCTTGCGCACCTGGCTGGGTCTGGCCGTGGCGCTGGTGGGGACGGTGCTGGTGGTGCTGGCCAGCGGGCAGCGCGTGGAGGCCGATCCGAAGGCGTTGCTGGTGCTGGTCTGCGTGCTGGTGTCGGCGATCTTCTTCGTGGGGCAAAAGCCGCTGTTCGCGCGCCACGGCACGCTCAGCGTCACCGCGTCCACTTTCTTCGCCGGCACGCTGGGCGCGCTGCCATTTGGCTGGCACCTGCCGTGGGCGCTGGCCGCGGCACCGTGGCCGCACATGGCTTCGCTGCTGTGGCTGGGCATCGCGCCCAGCTTCCTTGGTTACCTGGCGTGGAGTTTCGCGATACACCGCGCCAGTGCCTCGCGCGTGTCCAGCTTCATCTACCTGTCGCCACCGATTGCCATCGTCATCGGCTGGCTGTGGCTGCATGAGATTCCGGGGCCGATGGTGCTGGTCGGCGGCGTCATCGTCATCGCCGGTGTGGTGCTGGCGAATGCGCGGCGGCGAGTCGTGCCGGCACCTGCCGTCGAGGTCTGCGAACAAGCCTGACATCGTTTCCTGCACTGGAGCATGCCATGTACACGCTTTACATCGCCAACAAGAATTACTCCTCGTGGTCGCTGCGGCCGTGGGTGCTGATGCGCGAGCTGGACATTCCGTTCGAGGAGGAATTGGTGCCGTTCGCGCCCGGCACGTCATCAAGCTGGAGTGTGTTCCGGGCATTTTCGCCCACCGGCAAGGTGCCGTGCCTGCGTGACGCCGACACCACAGTATGGGATTCGCTGGCCATCGCCGAATACCTGGCCGAGCAGCATCCCGGCGTGTGGCCGGCCGATCCGGCGGCGCGGGCGTGGGCGCGCTCGGCCACGGCCGAGATGCACTCCGGGTTCCCCGCGTTGCGCACTGTGTGCACGATGAATTGCGGCATCCGCGTGCGCATCGATGCGCCGGACGAAGCGCTTCGCAAGGACATCGCTCGGCTCGGCGAATTGTGGAACGAGGGGCTGACGCGTTTCGGCGGTCCGTTCCTTGCTGGCGCCACGTTCGGTGCGGTCGATGCGTTCTACGCGCCCGTGGCGTTTCGCATCCAGAGCTACGGCTTGTCGCTGGATACGGCCTCGATGGCCTACGCACAACGCCTGCTCGAACGGCCCGCGATGCGCGACTGGTACGCCGCGGCACTGGCCGAAACCTGGCGCGACCCGGACCACGAGGACGAGGCGCGCCGAGTCGGTACCTGGCTGCAGGACCTGCGCACGGCCTGAGGCGCCGCAGCGCGCGGCGACGCCCGATGGCGGCCAGCGTCGCCGTGGTGGCTGCCGTGGACAGGGCCGGCGCGTGCCAGTGCGCCGCGCCCACCTGCTCTGGCGGAACCGCGGCGTACACCCGGGATCTTCGGCCCCTTATCGATAAAGATGTGCCTGGATCGCGACGAAGGCCTCGCGTATCGCGGGTACCGGGCCCAGCGCGCGTTTTGCGTCATTGGTGCCGCCATAGCGGATGCGCAGGAAGTCGGCGATCTTGCGTGAGGCCAGTTCGTCCGCACCATGCCTTTCGTAGGCGTCGAGCACGTAGTCGAGGAACGCCCGCATCTCGCGTTGGTAGCCGCCCAGCCCGGTCGCGCGTGCGGCACCGGCACGCTCGGTGCGCGACAGCGGCGCCAGCGTGAAGCGGACATAGGCCAGCACGTCGAAGATGTCGCTGTCGGGCGCGTCGATCAGTCGCCGCATGTCGTCCAGCCGGTCGGCGTCGTAGCCGAGTTCCGCCAGGCGCTGCCGGAAGGCCTCGCGCCGGTCGGGGTCGCTCCATACGGCGCGCAGCTCATCTTCCGAGGCGACCAGGTTGCCAAGGTCGCCGAACAGTTGCTGCATGAATTCCTGCGCGGTGATCTGCCGGCCCTCGTGCCAGTAGGTGGTGGCGGCGAGGTAGCGGATCGAGCGTTCCTTGCCGTCGGCCAGCTTCACCACGATCTTCGCCACGGGCTCTGGCGTTTCCATTACCTCGCCGGGCTGCGGCGGGACTTCACCGGTACTCCCGGAATCCTTCGGACGGCGCGGTTCGTCCGGCGGCAGCGGCTCGCCATCCCACTCCGGATCGTTGAAGTGCTCGTAGCCCTTCACGAAATCGTAGATGGTGAAGAAGTCCTTGCCGTCGAAGGTTCGGGTGCCGCGGCCGATGATCTGCTTGAACTCGATCATCGAGGTGATCGGGCGCAGCAGCACGATATTGCGCACGTTGCGTGCGTCGACACCGGTCGAAAGTTTTCTCGACGTGGTCAGAATCGTCGGCAGCGTCTTCTCGTTGTCCTGAAACTCGCGCAGGTGCTGCTCGCCGAGTTTGCCGTCGTCGGCGGTCACCCGTTCGCAGTAATGCGGGTCGGGGTTGTCCTTGATCTGGTTGATCGCGTTGCGCACACGGGCGGCGTGATCCTGGGTGGCGCAGAACACCAGCGATTTCTGGCGCTGGTCGATCTGGTCCATGAACTCGTGCACGCGACTTTCCTCGCGCGCGTCGATGATGATCTTCGTGTTGAAGTCGGCCTCGGTGTATTCCTTGTCCGGGTCGATCTCGCCGCCGATCACCTCGTCCTCGTCGGAGTACGTGTAGCTGTCCAGCGTGCTGGCCATCTGGCGCACCTTGAACGGGGTGAGGAAGCCGTCGCCGATGCCTTCCTTGAGCGCATAGCTGTAAACGGGATCGCCGAAGTAACGATAGGTGTCGGTGTTCGCGTCACGCTTGGGCGTGGCGGTCATGCCCAGCTGCACGGCGGGTGCAAAGTATTCCAGGATGCCGCGCCACGCGCTCTCGTCCTTCGCGCCGCCGCGATGGCATTCGTCGATGACGATGAAGTCGAAGAAATCCGCCGGATAGCCTTCGAAGGTGAACTGCGGTTCGCCGTTCTTGTCCGTGCCGGTCATGAAGGTCTGGAAGATGGTGAAGAACACGCTGGCGTTCTTCGGAATCCGGCCCTGCTTGCGGATCTCGTCCGGGCTGATGCGGCACAGCGCATCGGGCGCGAACGCGCTGAACGCGTTGTAGGCCTGGTCGGCGAGGATGTTGCGGTCGGCCAGGAACAGGATGCGCGGACGCCGCACCGGATCTCGGCTCAGGTTCCAGCTCGACTCGAACAATTTCCACGCGATCTGGAAGGCGATGGATGTCTTGCCGGTACCCGTCGCCAGCGTCAGCAGGATGCGCTGCTCGCCCTTGGCGATGGCCTCCAGCACCGCAGTGATCGCGTTGTGCTGGTAGTAGCGCGGCTGCCACTTGCCGCCGCCGGTCTCGAACGGCACCGCACCGAAGCGGTCGCGCCAGTCGTTGCCTTCGGGGAAACAGCGCGCCCACAGTTCCTGCGGCGTGGGAAACGGCAAGGCGATATCGCCCTCGGTGCCGGTCTGCATGTCGATGCCGTACCAGCCGATGCCGTTGCTGGCGTAGGCAAAGCGCGCCTGCAGTCGCGTGGCGTAATCCTTGGCCTGACCCACGCCCGCGGTATGGCCAAGGCCGGCACGCTTCGCCTCGATCACCGCCAGCTTGCGGTCGCGGTAACTCAGCACGTAGTCGGCCGAGAGCGGGTTGGCGCGCCCGCCGCCACCGGTGATCCGGCCTGGGCAGATCATCTCGCGATTGACCTTCGATCCCTCGACCACGCCCCAGCCGGCGTCACGCAGCACCGGGTCGATGCGGTTGGCGCGGGTATCGGCTTCGGTTTCATTCATGCCGTGCGTAGCCCCCTTCGCGTTGCGCACGTATGGCCAGTACAAATACAGTATCGATCGGCGGCACGTAGCGGTACAGCGCCACGTAACCGTTCAAACCCCGGCCCACCACCAATTCGCATTTGTCGCTGCCCATCGGGCGACCGATCAGTGGATTGTTCGCCAACACCTGAATCGCGCTGACGATTTCGTGGCCCCGTGCTAGCGCCTGCTCGACGTCGTGCTGCAGCAGTTGGTCGACGATGCGCTTCAGGTCGTCGAACACGCCGGGCAGCAGCTCGATGCGTGTCACCCGTGTCGATCCAGCTTGCGTGCCGAAGGGCGCGTGGCCGGCTTGCCGGCAAGGCGATCCTCCAGATACCGGCGCATGTCGTCCCACGGGATGCTTTCGCCGGTTTTCAGGAATTCCGCATAGCGTCGGTCCGCTTCGGTGTGGAAGTCGGCTCGGCGCTCAGCCGCGTCCGCCTTTTCCGCGATCGCCTCCAGGATGAAATTGTGCGACGTCGTGCCCGCCTGCGCTGCCGCCTCGGCAACGCGGGCCTTCAGCTCATCGGGCAGGCGGATGGTCGTGGTGCTCATGGAAACGCTCAGGCGGAGGTATCTTGCGCAAATGTAGCACGTCTGTGTCACAGGATGCCGGCAACGCCACTGGTCGCAACCGCCTTGATATTTCCGGGGCCGAAGCTCACGGCGGCGACAGTTTCGCCGCACTCGTTGGTCAACGAGGCATGATCAGCTCTATTGATTTGAAGTTCGTTAAAGCGTACATTTTATAACATAAATTCATATATGTTCGATTGAACGAACATGACTGCCATCATTTTGAATGCACGCGAGCTTGGTCAGGCCCTTCGGGCAGAGCGCAAGGCGTTGGGTCGGAGTCAGCATGATCTGGCTCTCGGCGCGGACTGCCGTCGTCAGACCATCCTGGACCTGGAGGCGGGCAAAAACGTTTCGCTCAACACCCTGATGGCCACCCTGGCCGCGCTTGGAAAGGGTCTTGCCATCATCGACGCCCGTCCGGATATCGATCAGATCAGCTCTCTGCTGGATCCAGCCGATGAAGATTAAGCAGCTCAGCGTCGCCACCCCCCAAGGCGAGGCCGGCGACATCTATCGCCAGTCGCAGTACGCCTTCAATTACAGCACCAAGGATCCTTCGGCCGCGGTCTCCTTGCTGATGCCGCTGCGGGCCGCGAGCTACAGCGGCAACCAGCTGCCCCCCGTGTTTTCGATGTCGCTCCCCGAAGGGTTCCTGCATGAGCGGATCATTCGGCGCCTGGCCAAGTTCGAGAAGATCGACGACATGCGCCTGCTGGGCATCACCGGGCAGCAAACCATTGGTCGGCTGACGTACACCATCCCGGGGCAGACCAGCACCGGAAAACCGGCGGAAATCGGACTCAGGCGCCTCCTGTCCGAACGGGCGAGCAACGAGATGTTCGAGCACCTGGTGGACATGTATTTCGACTCGGGCATCTCGGGCGCACAGCCCAAAGTCATGCTGCCGGACGCCGACAAGCCGATGAGCGATCGGGCCACCATGCTGCATTCCGATCTGATCGTGAAGTCCGGTGGCGAGGACTACCCCCACCTGTCGGCCAACGAATTCCTGTGCATGGATGCCGCGCGACGCGCCGGCATCAGTGTCCCGGAATTCTGGCTGACCGACGACAGCTCGCTCTTCGTCATGAAGCGCTTCGATCTCGATGGCGACAAGCCCATGGGTTTCGAAGACATGACCGTGCTCATGAACCTGCCTCGCGAGCCGACCGGCCACTACAAGTACACCCAGAGTTACGAGGCGGTTACGCGCTTCATTCGAGCCTTCTGCCGCGAGAATGCCCTTGAAAGCCTGCAGCGATTCTATGCGTGCTTCGTGCTCTGTGTCGCTGTTCGAAACGGCGACGCACACCTGAAAAACTTCGGACTCTTGTACGAACACCCGGCCGCCGCCGCGCCGCGCCTGTCACCCCTCTATGACGTGGTGACCACGGCAGCCTACGACGACATCAACGTCAGGACGGGACAGATGCAGACGGACCGCACGCTGGCATTGAAACTCAACAAGAGCACGCGCTACCCCAACCGAGAGCAGCTGGTCGAATTCGGGAAAACGTTTTGTCTTGTGCGCTCGCCTGAAAAAGTGATTGATCGCGTCTGCGAGGCCATGACGGATTCGCTCTCGGCCAACCGGGACCGGGTGGATGACACTTTCTTCCGGCGGCTTCAGGACGAATGGGACCGTGGTCGCGAGTCGATCAGCCCACCTCGGGCACCCATGTGACACCGGCCCCTCGAACCAGCCGAATCATCGCGCTTCGTGCTCGTCAACCTGATGGCGCTCAACCGCCGGACGACTGATCAAGCCCGGACCCGGCAGCGATGCGGCTTCGTCTGCGCGAGCCAAATCAGTCGGCCGGGGTGAGGCCGTTGTCCGCGCACCATTCGCGCAGCGCCTGGCGGGTCTGCTCCGCCTCCCACTGATGCCAGGCGTCGAGGCTCTGGTGGCGCTCCAGCAGATCCTTGAAGCGGGCATAGGCGCCGCGGTGCGCGAAGATCGCGCAGACCTGTTCGTAGCATGCCGGCAGGTGCGTGCGGGTGAACTCCAGCGCCAGCGGTTTGCCCAGCCCGAATTCGCGTTTGTCCGGCACCGGCACATGGCGCTCTGTGTCGTCGATATCCTCCGGCAACGGTTCGAGCTCGTCGGAGTCGCCGCCGTGCCACAGCACGGCGCCCGTTTCCCGGCAGACCCAGGCTGCGGTGTCAAAGCCGTTTCCCACATCCACGAACAACAGGGCGTCTTCGAGGTCGCTCAGCTTGACGGGGGATTGCTTGCTCATGCGAAGTTCGAATAACCCGGCTTTCTGTAGGAGCGCACCCTGTGCGCGAATGGCCTACGACGTCGCAAGGGAATTTCGCGCACAGGGTGCGCTCCTACCGATGACGCCGGCGAGATTTTTCCAGCTTGCTTCATGTCAGCTCTCCGGAGAAGGCCTTTTGCAGGAGGGATTGGCGGAGGTTGGCGAGGTCGGAGATCTTGGCTTCTGCTTGTTCTACCAAGAGTTCTATTTTTGCGCTCAGGTTGTTCATTGAACTTACGAACTCCCTCTGCTTCTCGGCGGATGGGATCGCGACCGGCAAGCTGGAAAGGATTCCTTGGTTGAGGTTGCTGATGTTTGCGCCACCCCCGCCAGCCAGCAGATGAGCTACTGCAGCCTGTGATTTCATGAAGTGGCACAAATATTCCGGATCAACATCGGCAGACTGCACGCGAATGCGGATCACAAACCCAGAGAAGGACAGACTTTCTTCAGTCTCACCTACCAGCATCACTCGGCCAATCAAGTCTTTGTTGCCGTTCGAGCGGACTGTGAGGATATCGCCAGCACAGAGACTGTCGATCTCACTCAATCGACCTTCGATGCAGATCGTTTTCAGATCCTCAATAGGCAACCAAAAATTTCGCTGAAAGTCGCCTACGCCCGCAACCTTGACTGTTTCGCCATTGCTATGCCGTGAGAAATTCAGGCCGTTGCGAAACTCAGCCAACTCACCCAAGTGCCTCGTGGGTGAGTTAGCTGCTACGCGACTCAGAAGCTGGTCCGCGCCGCGCTCCTTAAGAAGTTTCGCATCCGCCAGATTGGCCTCGACATGGGCGCGGGCGCGGTCGAGGGCGGCGAAGGCCTGATCGAGCACCGCAATGATCCGTGTTTGCTCCTCCAGCGGCGGAACGATTACCCGAAGCGCCTTCAACTTAGCCTTGTTTAGCGTTTTGCCTTTGATCTTGTGATCACCAGCGGCAGCCGCATCCCAATCGAAGTAGGTCAAGTACCAGTAAAGGAACGGCAGCATGATCCGCGACTCATCAAGATCAAATATCGCTGCGATCGCCTCATTCGTGAACAGGTCTCGTCCCGCGTAGCACAGCCGACCTAGCAGGCTGTTGAGAAGCACCGTCCTGCGTCAGGTTTCATAGCCATGATCTATGGATGGTTGGCGTTGCAGTGGCTGCAGGACAGGATTTTCCGCCCTTCGGACGCACGTCTCCTGTCGTCGCTCACGTCGGCGACGGCTCCCACCACTCGCCGATACCGCCGAGCCGGATCAGGTTATAAGCGGCGAACGTCCAGGTCACCCAACCGCGCACCGCGGCGATGCCCACCATCGGCAGCTTGCGCAGACCACCGATGGTCTTGATCCAGCCGAAGCCCTGTTCGATCCGCTTGCGCACCTTCTGACTGATGCCATAGCCGCGGGTGCGCGCTGCGGCAGCCGGCACGGCACTCCTGCGGCCGTTGCCGGTGTTGCGCGCGATGTGCGGCACGATCTGGCGGGTCTTCAATGCCGCGACGAAGTCCTGCGTGTCGTAGCCCTTGTCGGCACCCAGCGTTGCTCCTTGCCTGATACCAGCGGCGGTGAGCAGATCCAGTGCACCGTCCCGTTCGCCGGTGCCGCTGGCGTGGCGGACGTCCACGCCAATGACCAGGCCATGACGGTTCTCCATCAGGCTGTTGGCCAGGTAGCTCAGCTTGGCTTCCTTGCCTTTGCCCTTGCGGATCAAACGCGCATCCGGATCGGTGGTGGAGGCATGGGTGTCGTTGCTGCGCTTGTGCC
>NZ_JBGBPX010000016.1:0-94211 GCF_041107475.1 Rhodanobacter sp. FW021-MT20 | reverse complement strand
CAGCTCCAGGTGGATGACCTGGAGCTGCAATGGCATCGATAGCTGAGCCACCATCGAGCGCAGATTACGGCGCCCTTTCGAGTCGAGTGACAGGTGCCATCAGATCCCAGCCACCCTGTGAGCCAACCTTGCCACTAGGGTGGGCAACCACGCTTACTCGCCTATCGGAATCTTCAATCTCGACTTGGATATAGCCGTCCGAATCAATCCGAGTCACACGATACGTACTGCCTTCGCGGGTGCAACCGGCATCGCCAGCCTTCCAGCCACCGAACCGCCTCGGAGATTCAGCATGCCACTCGGCGAGCACGCGGCGAACCTCATTCACGTTCAAACCCAGGCGAGCGTCGAAATCAGCCAGCATGCTGAAGCATTGCTGCGGGTCTTCGAGAGCCTCCCGCTGCTCGGCATCGAGTTCGCCCAGGTTGCCCCGCAGCATGGCCAGATCCAGTAGTGCCGCAGCGTACTCAATTGCGTATTTCCGCATGAAAAATCTCCATCACATGCCGTCCAACGGGGCGGCTCTGGAACGAAGCGGGAACGCCCAATGCCACTGCATGTTGCTTTGGCGTGCCATCAACCATGAAAAAGCTCCAGGGCGCGCCCTGGAGCTTTGATACATCGGCGAAGCAAAAGGCCAGGACTTGCAGCAGCTGATCGGACTTTCTACGTCTCTATTCCCACGGCTCCGCAGATATCGCGCACGGGCGACCCTCTGCCCAGTTCGCGGCTCGCATGGCGTCCAAAGCCGCCCCCGCGGAAACCCCGAAGGAATGCAAAGAGCCATCGCGGTTCCGAATGGTGACTCGCCAGAAGTTGCACATAGCCGCCCCCCTTAGTAGGTGAAACCGGCGAACAACAACGTGCCTGGCTTGACGTAAATGCAGCGGCTCACGTCGTTCACATCCGTCAGCTCCCAACGCTTCTGGTCGGCGCAGTAGCCCTCGACCTTGTAGACCTTGCTCGCGTCCGGCTTGCGCTTGACGAAGTGTCCGCGCAGTGTATTGACCGGGTGCATCCCCTCGGTCGGCTCTTTCGTGGCAATGCAGGCGTTCATCAAGACCATCGTGATTCTCCAGCCATACCAACCAGTGGGTCGGTTTCTTGATGGAGCGATGCGGCATAGTGAGCGCGGGCGTTGCTCGGCCGTGCCACGGCTGGATGGCAGTGACGAAGCAAAACCCACCAGCAGAGCTGGTGGGTTAGTGGACATGGAATCAGGGCTCGATGACGGCCCGGTGGATGGCGTGGCGCTGGCGTTTCATACCATGCCATCGACCATACGCAGCAAGTGCTCGCTGGCATCGTCTGCGTCCTTGTAGAAGACACTATGCCCCCCAGTACCTGTGCGACGGATCAGGCGATCCGCCGTTGTCGCAAGCATCTTGCCGCTGCCGCCGCAGTCTGAACACGGAGTGTCGTAGCTGCCATCAAGATATTCCGCCCACTCCTCGTCATCGAAATCATCACGATCGACGACACCCTGCATGTCGCGCTTGCCTTCGCCCTTGCAGCACGGGCAGATCACCCACTTTCCCTGTTCGTTGGATTGAGGCATGACAGTTTCTCCAAGCACCCGGCACAAACCGGGCTTCGGTTGGTTGTGCGCTTTGATGGAAAGTGACGCCGTTGCGTCGGTTCCTCTTTCGGCAAAGGGAAACCTGCCACCCCGATAGGAGGCGACAGGTTCGTGGCATATCAGGCGTGGAAGTAGCCGACCTCCGTGTCGAAGCGCTTGAGGGCGTCGGCGACCACAACCAGGCCAAGCTGATTGGCCACGGCATACGCATCGACCTCCTTGAAAGGCTTCTCGCGATAGATCGTGTTCAGAGCTTCCAGCGTCTCATTGTCCGGCCCTTCAATCTCCGCCTCCGCGCTCGGGACGATAAAGAGTTCCCGTGTGGATTCCTTCACGTACCAGTGGCCGCTCTCGTAGCCCTCCACCTTTTCATACGTCCTCGTCTCGTTGTTGTACGGCCCCATGCCTCTCTCCAGCACCCGGCGACTGGCCGGATTTCGGGTGGAAGCGCCCGCAAGCGCGCCGCGGCATCGTTGCGCAGGGTCACCACCACCCCGCATGCTTTGCCTTTCCCGCCAAACCTTGACGCATAGGCGGCAGAGACGACCTCTACGGCGAGCGGGACGGCTGGGCCGCACGGGCGGGCCGACAGCGGGCGGAGCCCGCAGGGAGGCCGAGCCGCAGAGCGGCGAGCCCAGTCCAGTTCGTCCGGCATCGAGACACGAAAGAAAAAAAACCCGCCAGCAATGCCGGCGGGTTGGAGATCATGCAGCGCGGACGCGCAAGACGACTGTTTGGGCGGTGCCCTTGTAGTCTTCGTGCTCCTTGACGGTCGCTTTGATCGCTACGCGATCCCCGACCTGTCCATAGGACATGCCGCTGTTCCAATGGATGACGGACGCTCCGGTGCCGCACTCGACCATCTTCACGAGCGTCTTCATCCCCGTGCCGTAGGCGATCACCGGGAAGTCACGCTTAGAGACGATGACCGCCTGCAACGCCACCCTCTCGCCGGGCTTCCCAAGGTAGACGCCAGGAACAGGATCGGGCAGGGGCTTTTCACCGAAGCGGGCAACTACAGCCTGGCCACGGAGTGTCATCACCGGCGAATCGGCAAAATCGCCACGAGCAAAGCTCTTAGCCACCCAATCGATGTAGCCGATGTCGCCAGGCTGCAGAGCGTTCATGTCGATCCAGCCCCCTCCCTGCTGGCCGTAGAGACTGGTGGCCAAGCCGCGAAGCGTGGCGCCCGCGCCAAGCTCCAGCAGTACCACTTCAGGCGCCCAGTGTGGCCGGCCGCGCACCAGCAAGCCATTGGCGATTTCGGCTTCGGTAACGAGGAGGATTGCTTTTTGGTGTTGCTCACGGGCCTCCGCAGCTTGCCGATCTTCCTCCTCCTCTCGACGCCGGCGCTCTTGCATCTCCTCGGCCGAGGCTCGCTTGATGGCCAACATTTCCGATCGCAAACTGTCGGCAGACTGGCTGAATGCCAGGCCATTTTGTGCGGCATAGTGCTTGGCCAGCTTGATGGCTTCGTCCGCGTCCTGTGAGAGGTTGCGAACGTGGTAGAGCCGCTCGATCCGGTGGGTCTCGCCCCCGGGCATCCTCATCTGGATCAACGCGCTTTCGCGAAGCGTGTAGTAGTAATCCCTGATGCAGACCACTGCGCGGGGGATGTATTCGTTCTGCTGCATGGTTCCGACTCCATGCCACCCAACGGGGCGGCTTCGTGGAGTAGTGCGCCTGGGTTCCGTGAGCGCCGTTGCGCCAACTATTCAGAAGAAAACCGACCAGCCCTGGAGCTGGTCGGTTTTGGTTGCAGGTGGCGGCGCGCTTAGATGCGCAGCCCTTGTTTCGGCGCCGGCGCCGCATCAAGGAGGTTCATGTCGACGGTGTACGCCCCCACACGAAGAACTCCCTTGTGCTTCTTGCTCAGTTGAAACGTCGCGGAGCTGTCGTACTTCAGCATGGCCGGGGTCTCGCCCTTACACACACCAGCCTGGATAGGCACAGCCTGCACCAGCTGCGAATTCTGCAGGCGGACGACGGCTCGAACCGACGTGGCGTCACTCGACTCCGCAACCGGCCGGACAGTTACGGTCACGCCACTTTTCCCGGTGCCGGCGACACTGGTTCTGGAGCTGCCGTTCACGGCGCACGCTGCCCCGGGCATCTCGAACGGCGTTGCCTTTGTCAGCGTGGCAGTCCGCCCAAGATCCACGCCCGCCGCTTGGTCGATGAGCAAAGAACCCGATCGATAGACGGTCACATGAAACCGTATACCAGGCTCCGCGGCGTTGGCCGCGAAAGCGAACGAACAGACCAGGAAGGCGAACAACGCTTGCATCAACATTTTCATCGATTTCTCCTATACCGCTCGATCGAGCGGTCTCCGATTGAGGTAGCAGCGGCAGCACTCCATACGTGTTGCGTCGACGTGCCGCGCCTTGCTGCAAACGCAATGCCCCGGCCGCTCGAATGAGCTGGCCGGGGCAGGGGTTCATCATGCAGAAGCCATGCACATGCAGGTCACGGCTGAGGCTAGCGTTGGCGCAGTACCTCGATCAGCTCGGCGACCACATTCTCGTGCATGGTGTTGGCCACCAGGTCAGCCTGACGATCAACGTCTGGGCTAAGATCGAGCCGGCGAGGCGACTCGAAGTGCACGGGCCGGCGAATATCGGCCTCGATGTACCCGACGCCGCCGGCGACGTCCCCGCCGGCAATGAATGCTTGGGTTTCGTAGTACCCGTCAGCATTCACCTTCTCGACCGGCCCGTGACCGTGATCTTCAGGCCGGAAATTGCCTACCGTGCTAACCACGATGCCGCGATCGCCGGCAACCAGCAGCGTGTTGCGTCGGAACAAGCACCGCGCCGCACAGATGTAGTGCGCGGCCCATCCGCGTTCGATACGTGTGACGTCCATCCTTCTCTCCCGTGCTGCCAGACAAGGCAGCTTCGACGGTAGAGTTGCTGCCGCATGCTGGTTGAGCTGTTGCGACCGTTTGGTGGGTGCGTTCGCATAAAGAAAAGCCCGCCAGCGGTGCTGGCGGGCTCGGTGGGTATTGACCATAACGCGTCAGGAAAGGCGCTCGAATCGCTCCAGTCGCCAACTCGACAGGCTAGGGCGATCAGGAAAAGACGTCCTGGCCAGCGCTTTGACCGCTCGGGAGAACACTTCGTCGTCGAGGTCTTCGACGCCATCAGGTGCAACCACGTCGACGTGGCCGTTGTACTGTGCCCAATGGCCGGGTGCGCTGGTCAGGTATACGCGATACCTGCTGTAGGACGGCTCCTCCGGCTCCAAAGCGCATCCATTGCTCATGCGTGCTCTCCTTCCTTCACGGGGAGAACCTCGATGCCCTGCTTACGCAGCTCGGCCGCGACAATTTTCTCAGCCTGCTCGCGCAGATCTGCCGGCAACGCCTCGTGGATCTTCTTGAACGCTTCGGCTAAGGCGAACGCTCGGGCGACCTCACCACGCATTCCGCGTGCTGCGGCGCGTTCACCGCTTTCGGCCATACGGGTGTAGACGTTACCAAGTTCGCCCCACGTCGGGGTCAGGTCGATGGTCAAAACTTCGGATTTCTGTGCGCTGGCAGCTGCCATGGGAAGTTCCTGCTCTTGCCGACCAAAGGGGCGGCTTCAAGATCGAGAGCGGCTTAGCACGTCGCGGGGTTGTTGCTTAAACGTGCCACATCGCGTTCCTAAAATTGAAACGCATTTTTGTGAAGTTTGAGGTCTGTTTGCATAATTTGCTTCTGCGAGAGACGCAGATTTGGCAGAAGGCCATGCTTACCGTGACGAATGCTGTTTAAATACTCAACAGATTTATCGGATGTTGCATTTCGTATCTTCTTGTCAATCTGGCGAAGCGCGGTGTGTACGTCAAGGAGATTAATCGCCTTGTATTTATGCGGCGTTCTTTGGTGCCGTTCGATTGCAACGATGTGGTTAACCTCAGATGCAGAAAGCTCACCAGTATTGACGTACTGTGCATGTATGTCCGCCAGTTGCTGGTAGCGAAGACCGTTATCGGCGTAAGGTAATTCTGCCAGCCGGGATCGAAGAAGCAGATAACGCTTAGCAATAAGCGTGTCGTCATGGTCGACATGCAGTGAATCATTTCGGCGACTATTGTTTCGCTTTGAATTTGGCGCACCATCACGAATGGTAAGATCAGGAATACCACGGTGGGCGCCGATCCCAAATTCATGCTGTATGCAGTCTTTACCGTAAGGGCGTTCTACGCCGTCTTCAGACCGCACAAAATATCCACGCGTAAGCATGTGCCCACAGCCTCGTCTCGCGCAAACCCTTTCGGGCTCAACGAAATCGCAACAGATAATTACACGCATCAGCAGACCTTTTAATCAACGAAGTTTGATTGCTTCTTCGAGAGCTTTGCCGCGTTGGCTGGCAATTAACCGAGTGCATCAGAATAGCTCCTGCTCATGCAGGCTAAGATGAAGCGGCCAGCGCTGTAGTGACGATTGCATCAAGTCAAATCGGAGTGACTGTCCAGCCGCGCTGAGTGATGGATTTTTGTTCGTCCTCGCTCGGCTCATATGGCAGAGTGAAAAGTACCTCGCCATCCTTGTCCAGCACCATATGTGACGAAGCTCGCCTAGCCGCGGCAGCGCTCTTGGCAATCTCCTCGGCAAGCCGCCTTTCAACGTCCGCGGCCCTCTGCAGAGCTGCATCGAGCGCTTGTCGTAGGCGTGCGACCTCTACCGCGGCTTCCTGCCGGGCTGCATTGGCTGCCGCCATTTCCTCCCGCAGATCTCCAAGCACTACCTCGTGTCGACGGTCGCCATCGGCCTTCTCGGCGATCAGCGTAGCGCGCTCGCTATCCCGGGCTCGGCGCTCGTCGGCGAGTTCCCTCGCCGTAGCTCGGGCAGCCTCCTCAGCCTTTTCAGCCCGCCCACGCTCCCGGCCCAGTTCGCTGGCCAGCCCTTTGGATTTCTCTCGCGCTTCGTCGATCTGGCGTGTGGTGAACGCCAGTTGGCCTTCGAGGGTCTCACGTTCGCGCACGCGCTCGTCCAGCACCCGGGCCAAGGCGGCCTCGTGCTCGCGGCGGTCTGCATCGGCCTGCCGGCGATCCGCTTCTCGCCCAGCAGATTCACGCTGCAGGGCGGCGGCGGTTGATTCGTGGCTGGCCCTGGCCGCTGCCAACTCATGTTCGAGCTGTTGGATGCGGCGGCCACGCTCGGCCAACTCGGTATGGGCGGCGTCGAGACTGGCTTGAACCGAATCCACCATGGCGTGTGCTGCGGCCTCGCCGGCGCGGGCGTCCTGGATCTGCGTATCCGCAGCCGCACGCTCATCATCGAAGGCCCCTTTGGCCTCCAGTGCCGCTTGTTGCCATAGGCTCGCCAACGCCGTCTGGAAGGCCGGCACCAGCGCCTCGGGTATGCCTGGCACGTCGACCCGTGTGTCCAGCTGCCTACGCAGGGCCTCCCACCACTCCCGCAACCCCGCGTCGATGGTCGTCATCGAGCCGCGGCCGGTCAATTCGCGCACCAGCGCCCGGGTCGGCCTCTCGCCGGCGATGAACAAGCGATTGGCCACCTCGCGCACTAGCGCACGGGTGTCCGTGGGATGAGCTGCTTTCAGCCGAGCGATCTCGGTGGGGCTCACTGCCGCGTGAGTGCTCGGGACGTTCCGGCCGGCGGCGCCGGCGTCTGTCGTATTCAGCATGGCTCCAGGCTCCAGATGAGCGATTTCGTTGAGATCCCGGCCGCCTACGCGCGCGTACACGTGCGTGCGCGAGGGTGCACGCCGGCATCCTCGCACAGGCTATCTCGATATGCAATAACGGAACGTCTTACGTTCCTGTAGGAACGATTGCAGCCGTCTATGCAACATTAGGTTAATAATGTTGAATAGGGCGTAAGGGAGGGGAGGGGTAACTAAATCTGAGAGTTTTCGTCAGCCCAGGAGCCGGGCCTGGCCGCAAAAAACAGGCCGAGAAGCGCGCGTGGCTGAATTGCACAGCCAGCTGGCGAGAGCGCCGAATGGGCGGCGCCGGTTGCATTCTCAGCGGCTACGCCATCGTGGTGCCGCCGAACTACTATCCGCTCACCGAAACCAGTAAGCAAGAGGCGAGCGCCGCATGACCACCATGCCAACCAGCCCTGATAGCACGGTAGGTCAGAGGGCTTTCATGCTCGCCGCCGATCCTACGCCATTGCGTTTCGTGACGCTTGCCATGGCGATGCTGGGGATTCACCTGACCGGCACGCTGTGCGGGAATGGCGATCGCCTGACAACTGCTGACCCGCAATTCCTCTTTCCGGGCGTGAAGTCGCTCGCCACCCTCGCAGCACGGACGCAGACGCCCCTATGCATGGCAGAGGACGAGTATTCCGTTACCACAACGATCGGAACCAGTGCGCTCGTACCGCAAGGGATCGGCGCCGTCCACGTCGACGTGACGTTGTTCTGTTCATCCGACAACCGTGACTTCGAGTTTGCCGACGACATCACGAGCCCACTTTATGTCCAGATTTTGTGGATGGCCGTTGGCGGCGCCGATCATGAGCCTGTATTAGCTGCAGTCCTGGACTGGCTTGAGTCAGTTCGATTACCGCCGAACAGGGATGATGACGAAGAAGCGGAACTCCCGGACGTGCTTCTCAGCGAACAACTCGAAGGGCTTCATGAGCGCATTGTCTACCGCGAACGCCTCCTTGAGGAGCTGACTGAATCAACCTCGGCAAAGGCTACGCGCGCCGCCGCGGAGGAACATCGTCGCGTCGAGCGGAAATTGACCACTCACATTAAGCAACTGCAAATGGAGCTTGAAACCTCCCGGGCGGTATCCGAAAGGCTACGAGCGCGTGCTGAGACCGCAGAGCGAATGCGCCGCGAACCCCTGACGGAAGGGACGCCTCCCGCATCAGTGCCGCCGAGCGTTACTGCGGAGCCCGTGGACGTCGAGCAGCAGAAGCGATTGGAGCTTGTCATCCGACAGCAGTCCGACCAGATTGACCAGTTGCGTGCGGAGGTTTTCCGATTGCGGAGCGAACGGAGCCGCGATGGCGGTACCCAGGGCGAAGCGGCCGAGATCTTGTTGCCTACCGCTCCACCAACCGCGTCGTTCAAGGGCTTGGCTAGCTGGGCTCAGGCCAACCTGCGCGGACGCGTCGTAGTGCATGCCAAGGCGGCCCGCGCTGCGCGAAAGAGCGCCTTCAACGATCACGCGTTGGTCTACCGAGTTCTTCAAGCGATGGCGGAGCACTATTGGTCAATGCGGGCAGCAGGCGACGCCGGTGCGAGACTGGCCTGGGAAACGTTTCTGACCGCCGAGCACCTTACCTGTGGCCCAACGGGGGCGGCTGTGCTGGATCGGCGCACGCGTCCCGCGTATCTAGTGAACTGGCATCGACGATCCGTGGAACTCGACCAGCACATTCAAGGCGACAGCAGTCGCGACGAAGCCCGGGCATTTCGATTGTATTTTCACTGGGACACTGAGAGATCGGTCGTAGTTGTTGGTCATCTTCCATCACACCTCCCGAACACGTTTACGTGATGGCCTGTGACACGCACAAGCAACGCGCGAAATAGGGGCTTCAAGCTGCCTCCTGCTGAAGCTGACCCTTTGGTCAGCATGTAGGAAATCTGCCATGGCAGACGCGCACGAAACCATCACCGTGATGACTGATATACCGGCAGCAGCAATCCAGTCGCACCATCGCTTGCTGCTGGAAGAAATGGGATTCACGCTGGAGGAAAGCGGGGACAACTACTACCTCTACGCCATCGATCCCAGCCTCATCGTCAGCAGTGAGTTCTTGAACACGCTCGACGATTCAGTCGTCGCGATACCGCTGATCGCTGAAGCCAGGAAGTGCGCCGACGACGAGTTCATCGAATCGGTGCTGAAGGACATTCTGAAGTCGCCGATCATGGCCGACACGCCGCATATCGACCTCATGGCTAGCTACCGCAGCAACAAGGCGCGGCCAGGAGAACATGGGGGCTGGGCCGCTCGGATTGCCAGACACGACGTGCAATACATGAACACGGCCGACGCTTTCCGGGAATGGGACAGCGAGCCGCAGCGCATCAAGGATATCGAGGCGGTCTGTGATCTAGCGAATCGAACCGCAGCAACGGCGGCCGAAAAGGAGGCTGTTGCTCGCCTGAGCGATTACGTGGTGAATCACCCGTTGGTGGAGTACGGCGAGGAAGGGGGCGAGCCCGACGAACACCATGCCCCCTACCCTGTCTGGGAGGTTCAGCTACCGGGTTTCGTGGGCGACGGCTCCACCGAGCAACTCATCCTTTGGGTGGAGTCCCCGACGTCTGAGGAAATCGACGTCCTGATGCCCGAAGGCACTGCAGTTCGCCCGCTCGATAACGCGTTGCGGGAAGGAACGGAAGCTCGACGAAGCGCGGGAGTGGACTTCTTCCTCCCCGAGGAAGCCATGCAACTCCGCAGCAAGGCATACGAACTCCTGCGCCAAACGGCAACCGCCAACCCGGGCGAATAACGACGTCACACCAGCTCCAGGCCACGTGCCTGGAGCTTTTTTATGCCGCAGATCCGCATGGCACGCGCAGGCAACGCGCGGGTTCGCGAACTGAAGTCGCTCTCCGCCGAAGCCGCCCCGTTGGGCGGATACGGAGTACCCCGATGAACACCATTCCACCGATTCCGGCCTCGGCAACAACCAGCGAAGGGGGCCACGCACTGCCCTCTTTCGCGCAACACCCCGACTCTGGCTATCGCGGGCGCACGCTTGCGAACGCAAGTGCCGATTTGACCATCGCCATTGCCCAGGATATGAGCACTGCGGGAGAGCGCCTGACCAAGCGGGCAGTCTTGGAGCAGAACAAGGTGTATTGCCCGATCCAGTACCGCGGTACTGCCGCAACCAGCGCTGCAGTTCATGCCATTCGCAAGGCTATCCGCAGCATCGACAAAGCGGAAATATCGATCAACATCGCCGGCAACGGCCTCTACACGCTCAACGAGAGATGGGATGTGGCACAAGAAGACCTCGACAGGTACACCTTCGAGCTACTGAGGGCCGCGCTCAGCGATCCGTGCGGCAAGAAGATCACCGTCATCCGTAGCGGAGGTCAAACAGGCTTCGACGAAGCCGGCATCAAGGCAGGCATGTCGCTCGGCATCCCTACCGAGATCCTCGCACCGCAGGGCTGGAAACTACGCAACGTGCATGGTGTCGACGTGATGGATGAATTGGCGTTCAAGAGGCGCTTCGTCCTTCACCAGATGAAACTGGAATGGCTCTCGAAAAGCTTTGCCTGGAGCACCTACTGCTACGACAACGACGATGAATGCGCTGGTTGGAATGCTATTGGCATCGTGCGGAACCGTGCCGGTCATTTGGTGATGGAGCACCTGACGCCTGACCAGGCGGACGAGCTGAGCGGCAATGTCCACGCCTACTTCAGCTACGTGATGGTGATGCTCGATGTACGCGGATGCACGGGGTACAGGGAGATGTTCCAGGTCACGTTTGACGTCAAGGGCTCACTGCAGGACTTCAAGGAGCGTGTGCACGAGGCAACGCAAGAATTGATCGACAGTGCAACCTGATGCTTCAAAGCTCCAAGCCTCGTGCTTGGAGCTTTTTCATGCGCCGCAATGGCCGCGGTGATGGCACGCCCGGGCAACGCGCGTTTTCAAGAGACCCCGGCGCTTCTCGTTGAAGCCGTCCCTTCGGGCGGCATTAGCGAGAACACAGCGATGGAACTTTGTATTTCGATCTGTCTAACAGTGCATGACGAATCTGCCTTTCGCGAAGCTGCGCGGGATCGCGCCCTTGAGGACGGGCTTGGCGATGAAACAGCCAACGCGTACCTCGATGAAGAACAACACTCCTTGGGCCAGTGCGCGATCATGCTTCTCGATCCCGGCGTCTCACCGAACGGTTGTCAGATCATCGACAGTACGGCCGACTAGGTGACCCCATGAGCCAGGAACGCGAAATCGAACGCTGCCGATTCAAGCTCGGCCTGTGCTTGCGCAACGCCCGAGAAAGCTCGCGAGACTCGTGGCAACACGCGGAAGGTCGCGCCCAGCGTCGTGAGTATCGACGCATGTCCCGCGAGTCGCTGCAAACAGCTCGTTACTGGATTGGCAAGCTGCGACGCTTAGGCATCCGACCGGAACCGTTGTTTTATCCCGAACGCGCCTGATACCCCACCCCCGCCAGCACGTGTGCTCGCGGGGGTTTTCATATCGTCGTGGGCGGTCGTCATCACGTCATCACGGATGAGCTAGCACGTCCGGACAACGCAAGCCGCAGACCATCTCCATCACTCCAAGCTGAAGCCTCTCATCGAGAGGCATGTGCAAGGAGTAACCCTATGAGCAATGCAGTCTTTCAGCGTGTAAGCCAAGCGATCCTCGAAAAGCTTGAAAGCTGCCCGACGTGGCAACGCCCATGGACTGGAAGCAACAAGATGCAGGTCAACGGCGTCACCGGAAAGCGCTGTCCGACGCGAGATTGTTTATCAAGCCGAGAGGTCTCAACTCGTGATGTCCACGTCGCAGGTGCAACTTCTCAGATAGCTCCTCCCGGAGACCGCGGCGGAGCCGCAAGCGCGCAGGACGCGCGCAACGGGGCGCGTAGCGCCCGCCCGCCGGCGGGCCGGCATGGATGGGGGTTTTGCCGTGCTGCCGGGCGGCTGCTACACGCCCCACGGGCCGGCACGGATGGGAGCCTTGCCACGCCGCCGCAACGCCGCGCCCAGCGCAATCGCGGCGCTCTCGATCGAACGAGCCGCCTTTCGCGGCCGATACGAGGAGAGTTCCATGGGTGCTACGGTACTTTGCAAGAAGCGGGTCTGTGCTTTCCGCACGACGGCCGGGACGGTGATGTATCTGTTGTTCGAGAGTTCCTACGAAAGGAACGTCTACCCCCACGATCTTTCGGTGTCGTGCGTCGCTTACGGCCCAATCGCTCGGATCATGGATTGGATCATTCGCTCCGCGGCGAGTGCCGCTGGAGGCATGTTGCGCTCTCCGCGGGGAGAGATCGATCCCATCCTGCATCTCAAGAGCTATCGCCGTGCACTGGCCGCCCCGGAATGGCTGGACGACTTCAAGGTTACCTTGCGGGCAAGCACCGAGTTCAAGGCCAGCATCCCGCTCTACCTGGACGAGGAAGACTCCTACCGCAATCTGGATCTCGCGGCACGGGAGTTCGCAAACCATGGTCGTGGCGACTTGGTGGCGGCGTTGCAGGCTGGCCAACCGGTGGAGCTGGAAGCCTACCGCGATGGAGAGCTGTTGGCGGCGATCTACGACGACTGCGGAAGCGGTTCGCTCATCGCACCGTGGCGTGCTTTTTCGCCCCCGTGGTTTACGCGTGGCCCTGACAGAACGCTGGCTCCGCCGAAGGCAAAGCCAGATCCGACCACCCTGCCCGGGATGCAGCTGTATCGTCTCGATGAGCCGACCGAGCTGACGCGGCAGTATCACCACAGCGTCAACCTGGTGCTGGTCGACGGCTTCGAGCCACGGTTCGACTATCTCGCTACCGAAGGCCCTTTCATCAACTCGGTAGTCGGTCGACTGGAGGCGCAGCACCCCGGCCAGGCCGAGCTTGCGATCGAGCGCTTCCGTGGCCTGGGAAGCTTTGAGGACGCCCCGCTCGCACCAGGTAACACGGTGTTCAAGATCGACCGCAACAAGGTGGTCACCACGTGGCAAAAGGAAACCTACGAGAAGCTCTGCACGCTCCTCAAGGGCCGCTTCACGGCGAGCTACGATCTGATGATGACCACGCTGCAGGACGTTCGGATTGCCGAATCCACGGCGGAACGCGACAACCTGCGTATTCCGGTGAAGCCGGGCCACGATTCCGGTTCATGCCGGGCCACCGTTCCGGAGCATGCCGGCAGGGGGTGAAGCGGTGGGGGTAATGTCGCGGTGACGGCGGGAGCCGTCAAGCTATCTGCGAGGCGCTTGCCTTCTTCGTTTCGGTTTTCTGTTTACGCATGGATGGTCCGGTGAGAGCGAGTCGGTAGCTGTTGTGCACCAGACGATCGAGGATGGCGTCGGCGAGGGTGGGGTCGGCGAGATACGCATGCCACTGGTCGACGGGGAGCTGGCTGGTGATGAGGGTGGACTTTTTGTCGTAGCGATCGTCGAGGATTTCGAGCAGGTCGCGCTTGACCTCGTCGGTCAGGGGCGCGAGGCCGAAGTCGTCGATGATCAGCAAGTCGGCCTTGGCGATGAGTTTCAGGAAACCGGCGCGGTTGCTCATGGCGCGGTAGCGGGCCAGTTCGTCGGCGAGGCGCGGCAAGCGGAAGCAGCGCACGCTGTGGTCGGCGCGACAGGCGGCGTGCGCGAGCGCGCAAGCGAGGAAGCTCTTGCCGACGCCGCAGGGGCCGGTGACGAGGACGTTCAAGTGCTCGTCGATCCAGGCGAGGTGGCGCACCTGGGCGAGCTGGCGCGGATCGAGTCCGCGCGGGGTGCGGGTATCGAGGTCTTCGAGGGCGGCGCTTTGCGGCAGCTTGGCCCAGCGCAGGCGTTGCGCGAGACGTACGCTGGCGCGTTCGGTGAGTTCGTGCTGGATCATGAGGCCCAGCCGTTCGTCGAAGTCGAGGTCGCGGGCTTCGCTGCCCTGGTGGGCCAACGCGGCCGCCATGCCGTTCAGGCGCAGTGCCTTGAGCTCGCGGATCAGGGGTTCGTGCAACATCGGTGCTCCTTGGTCAGTGGAAGTAATCGCCACCGCGCACGTTGGCGTGCATCAGCGGTGGCATGGGTGGCGCAGGGGACTCGTCGGGTGTGGCGATGAGGGCGCGCAGCGCGCGATAGCTGAAGGCGCCCAGCGCCACGGCGCGCCCGGCGGCAGCTTCGAGTTGGGCGGGGCTGAAATCCTTGGCCAGGCGCAGGATGCCGAGGCTGGCGCGCAAGGCCTCTTCGGGGTGGCGGCGACGCTGCACCAGTTGGGTGAGCACCTCCATCGTGGCCGGGCCGATGGCGAGGGCGCGCTGCATGAGCTTCTCGTGGGAGAGCTCGACGACGGCGCTGTGCCGCTCGGGGCGGTGCGCCTCCTCGGTGGTGAACTGGCCGCGCTGGGTGCTGCGTCGGTGCGTGGCGACGCGCACCTGCCGATGGAGGATCTCGACGCCGCGCGCCGTGAGCCGCACGTCGACCGTCTTGCCGACCAGGGCATGGGGCACCGAGTAGAACGCGCCATCGACTTGCACGTGGTAGTCCAGGTGCACCTTGGCCTTCTTCCACTGGGCAAACTCGTAGGGGTGCGCCGGCAGCGGACGCAACGCAGAGCGCTCCTCCGCCTCAAACAGGGACAGGCGGCTGCCCTCGCGCTGCTGGAACGGCTTGGCGTTGAGCTCGGCCAGCAGCGCCGCGATGGCCTGGTTGAGCTCGGCCAACGAGAAGAAGGTCAGGTCGCGCAGGCGTGCCAGGATCGAACGCTCCACGATCAGCACGCCGCCCTCGACCTTGGCCTTGTCGCGCGGCTTGCGCACGCGCGCCGGCAGGATCGCCACGCCATAGTGCTCGGCGAAGTCCTGATAGGACGGGTTGAGCGCCGGCTCGTAACGGCACGGCGCCACGACGCCCGACTTGAGGTTGTCCGGCACGATCGCCGCCGGCACGCCGCCAAAGAACGCCAGCGTGCGGGTATGCGAGCCCAGCCAATCCGGCAGCGCCTGCGTCCAGGTCGCCTCGGCATAGGTATAGTTGCTGGCCCCGAGCACGGCCACGAAAATCTGCGCCTGGCGTACCTGGCCCGTCAGCCGGTCGCTGACCGGTATCGTCTGGCCGGCGTAGTCGACGAACAGCTTCTCGCCCGGCCGGTGGGTCTGACGCAGCACCACGTCCTGCCGGCCCAGCCAGCGGCGGTACTGCTCGCAGAACTCGCTGTACTGCCAGCCGTCGGGCTGCGCGGCCTTGTACTCCTGCCACAGCAGCATCCGCGTTACGCCGCGACGCTTGAGCTCCGCATGCAGTCGGGTGAAATCCGGCGCCGGCGTCTTCGACAACGGCACCTGCCGGCAGTACAGCCGGGCGTACAGCATCTCCTCGGTGAGCTCGGCGGGCAGCGGCCACGCGAGGCCGGCTTCACGGCAACGTCGGACGCAGTCCTGCACCGTCGAACGTGCGCAGCCGATGGCCACGGCGATCTGGCGGTCACTGATCCCTTCGGCACGCAGCCGAAGCACTTCTCGAATCTTGCGCACGGGCAACCTCTGTTGTGCCACCGCCGCTCTCCTTCGAACTCGAAAAAGAGCGCACGGTAGCCAAGGTCAACCCGCTTCACTCGCCCCTGCCGGCATGCTCCTGAACGGTGGCCCGGCATGGACCGGAATCCTGGCCCGACATGGACCGGAATCGGTGGCCGGCATGGAGCGGAATACGCAACAACCCGGTGTTCCGCGTACTGGCTTATCTGGGCGACGCAGTGTCGGTGGTGCTCGGCACTGTTTCGGCGTCCGCGCCGGAACAGCAAACCGATCTATTCGCCACCGCGGCTTGATCCATACCCCCTCCCCTGCCCGCTCGCGGGCAGGGGATTTTTTTCCTCGAACGCCATTTGGAATCATTGGCGCTGATTTTGCCGTACTCTACGGGCGCTGTTCTAACTCCAAGGATCGCCATGGCAATCAATCTCGACTCGCTCTCCCCGGCCGAACTCCAGGCACTGATTAAGAGTGCCGAAGCGCAAATGAGCGCCGCACGCCAAAACCACATCAAGGATGTACGGACGAAGATCGACAGCATTCTCGCGAGCGCTGGCCTGACCATCGTTGAGATCTACCCAACGCGCGGGCGTAAAGGAGGAGCGAAGCTCCCGAAAGCCCCCGTCGCGCCCAAGTACCGCAATCCGGCAGACGCATCGCAAACGTGGTCTGGCCGCGGCAAGCGGCCGGCGTGGTTCGTTGAGGCGTTATCGAAAAAGGGAGTCACGGCAGAGACTCTGCTGATCGCCGGCCCCGCGACCAAGAGCGCGAAGAAGGCAGCGAAGAAAGCCTCGCCCAAGAAAGCCGCCGCCAAGAAGTAACTCTTGCCTGGGCAATACGAAGAAGGCTCGCAGGAATACCTGCGAGCCTTCTTTTTATCGCTACGCTGGCTGAGCACGCGCCTGCGGCGCTCTCTCAGCCGACAAGAGCTAGCCGCTAAACGCCACCCTTACCGAAATGCATCGGCTTCAATACGCCGGTCGGATCATAGGCGTGCACATCGCGATCGCCATTGATCTGCACATGGTGATACGTGCCAGCAGGCTGGCCGTTGATCGTGGTGCTGATGCCGGTGCTTCCCGCTTCGGATGAGGGAATTTCGTAGTGATCGACACCACCGGCCGAATGCTGGTACTTCACTCGGATCGGGATATGCGGGTAGTTATCGAGGGTCAGATAACCGAGCTGACCTGGCTGCAAAGTGTTGCTCATCTGCTTCCTGCCTTGTTGATGGACGACTAGAGCATCTGCACAAACGCAGAGCGCAGATAGTTTACCCCAGCACCAATACAGACCATCGGCACCGGCTCGGCTGGCCAGCGCCTATCAGGATGCGTGACCAACGTCACTGCGATGCGCAGCTACAAGGGCGTTTCGACCAGCCTCGCGTGGCAGGGGTTGCAACTGAGATCCATACCGCACTTGCCCCACACCTGGTCACCGCAATCCGGGCAGCGGTAGTTCGACCTGGTTGGCTTGCGGCGCTCATCGGTCGGCCACACCACAATCTCCTCGGCGGCGCCCAGCGAAATGCCGTCAGGTAGTCGCGGCTTCGCCAGGGCCGTCGCCGCGGCTTGAAGCTCCTCCTCGTCGTCGTCCTCGACCGCACCGACGATCTGGATGGTCGGCGCTGGAGATAGATTTACCGGCGGGACGTAGCCGGGCGGAATATCTGCGCCGCGTGGAATGGCCACCGGGAAGCGGTCGATCCACGACAACCGGTAGTGGTCAGTGAGCAGCGCATCCGCTGCTCGATCGAAGGGGCCGCCGTCGATGATGTAGTGGCTCACCCGATCGCCGACGCGCCGGCCACCTGGTGCGCCGGTGTCGGACGGCATCAGGCCCGCCGCCTCGCACATGCTGGCCCACTCGGCGTTGTGGTATCGACCGCGACCGGGCGACCCAAACGTCTCCTGCCAGAGGTGCACTTGCTCGTGCACGAGCGTGCTCAGGGTCTCCTTGAGCGGCCTGGCGGCGAAGTAGGCCGGATTCAGGGCGATCTCGTGGGTGAGTTGCCCGTCGAAGCGCACGAAGCGGCCAGGGCTGAAATAGCCGAAGGTATCCTTCGAGCGATTCAGCGTGATAAGGCATGGGGGCAGCATGCCCGCGAACAGGCGCTGGTTGAAGAAATCGTAGGCGTGCTGCAGCTCGGGGTACATCTCCCCGGTGGCTTTGACCCCCGTAACCCTGGTTCTGCCCATGGGTCGATTTTACTGAACCGCCTGTAACGTGCAATACACACTATTCAGCACAGTCCAAGGCATGGATGGGGTGCAAAACAATGGGGTGGAAAAGAAAAACCGCCCAAGCTTGGGGCTTGGGCGGCGCTGGTATCAGGTGGGCTAGTAGCTGCGCTCGGCGCGCAAGATCTCCTCGATCAGCTCGTAAAGCGTCTCGCCATGGGCGGCCAGGACGGCCGGGACTTCAATCACGGCGCTTGTGCGGTAGCTCGCCTGGCTGCAACCGGCCCGCAGATCCTCGGCTTCTTCCCGGCTTTCGCCAGCGAGGACGTATAGCTCGCCAGAGGTTCCGCCCTCCTGTACCACCAGGTAGGCCGGGCGACCGGCATTGGCTTCTGTCGCCGTCGTTGCTTCACTCATCAGGATCTCCGTGCATGGCCATCGACAGGATGGCCTTCGTGGGAAGGTGCGACATTCGGCGCGCCGCCACTGTTGCGCGAGTTCGCCGACGCGCCGAATGTCGCACGGTTACGAAACCTTTCAGCGTATACCGTAAACGGTGCTAAAGTCCGCACGGTTACTAGAAAGAAGGGCGGATGCGACATGCACGATGGCGGCGATAAGTCCGGCCAAAGCGAGATCAACGGCGTCAAGCCTGACGTTTTCACGGAGCTTCGTGAGCAACTCCGATATGCCAACTCGTTTCCGCCCGATAGCGCAGAGCGCATCGCTCATCTGCAGAACATCAGCGCGAGGCTGGAGAACCTTGCAGGGCATCGACAAGTCGACCCGTGCACGGCCGCGGCCTGCGTGATCGACATGGATGGTCATGCGTCGCTCTACCTCGACGCCGTACCGGCGGACGAGACCGTCGCCAACCTCTTGAGGCATTGGGGTCGTCGAGTCAAGATCCTTGCGATCAAGCACCTGGCCAATGAATGATGCTTTTGGAGATTCGACGATGATCTGGTGGGTTCTATTGCTGTGGTCAGTCGGCGGGGCCTTAGCTACCGCCAAGATTGAGCGAGGCGAAGACACCATCGAGAACCACAAACGCGTGCGGCAGTTTCGGCTTAATTGGCGCTTCGATATGCAGGATGAGCTGTGGCGGCTGATTCTCGCCGGGCCGCTGATGTGGCTCGCGGCGTGGATCGAAACCAAGTAGCTGACCACAGTTCGGACTGAGCCGGGATGACGAAAAGGCCACTCCAACGTCGAATGCGCCCCAAGCACTTCACCGGGGCACAGAAGCATGCGCTAAAGATCGCTGCGCAGGGCTCGCTGAACTTGTGCGGGCGCAGTTACCGAGGCGCAGATGGCGGCCTGGTCAGGCGAGCTACGGCCTTGTCGCTTGTCTCGCGAGGCTGGCTCGTAGTGGCGGCCAAAGATGGCCACGGCCAACCCACGTGCATCGAGCACGTGGGCGCACAGATAGGCTTCCCGTTCGTATCCGGCGAGGTTTCGCCGGGCGCCGGCGGCGATTAGGCCGCCGCCGAATCGATGGTTCGCACCAGGACATCATTCGAGGGTAGGCCGGGTGCATCCAGGACTTCATCGCGCGAACGATTGGACAGGTGAACGAGCAGGATGGCGCGAATGCACCGCATGCCGTGACACCCGGCAATTCCGAACGCGATGCCGGTGATCGCGATCGCCCAGATGAGCGGCCAGGCGTGCGCGAGGGCTGGCCCGCTCCAGCAAAGCATCGCGCAAATGGCTGCAAGCGTGACCAGGCAGCCGCAGCCCAACAGGTAAAGAGACGTTTCCAGCAATCGCATCGTGGCACTCCTTGGCGTGGCGTGGTGGATACTGCACAGAAACAGCAATCCGAAGGATACCGTGATACGCGTCGCATTTCACGTTAAGCGGTAACGCTTCGCTTCAGGGTTTCCAGCAGTGCGACGGCCGCGCAACAGTTCCCGGCCACGATTGGCGATGCCTTGCCTCGAAGCCACGGATTCCCGTGGCAACTGGAGCAAGACAATGCGCAAGATCTTCGTTGTGATGGCCGCTTTCGCGGCCCTGGTCGCCTTCGGCGGAACCGCGATGGCTCAGACCGCATCGGCACAGCCGGGCGTGATCGTCGCCATAGCCGCGGCGCCGGCGACACAGGCGCAGGTTGGTTATGGCCAGCAGGCCGTGTACCAGCCCCAGAGCAACGCCGGCAGTATGGCCGGTGGCGTGCTGGGTGCGGCAGTAGGCGCTCTCGCCGGCCGCCACATGCGTGGCGGCGGATCGTGGATCGCCGGCGGCGCAGGTAGTGCCATTGGCGCTTTGGTGGGCCACATGGTTGACCAGCGCGCCAACGAGCGAGCTGCACAGCAGGTGGCTTACGCCAGCACCGCAGGTGCGCAGGTGATCGTCCGTCTCGATGGCGGTCAAACCGTGGCGGTGTTCAGCCGCCGTGGCGGCTTCTACCCGGGCGAGAAGGTCTGGGTCGTCGGCGGTGGCGAGTTGGTGCCCGCAGGCTGATGCAAAAAACCCCGAGACTTTTTCAAGGTCTCGGGGTTTCCTTTTTGCTCAAAGGAAAGACTGGACTAGCGCGCCACCATCGCCCAGCGCTCCATGCTCCGCTGGCGAGCGGACACGCGTGTGCGAGCCCGCAACACTGCGGCCATGTCGCGCATGGTCGATGCGCACGTCGCGGTAGCCAGGTCGACGAACCTGGTCACCGCCTGCGCCACCACGGGATCGCCGAAACCCAGCGGACTGCCTGCACGGATGGACTCGATGACGCAGATCCGGGCAAGGGCCGCCCGATCGGTATCGATGTGCACTGCCCCGTCGCCATCCACCCATGCATAGATCGGCGGATATCGACGACGACTCGGCAGAGCATCGCGGCAGGCATACTCTCCAATGTAGGTGGGATTCATCGCCCCGTCGTTTTGCAGGCGCTCCAGCAACATCACGAACAACTTCTGTGTATCCATGGCCGTCTCCTCGGCTAGATCGCCACCGGCAGCACCACGCAACCGGGAAGCCACTTCATTGTAGTGGCTGAAAATGCCAGGGAGGTGAGGAAGTCAGCTTGCTGCTCTGCATCGCGATGCGGTCACGGCACGAGCGATGAAACCCCGTACACCCCCCTGTCATGCTGCGCCCGCGCTCTTGCTTTACAAACGCCAGGCAACATCACGGGGAGAAAGATAAGGGGAGCCCCGGGCAAAGACCATTGGGAAAGTTACGAGACACCGGTCACAGCCCTCCGCAACGAGGGTGGAAGCGCGCTTCATTATGAGACGTGCGTCACATATTTCTGATCTGGGTTAAGCGGGCCGTCATCATCAAGTTCGCACGTCAGGCCGTTCTCGTAGAGGTACGGGACAAGGCCGGTCACGTCGCGGAGCTGCAGCTTCTGGAGGCCGTTGTACTTGTGCGTGGTCACGGTTGAATAGCTTCTACCGGTGGCGGCCACAATTTCGTTCGCGTTGCGACCTCGACTGAAAGCGAGCAGGACGGATCGCTCACTCTCGGTGAGGCTGACCCACGGGTGATTCTCCAGCGCGCTGAAATCGATGCGGCTATCGGTGTACGTCCGCCCCTCACTAACCGCAAGGATGGCGTCGACAAGCACCGACGTAGAGCTGCTCTTGGAGACGTAGGCCATCGCACCGGCCCGCGTAACGGCCTTGACCAGGAAGGGGCTTTCGTCCGCCGAGTACACCACGAGCCTGGCGGAGCGATCGGCGTCATGGACGGCACGCACGAGTGCAGCGCGCTTGAGGTCACCAGGCATCACCAGGTCGAGGACGATGATCCTTGGAAGCGGGCTGGCTTTGGAACAGAGTTCGAGCAGGGTGCGACTGCATTGCGCAGTGACGAACTGCTCCCTGGCGACGCCAAGCCGGCTCTCGCAGATCTGGCAGACCGCCATGGCCACCGAGGGGTGATCGTCGGCGACCACAAAGGCGAATCCGTCGCGCTCGTGATGGGGTGCTATGGCGTCCATAGCACCCCATTGGGCCGAAAAGGCAGTGACGCGATGCGTCGCGATGTGACCACGGTTTTCATTCTCCTCGCGCCGCATCATCTCCTAATCTGCCTCCTATGGCCAAGCGTAGGGATGTCGCAGCGGTCAAGCCTTGCCTAACGACTTCAGTGCATCAAGACGGGCGTCCCAGGCGGATCGCTTGGGACGCCAGCCGAGATCGCGAGCAGCCTTTTCACAGGTCGCGGTCGACGTCGTATCCAGCATCGAAATCAAGGTCAGCAAATCCTTCTGGATAAAGAGGCGACCGACCTTCGCGAGAGCACGGACTATGCCAAAGCGCATGCGCCGGATCTTCCGGCCCTCCTCCTGGCCCTTGCGGATGTAGTCGCCGCCCAGTGCGATGATGTCCGGGGCGGCAAGGTTGTAGAGCCCTCGGACGTCTTGCTGGAGGCCGGCAAGCACGGCGTCCACCACATCATCCTCATGCACCACCTGCTGTTTCGGCGCGTTGGCGCCGAAATCAAGCCATACAGGCAACAGAAAGATTTCACGAAGGAACTTCTGTGCTCTTGCGCCCTCCACCAGGTGGGCGCGGAACTGGATGGCTTCGGGCAGATTGCGTTGGATGTACTGCTCCACGGCCAGCTTGTGCTGTGCGTAGGCGAACCACGTCGGAGGCGCAGGCGTGCGGGATTCGTCCATGTTCTCGCCGCTGCCGTACACCGAAATGCTGCTCATGTTGATGAACTTGCGAATGCCAGCGACTCGCGCCGCATCGACAACGTGTGCACTGCCGTCGACGTTCACGCTGCGCATCTCAGCGTCAGAGAGCTTCCCTTGCGATACTGCAAAGCCCAGATGCACAACGGCATCGTGGCCCTGGATCAGGGTCTTCAGTTGCGCGTCGCGCATGTCGAGCTGGAGCGGTTTGAACTTCTCGTGCTGGAAGTCGCCGCCTTTCACGTCGATGCCGGTGATCGATTCCACCCAGGATTGGGAACACAGCGCAGGCAAAAGCGCCGAAGCAATACAGCCAGAGGAACCGGTGACGAAGATTTTCATAGATGGATGGGCTCAAGAGAGAGTGGGTTGAGTGTCGACTGACTGAAGCCGCTGCGCAGGACGCAAACGCTCGACCGTTGCCAGCAACGCGCTAGGGTGCAAGGGCTTCTGCAGAGCGCCGTCGAGGAGGCGACTGTCCAAAGCCCGGGTAAACACAGAGGGTTGGTCGCCAACCTTGTCGGCGCTGATGATGAGTAGCTTCATGGCAGGCTGCCTCGCCCTGATCGCCGAGGCCAGCTCGATGCCATTCATGCCTGGCATGCGGTAGTCGAGCACGCAAATATCGTAGCGGTTGCCGGCGTCGATCGCGGCGAGCGCATCGATGCCGTTGGCGGCGGCATGCACGCTGTATCCGGCCTCGCGCAGCACCGAAGACCACGCGTTTCGGCTAAGAAGCTCATCGTCCACAAAGAGCACTGCCGCGGCCTGGGTAACTGCGGTCGCCGGTTGTGAGGGGCCGATCGGGGCATTCACTGGAGCGGCGCCAGAAGCCACAGTGACGGGCGCATGGAGCCGGAAGGTTGAACCCAGCTGAGAGCTTTCGAGTTCGACGCGCCCTCCCATCCTTTCGATGGTGTCCTTGACGATCGCCAGGCCCAGGCCAAGTCCTTCGGTTTCGGGCCTGGCCGCCCCACGCTGGAAGCGCTCGAAGATCCGATCCCGCTCGGCCAGAGGAATGCCTGCGCCGTCATCCCGTACCTCGAACACCAGCCCCTCCCCATCCCGCGACACGGAAAGGGTCACCAGCGAACCACCCGAGTGCTTCGCGGCGTTGTTGACCAGGTTCATGAGGCAAACGGACAGTGAATCGTAAGGGCCGTAGAAGGTGCCACGCACGCCTCGATGCTTTACCTCGATCGTGATACCGCGACTCTGCGCAAGAGGCTTCACGATGGTGGCCACCTGCCGCAGGAGTTCTTCCGGCACGAAGGGCTCGGAGGGTTCGTCAAATTTCAGGTCTTCGACCGCGGTGCGACCCAGCATGGCGCGAATCTGCCGCGTCAGCTGGATCGCGCTGATGCGGATACCGTCGATGGACGGTTGCGAAAGCTGGCAGTAGCCGATGATGGAGCTGACCGGTGTAAGGAGGTCGTGCGAGACGTCCGAGATGAAGCGATTCTTGGTCTTGTTCGCTTCGTCCAGCTGCTTGTTGGTGGCGGCAAGGCGTTCGAGGAGCTGGAGCAATTCAGTCATCGGTCGCATCAACGCGAGCGGAATGATGACGAGCGTGAAAAGCAGCGTCAGGAAGACACCGAAGATCTTCCAGTGCGTGACAAGCGCGGAAACGATGAACGTCGTACTGGTGAGCAACATGCCGAGCTTCAGGTACAGCGGGCTCCGATAGCGCAAGCCGAAGCCGATGGAGACCCAGAGCAGCACGGCGAACATGCCCATGAGGCCACTGCCGAAGCCAATCATCGCGAGGCCAACAATGGCGCAGTCGTAGACCATTGCACCTATGTGGCGGGCACGATCAGGCCCTATCCTGCGCCACGCCATGACAAGCCAGAAAACGGTCGCACAAAACCCGAAAAAGGTGATGATGCGCAGATACTCGGTGTTGTAATGCGCGAAGCAGTAAGCCATACACGCGAAGAAGATGACGACGCGCAGATAGGCTTGGCTCAGCTCGTTGCGATCGGGGTTGATGGAGAACTTGTTCTCCAGTTGACGTAAAATCTTCATCGTTTCGCTCGTCGCGCCGAAGGGGGTGCGTGCCGGGTGATCGCTATTCTCATGCGAGTGATTGGGACATGTGGGTGTTGGTCATCGACGATGTTGTATCGAACACCTTCTTCATCAGCCATGCACTCAGCTCTCTGAATCATCACGCGGTGGTGGAACACGACGCGGGTGTTGCTCTGACCCTGCTCGACCAGATGGCGTTCGATTGCATTCTCGTGGACTTCCACATGCCTAACCTCAATGGCTCGGCATTCCTGACGGCTCTGCAGGCGAAGCTCACCGCCTCTGGCCGGACGATTCCCGTGATGGTGATGACTGCAGACGCATCGCCCGAGGTTGCTGCCGAAGTGACAAACCTTGGCGCATTGGATGTGCTTCGCAAACCGATCGGCATCGGCACGCTGGCAGCAGCATTGAATCGGCTTTGACCCGGGTACAACCCGACCATTCCCCCTACTGTTGTGAGCCGGCGATGATAGCCCACGGCCCCTTCCGCTACTACGCAAGAGGCTCAATACGGGGGCGTTTGGTGCCCGGGATCGCGTCGTTTACCATAAAGATTGGGCATCCCAAGCGGAGTTCTACGGAAATGGAGTTCCCACCTATCTCCCTCGACGGAGCCGCGCTTGCGGTCTCGGCCGATTCGCAGCTTGGAACCCTGGCGCACCTCAATCCTTCCGCCTGCATCCAGTTCGCCAATGCGCTCCTGAAGGATCTCGATGGCGCTTTGGCGGCGTGCACCCTTGGGAACAGCGCAACATCGATCGCGGCGCGATTCGAGCAGATTCATACGCTGAAAAACATGGTCATCTCGACCGGATGCAAGCCGCTGGCCGACGCGTGCGCTGCGCTGCAATCTCTCTGCCTCGCCACGGGCGACCCCGCCCGGGCTCGCGAGACGTTTGATGCGATCGCGCAGGCGGCCCAGCGGCTGATAGCAAACTACCGGGATGGGATGGTCGCCCGGGCGGGGTGATGAAGCACAGGGACGCAACGGGCTGAGCGCCGCTCCATTCGCGCCCTACTCCGAAGCCCGGCATCGCCGGGCATGAAGGAGCGCAGCATGTCACCTGTAGCAAAACCTGGCTGGATCATGACCGCCCCGGTTGTGTCGACGTCGCACCTCGATGCGGAGACCGGTGCCGATCTGGCTGGCCAGACGCTCGCTGGCAACGGAAATCGGTGGGGGCTTTGCGTGGTACCCATGCCGACCGGAAGCCTGGTGTTCGTCGGCGACGATCCGATGGACGATCTACCGCAGTGCTTTCAGGACGTATTCGCCAAGGTGAAGGAGTGGGAGCACGAGTGGGTGCGCCTGGACTCCGATGGCGACATCATCGAAGGCTTGCCTACGTTCGATTGGTAACGGCCTGCCCATAAACGAAACCCCCGCCATCACTGGCGGGGGTTTTGGGTATCTGGGCAATCAGGCCCGGGCATCAGCGCGATGCGTGTTGCTCTCGTGCCTCGCGGATATTCCGCTCAGCTGCCGCGTTCGCATGCTTCTTGACCCACCGGTAGAGAATCACGACCGGGGCAAAGAAGTCGCGAGGAGCGCGCCTGGCTCCAATCAAGAAGTCTCGCTTGAAGTCTTCCCAGTTGTAGTCCATCAGCGCACCTCCTTCAGGAACGTCAGCAACGAAACGATGAGCATCGCAAGGAAGCAGATCGCGTCGGCGCATAGTACCACCACTTCAAGAATGGAAACGAAATAGCCCAGGGATGCACTGCCGGAAACACCGACAAGCCAGTGCAGCCCATAAGCCACCGGCGCCTCGATCGCAACGATACCTACCAGCGTCAACGCGCCTACCAGCACCTCGCCCAGCAGGCTCACGCTGTTGCTGACCAGGTGTTTGAATCTGCGGCGCCATGCACCGCTCTTTGATTTAGACATAAGCTTTCTCCAATGATTAAAAAATGCCCGGCGACGCCAGGCTCTGCAGGCCAAGAGCGTCGGGTCGCCACGCGATGTGTTGCGCGAGCGTGTTTGGTAGCCGGGCGGCACCGGAGGTATATAGGAGAAACCCTCGCCAGCACGGAGCTGGCGAGGGTGGCAGGTCATGCGGTGAGGCCGGGTCGGCTGGATCGCCGGCAAGTTCGGCGCTGCGCGGAATCGCTAGGCGGCTGGGCTTGTGTACTTTGGCCAGTCGGATTGCTCAGTCAGGAGTACGGGGTCGAGCACCTTATGCGGCAACCCTTCGTCACGAAGGTGCCGGATCGCGCCAATACAAGGTTTCGACGTGTCGCTATGGCATGCCCATGTTTTGCCATGCACTACCCGCATACGCACGATCTCTTGCGGCGTTGGTAGACATCCATAGTTTTGAACTCGCTCTGATGCTTCAGTGAACGCAAAGGGACAGGTGCAGTCGGCGGAGCAGTGGTTGCAGGACATGTGATTCTCCAGGCACAACAGGAGGCCGTTGTTTCAATCAAGAAGCTGTCGGACACTCTTGTCGATGTTGCGTTCGATTCTCACAAAGAACCCACGCCAGCATATAGCTGGCGTGGGTTGCGAGTTATGAAGGAAGGTCGGTAAGGCCGGCCACATCGGCGAGTTCGGCCGCAGTGCCGAAAATGGCCCCCAGCTTCTTCCGCGCATCATCCGCGTCTTCGATCAGTGCAAGCGGAATAGCCGCTTGCACTGTGATGCGGCCTTCATAGCCGTCGTCCAAAGGCAGGACGATGGCCCCGGCCGGCAGCCGTTGGCGAATGAATTCCCGCACCGAGTCACAGTAAGCGCGCACCTCACGCTCCGTGCCGAGATTGCTGTTGTGCTCGCCCCAGTGCTGATGCTTGTAGGCCACTTCCAGGTTACCCTGGAGGTACTTCACGCTGTCGATTTCGGTGAGGTAGGGCAACACCACGCCCGGGCCGTGCTCGAACGGAACCTTGGCCAGGTCATCCTCCGCAACCTCCTGTGTGCCCTGCCCCGTGCGCTCGCCGCACGCATTGGCCAAGTACACCGGCTGGCCACCGCAGTAGTCGCCGTAGTAGTCATCCAGTGCGTCGACCAGGGATGTTCCGACCCAGAGCCAAAGCACCTCGCAACCCGGATGGGCCTCGCCGCATTTCAGCTCAGCCTGGTCGCCACTATGAGCCTGGCAGGGAAAACCTGCCGGGGCATCGAGTGGTTTCGCGGAGGCCGGGCGGTACAGCACGATGTACGCCGTCATGCGTGCATCCTCCGCTGACCCACCGCTCCGCCGACCCGTACCGCGACCTCCCTGCTGGCCTGTTCTGCGGTGGCGCACAGATGATTCGTGTGGAAGGCACGCGAACCATCGCTCATCACGGCGCACGCGCTGAAGCCGTAGCCGCAGTCGCGGATTTCGACGTCAACGACCACCGCAGGCTCGCCACTGGCTGGATGCCCCTCCTCTTGCGCCTTCGCGGCGTTGACGGCCGCTGCGAACAGCGGGAGCGATACGCCATCATTGCCCACACAGTAGTGATCGCAGGGGCGATGCGCGAACGCGATCACCTCGGTGACTGGAACCGTAACCGTATCGAAGGGTTCCCGAAGATCCACCCCCTTCGTTTCATTCATTCTGCACATCCGACCCTCGATGAAGCACCGGCCACGCTGGTCGATCACGAGGATGGAGCGCATCGCGATGTTGTTCAGGCGTTCGGCATACCACTCAGCAGCCTCCGTAACGTCGACGCGAACCTCCACGTCACGTTCGCCACCGTGAATGGTTTCGCTCAACTCAAACAGGCGTGCCGCCAACACGGGGCTGGTGACCGCCAATCGCACCAACGCCACGTCCTCGCGACGGGTCTTCATGCTGGCCAAGCCATTCTTTACGTAGAACCACACAGCCATGATCTTCTCCACGTGCCTGGCGACGCCAGGCTTCTCCTTGAGGCAGCGTCAGCGGGTGCTACATGGTGTTGCGCCCTGTCGCCAGCCACGGAGGCGCAACAAGAGCGAGCGATGGCGGGGCTTTCTAGGACTACGAAGTCCGCGCGATCGCGGACACGTGGAGAACGCATGAGCATCAAAAGCGACATCCAATACGCCCTGGAATTCGAGAACCAGGGACTGCATCCCGTCATCGCCAAGCGTTTGCGCGGCGCGATCGAAAAGATCGCGCAGATCGAGGCGCGGGACGCCCAGCTCAATCGTCGCGAGGTATCCCCGACAGGGGCCGACTACGAACGCGTGTTCGCGCAACTTACGGGGTGCTGACCCCGTGAACCCCAAACGAAGCCCCGCCATGACGTGCGGGGCTTCGTCCTTTTGCGCCCTGCCTCTAGCCACGCTGGCGCAACGGCACGTGGCGAGTGGCGGCGACACCTTCCTCCGAAGCGACCCCATCGGGCTCGCAACGTAGGAGTGATCCATGAGCATCCTCAACGACCGCGTGACCATCGCGGAAGGTATTGGCGGCGCCATTGCCGTTGCCATGGCGGTAATCATCTTCGGCGGCCTGTGGCTGCAGCTGGTGTATCTGGTGCCGGAATTTCCGTTCGTCGTGCCCGTCACGGGCCTCTCGATCGGCTTCCTCGCTATCGCCACCCTCCCGGATGCGTTCGCTTTCGGCGCCGTGGTCGGCGAATACTTTGCCGACTGGATCGCCGAGGCGGTAGCCGAACGCCGCCACGCCAATCGGCGCTGGTCGAGCCACCGATGACAAAACCCCACCAAGCCATGCTTGGTGGGGTTTCTCTTTATGCCACTACGCGACCCGCCAGGGCGGTTGCGTTACGGTGCTTGCGTAGCACCTCCAGTGCCTGCGGCCAATGGAAGCCACCCACGAAACGCAACAGCGTTCCTTTGAAGTGCTCGCAGTTAGCCTTGTGGGGTCGATCGTCGCAGAGGAAGTCTCCCTCGTCGCCCAGCAGCCCCTTGTCGTGCGTGATGATGATGCGTCGCTTCAGCTCGGGCAGGTTCTCGAACACCCAAGCTGCCTTGTCGCCATAGGCGTGCGCGATGCCAGTGGGCGGCTTGGTAGCTAACCACACCTCGTAGCCCATGCCGATCACGCTGCGCACCGAGGCGATGGCTCCCTCGATCGCCGGCATCTGCAGGTAGGCACCTGGCATCGCTTTTACTTGATCTCCAGTCAAGCCACGCGCGATACGGAAGGCATCGAAGTTCACCACGACGCCATCCATGTCAACGAACACGCGGTTCATTGTCTCACCTCGTCCGCGGCAGTGGCCGGGGCAAGAAGTTTGGCGACCGGCCAGTACAGCACGCGCTTGGCGCGCGAGCCGCCCGCCACGACCTCGACAAGATAGCTTTCGTGGTCTCGACCCCATCCACCACCGTAGCTGCTCCGGTGCGTACCGGCTTTGACCAAAGCATCGATGCAGTTGCGCACGTGGTCAGCCCCTTCTTTCCCCCGGGGGATCACCGCAACCACCGTACCGACCTTCCGGCGCGTGTTACCGCCCGCTTGGCTGACCCATGTCACCTTGTCACCTCGTTTGAACGCCATGTCAGTTCGCCTCCTGCGCGTCAAGCGCTTCGTTGATGTAGGTTTCCACACGATCTTCCAGTGAACACAGCCAGTCCTGCACGTTGGCCGGGATCTCGCGATCCGTGCATGCCGAGTCCATCAGCACACCCGAATCCGTGGCCGCACCGTAGGTCGCTGTGGCGCCGCCCGGGCCTTCAACCATCGCTGGCGTGCCTTGGCCAGGATCGTCCGGGTAGACCTCCCGGTGATCGAGTCGCAGCACGTACCGCTTATCGAAGGGGCAATGAATCGCTTCGAGTTCAAGCGCCATGGCGGGTACCTCCGATCTCGTATTCGCGGAAGATCCGCGCGGTGTTGTCGAGACTGATACCGCTGTGCTGGCGAAGCTCGTAGTGGTGGCAGACGGCTTCACCGTTGCCGATGGTGCGGATCAGTTCCGGGTCGATGTCGTCGGGATCATCGCTCTTGTCCATGTAGCGGATGGTGAGCACGTCCACCGGCCCATCGGACTCGATGGCCTGGATCACATCGCCTTCGATCGTGATCGTCACGCGCGGCGCGGACGAAGCCGCGCCGCGGATCGGCATTACCTTGTCGCGACACTGCGGGCACATGCCGAGCGGCATGACCTCGCCGGGCCTCACTTCATCGAAGCGGACATGACGCAGCTCGCCGGCGTGACCGGCCCAGCCGCACGGGCAGCTGCAGTGGTCTTCTTTCGGTTCCATCGTCTGTACCTCGGGCATGCAGGCGGGATCGCCTGGTTCCACGAGAGGCGTTTCGGCGTTCTTGTATGGCGCGTTGCGCAGGCTCGTCAGAGAATAGCGGTAACTGACCACGGGTAGGCCCATCAATAACCCGCAAAGGCCGGGGGTGGGTAAGTCAAAAGCCAAAACCCGCGACCGCGGGGCGAAGCTCGCACCACGTTCGTGCAATCGATAACCATGGATGACCGAATGGAAAATATCCTGTTCCAAGCCATAGATCGTCGCGATGCTCGGCGGGCGGAAGAATGGCGCAAGAAGTACGAGGCCGAGGCATCGCGGTTCGATTTCCTTCTGCGCCACCTGTCCGGCGGTGCCCTACTGGATGCCATGGGCGACATGCAGATGGGCGACATGACCGACGAAAGTCATAGCGCATTCGTCGCCGACTGGCGCGCCAAGATCGACGCGGTGATGGATCGCGCCGGCGTGCCGCACGAGCGGCCACGCATGCGCGTGGGTATGCCGCATGGGGTTGAAGCAATCCACGAGCCGACTGGCACGATGGTTGTCTGCACCCACGAGCGTAGCCAACATGCAAATCGAGATGCCGCGCTTCGTGGCCTACGCGCCATCCTCAGCCAAACCAAGAGTACCCACAGCGCGTAGCTGTGGCCGCGATCTCGCGCCCTGCAAGGCGCTTCAACGAGGTGTTTATGAGTAACGGAACGACGAACCGAACCCGTACTGTCGATTGGCAATATTTCGACGAGACAGCTATCCAGATCGCAAAATCCTTGGTCGCGGCCCAGCCTCACTCCAATCCTTCCGCGATCGCCGAAACCGCGTATAAAGTGGCCGACGCCATGGCGCGAGAGTCGTATCGCCGCCGAGTTCGTGAGGCCGACTACCTCTACGAATTCCCCCACGATTGGATTGCGGCGGAATGCGGCAAGGAGCGACCGAACTCCAACAAGCTCAAGTTGGCTGCGCGTGAGTTCTTGTTGAATTTCGTGGAGGCTGGTCGCCTCGATCCCTCCACAACCTTCCCTGATGCAATCAAGGCTCTTGGCGATTTGGCCTTCGCCGAGTTGAATAAGTTCGCGGACGAAAACAAGTACGGGCATGATGCCTCTAACATCCGGTACGAAGCCATCCAGCTGCTACGGGATCAGATCTGAGATGAGAGGCATGCCGAAAACGCCGCCGAATGGCGGCGTTTTCGTTAGTGACCCAAGGGCACCCAGCGGTGGGTGGTGGCGTGGCCCGCGATGAACCAGGCCCACCCAGCTACAGCCAGGAACGGGCCAAAGGCGTAGGGCTCGCCGCGGGCGCGCCGCCCGAGCAACACCATCGAGAGATGGCACGCGATACCGAGCAGGAGGGCAGCAAGCAGGATGGGAGGCAGTGCAGAAGGCCCCATCCACGCACCCAGGGCCGCTAGGAGCTTGAGGTCGCCCTGCCCCATGCCCTCGGCGCCCCCGAGCAGCCGACTGGCCTGCTGAACGCCCCACAGAGCGACGTAACCGGTAACGGCGCCGAGAATCGCGGCAGGCGCCGGGACAAGGAGCCCGAAGGCTGCTGCCGCCAAGCCGAGCCACAGGAGCGGGAGGGTGATCTGGTCGGGCAGGAGCCGCGTGCGAACGTCGATCCCTGCGAGGGCTATCAGGGCATAGGTGAGGCCCAGGCCCGAGAGGGACAGCCAGCCCGGGCCGAATCGCCAAACGACAACAGCCGTGAGCAGGCCGGTCAGGATCACGATCATCGGCGAGAGCATGGGAATCCAGTCCGGCGCGTTGTCGGCAAACGCGCCTCTCTGCTCAAGGCCGAGCACGTCGCGAGCATCGCGCACCCAGGCCGCCTCTATGCGCGTAGGAAGCCGCAGGATGGTTCGCGCGACGTGGAGCCCGGCTTCGCACCCCAAGGAGCCGGCAACGGCGATCCAGCCGATGAGAGGAAGGTGGGGCAGCGGGCTCATTGTGTTGCCTCGGCAACATCCCCGGATGACGCGGCTGTCTCATTGCCGCGGGTCAGTTTGGCAGCCCATATCGTTTGGAGGTGCTGCCAGATGAGGCGCTGGTACGTGATGTTGGAACGCCACGTCCGCGCATTGAAGCTGCCGGTGTTGTAGTTGCCGATCGACGTCCACAGGTCGTGCGATTCGGCCAGGTTCGCATGAAGAATCCACGCACCTACCACGATGTTCTCGCACGCGTTGTTCAACACCGCGTCGTAGCTGATCCCGAAACGCTGGAGCTGCGCCAGGTGCGTGCTGTTGATCTGCATCGGGCCGATGTCATAGGTGTGGTTGCGGTTCCAGCTGATATGCCCGACCCGCCCACCTTCGGTCATGCGGACAGCGACCAGAAGGTCGATGAATCCTTGAAGCGTCATCGGGTCAGTGGGCTTGTAGTAGTGGTAAGCGGCCCACCTGATGCACCGCAGTTCCTGTGGAGCGATGCGGGGACGGACACGAAAACCTTGAGCGTGAGCGCCGGGGATCAAGGCGACCGCGAGCATCACGACACCACACCACCACGCCATACCCGGCTTCATTCGCACGGCTTACTGCTCACGCCGGCAATGAATGCTTTGAGATCGTTCGGCATGCCAGGCTCCAGTGCCACCCTTCCCTGCCGGTTGCAATAGAGGATGCTCGGCGTGCCCTGCATGCCGGCGTTGGCAAACAAAGCGCTGTTGCTGGTAACGACTTCCGCAAGCGCGTGATCGATTCGGCGTGGGACAGGGAAGCCACCTTCCTCGTTTGCTGCGTGGTAATCCCGTTCGTTTTCCATCAATGCTTTCGCAGGTTGGGCGGCGGCGAGGATCGCCGCGCCACGCGGCGTACTGCTCGCCTTGAACGTCCCCACCACCACAAAGCGGACGCGCACGTCGCCGGCGGCGATGAGCGGCGTCAACTGCCCGTACAGCACGTGGCAGTAAATGCAGTTTGCGTCAAAGAAGACTGTGAGCAGCGGGCCGCGGCTTCCAACAACGAAGCTTCGCCTGGCGGGGTCAACGGCCTCCTTGAGCGCAGCGGCCGGCGAAAGGATGATTCCCTCCGAGATTTTCGCCTCCCTGCCAAGATCCCTTCCGTGCTCTGCAAGCAGCGGCCCTGCCAGCACCGCTTCGGCATGCGGCGTAAGCCACGCGATATCGCGATGCTTTGCTGCATCCTCGATCACGGCGCCAAGCAATCCGTCCGGGCCTGCAAATACGCGCACGACATGCTGCTGGCCATGGCTGAGCGACGTCACGAGCGCGTTCGCACGCGCTCGAAGCGATGCGGCCGGCGCAGATCTTGCGACGGCCGGGCAGGCAATCAGGAGGAGAAGTGCTAGCAGTGTTTTGTGCATTCGATGAACAGCCGTGTGGATGAAGAAGCGAAAGGCAGCATCACGCTGCCTTTCGCCGCGAGCGCTGCAGCTACGGGTGTGGCCTAGTACCCGTCCGCCACGTTCACTGCAAACACGGACGTGACGGATGTTCCGTAGCGGTTGTCCCGGATCGTGATGGCGATGTTCCCAAGAATGCTCGCCGACATGCGCTGGCCAACCGGGTCGAAGCGAATAAAGGAGTGACCACCGGATTCCACGCACATGACCGCGCCTGTCGAGCCCGAGGCTGATGTGCTGACCGCCGCCGTTTTGTTGTTGGGATCTTGCAGGCAAGGGGTCGATCCAATGGCACTTCCGGTGTACGCGAACGACCCGGCTACGGCATTGCTTGGCTGGGAGGTAACGGTGATCGTGAAGTCCGATGCTGATCGACCCGGCGGCAACCAGGTACCCGAAGCCAGAGTGCCGCTCCTGTCATACGAGCCTGCCGGTTGGCCGTTGACCTGAGAATAGGGTGAGCCGATGAGGTTGTACGTAATCGCGTAGGCGCCGTTGGCCCCCATGGTTGCATACAGGATGGCGCGGGCCGTGTAGGTTGAGCCCGCCATGTTATGTGCGGCATAGAGCCTGAAGCTACTTCCGTTCACTGCGAGCTGTCGCGCCATCGCAACGACGCAGACTTGGGCAGGCGTCGGCGACCAGGCGCCGAGTGACGTCGAAGTGCTGGGCGAGCCGTAGGCGCCGCTTGGGCAGCTGGTCGCGGTCGTCTGTGTCGCGTTCTGGGTGAACGACGATTGGCCGGCGGTGGTGAGATAGCCGGCAGGGCAGCTCGCCGCCCTGGACACGCCACGGGATGACGAACTCGCGACACAGGTGACCGGCGGCGGGGGCGGCGGAGGCGGGGGCGGAGGCGGAGGCGCCGTTGGGATTGGCACGGTGAACCCCGAGCCTTGGGTGTTCGGCTGGACATTACCCTGGAACGTCGAATCGACGCCCTGCGTTTCCTGCTGGCTGCTGATCGTGCGCGGCGGCGTGGTGACCGTCTGCGCCGAGACGTGGAACGCTGCGCAACAGGCGAGTCCGAGCAGCGTCATGCGAAGTAGTGGTTGCATAGCATTCCCCTCATGGATGTGTCCCCGCAGGCCAACCGTTCGATTGGCCTGCGGGGCCGGCCGTTAGTCGCCGCCGGCGATGATGAAGTTCGTCGAGGTCGAACCGCCGTACCGGTTGTCGGTGATCGTGACGGTGATGTTGGCGGAGATGTAGACAGAGATGGGCGAACCGGACTTGGCCAGAAAGAATTCGCCACCGCCAGCCATCACGCCGATATTCCCCGCGCCATTCACCGACACCGCCGGATCGTTGATGCCTACGCCGCGCCAAGTGGTTGCCGTGTTTTCCGTGGGCTGCGAGTTCACCCATGTAACGAGGGTGGGCGGGAATGCCGAGGGCGCGGGGTAGGTCGGAGAATACGGCCTGTTCGAGAGCTGGTTGACCGATGCCCTGATGGCGACCGTGAAATCGGATGCGCTGCGGCCCGGCGGCAGCCAGGTGCCGGCCGCTACAACGCCAGGGGATTGGTCGCCGTAGGTGACCACCTGGTAGGAGCCGTTGCTGAAGATGACATTGACCTGGCCGCCGCCGTGCATGAAGCCACCCACGTAGTAGCCGAAACCGGCCGACGAGAACGTCTTCCCGGCCAGACCGGCGATTTGGTTCGCCTGGTGGGAAACGCTGCAGGCCGAAGTCGTGGTCGGCGACCACGCTCCATACGCGGTCGACGTGCTCGGGGCGCCATAGGAACCGCTCGGGCATGATGTGGTGATCGTCGCCACCGCGCTCTGCGTAAACGTCGACTGGCCTGCCGTGGTGAGAGTGCCTGCCGGGCAGTTCGCCGTCTGGTAGACGGTCTTCGAGAACGAACCGGGCGTGCAGGTCACCGGGGGCGGGGGCGGCGGCGGGGGCGGCGGGGGCGGCGGCGTCCCCGTCACCGTCATGTGGAACGTGCTGGTTTGCGCGTTGGGCTGGACATTACCCTGGAACGTCGAGTCGACGCCCTGCGTTTCCTGCTGGCTGCTGATCGTGCGCGGCGGCGTGGTGACCGTCTGGGCGGACGCCACCGTCACATTCATCGCGGCAAGCGTGGCCACCGCGAGCAGCGTTTTGCGAAGGGGGATTTTCATGCGTGCATTCCTCTTTCAGTTGCGTTCGTGGTGGCGGGTGTAGGTGTTGAAAGCTCAGTAGACGTTCTGCGCGGAGCTGGTAGCAGGCTGGCGTTTCGGTAATGGGCGGGACTGGACTGTCGCGGCACGAGAGGCCGCGGCAGCGGCTGCCGCGCTTGAGCCGCCGCTGTACGTCCAAGGCACCGTCAAGGTGGTGGTGGCCTTGACGTTGGGTTGCACGTTGCCCTGGAAGGTGCTGTCAGCGCCCGCGGTCTGAGGGACAGGCATCGAGGCCATCGAGCGCGGCGGCGTTGGCAGGGTGATGCTGGTATTCGCACCCGTCGTTGTCTGCGCGGCAACTGGCATCGCCGTCACGCATGCGCTGGCCAGGACGACTGCAACGAGATGGTTCTTCATGCCCTACTCCACGTGTCGTTGTTTGCGCTGCTCGATTCGCCGAACGTCGTTCGCAGCCGCGATCCGGGCATCAAGCCGATCCAGGCCGCTTCACGGTCGGCCAGTTCGAGCACCTGCACGACACCGCTGCGGCGCGGCGGCGTGGGCGCTCGGACACACCCCGGACGCACGCTGTGCGCCACGCCTACGACACACCAGTCGCGATCGAGGTACACGACGTCGATGGGGTAAGCCATCCCGATGGTGTGGACGGTTTTGCACTTCCTGATGAGCAGTCCTTCGCCTCGTTTCGGCGAAGGCCGGCCGAGCAGGCCGCGAATGCGCTCGAACAACGTGGCCGCAACACTGATGCGCAGCCTCACGTCGACCGGGTTACCGACCGTGGCTTCGATCACTTGCATTTGGTCATCACCAGCAGGACTTGATCGCTCGGGCTTTCGGCCTGAACGGTCTTGTTGAGGTTCAACGTCAGGTTGCCGCCGGAACTGGAACCGGTCAGCGAGAAGGTCGTTGAGTGCAGTGTCGGGCTGACCGTCCATGTCGCGCCGTTGTCGTATACGTTGGCGTGAGCCTCATACAAGGCATCGCCTTGAACGGCCTCGGGCGTGCCCGTCCCCTGCATCGCGACGTAGATCGACGGAGCGCTGGTGCCGCCATTGGCTTGCGTGCAGTTGGGTTTGGCGACGGTGTAGGACGTGGCCCCGGTCAGCACCTGCATGTTGTAGAGCGCCTGCGAAGCCATGTGCCCGACGCCGGTCACCTCGAAGTCTGGCGCAATGGCGCCGCCGCGAAGATCGGCAGTGCCATTCGTGACCGACAAGCCGTTGTCGATCTCAGCAGTCCCCTGCACGCGCACCGATCCCGTGAAGCTTCCGTCCTTGGCGTTCTTGATCGAGTTGCCACCCATGTTGAGGTCGGCCAGCATCTGGTTCGTGCCGTCCACGCGGAGCCAGATGTCGCTCGAAGGTGCGTTGCTTGCATACAGCACAACCCGGCCCGAGTTCACCGGCGTGATGGCACTGGGATCAGGTGCCGTGGTCGCGCCAATGGCCGCATTCGCGAAGACATCGAAGAACATGCCGTTCGTCGGCGGCGTCTGCTGGGATCGCGTGGCCTCTGCGATCGCGGAGGCAAAGCTGGCCGCTGATTGCTTCGTGCCGCCATTCACCGGCTGAGCCGCGAACCACGTACTGGCCACAATCATGTTCGTGGCCGCCGTCTTGGTCACGGTGGTGTTGAAACGCGCACCATATTCCCCGCCATTGAAGCCGCAAGGAACGAAGCCCGTTGCGGGGTTGCCTGCAAGCCCACCGCACGTCGGCGCCTTTAGCCAATTGACGCCCGTCACCGTGTACGGGTTGCTTGGCATGGTGACCGATCCACCTTGCACACTGGCGATAAACCCACGCAGACCGATGCCGAATTGCGCATCCGCGGCGCCCTGGGCGTTCGCACGTGTCTGCACCCAGTTCCGTCGCTCAGTCTTGGCCCAATAGGCCAAGATGATCGCGATGATGACTAGCGAGAGCAGCGTGGCGATCAGGATGAATCCACTCTGCCGCCGAGGCGGCAGGTGGCGTGGCGCTATCGCTTTCAGTGGCAAGGCCATGGGCGTTATCGCGTGATGGTCAACACGAACTTCTTGGCGCCGGCGGTACCGTTGCAGGCGCTGCCGAGCGTGGTCGGGTCGAAAGCGGTGCCGGCGTTGTTATCGACGATCGGCGTGCCGCCCACGGTCATCGCTTCGACGTTCCCGTTGAGCGCGTTCGCGAAGTCGGCGCAGTTCGCCTGGGGCACGCTCAGGGTGAGCGTGGCGCTGTCACCCGGATTGGTGATCGTGTTGGACGCCACGGTGACCGCCGTGCCGAATGGCGAGGTCATGGAGGTCGGAGTGGCCGAGTTCCACATCGACGACGGAATGTCACCGTTCTGCCCCATCGTCTGGATCGAGATGTTGGCGAACCCGGCCGGCGACTGATTGAAGGTCGCCTGGGTCTTGCCGATCATGGAGATGAAGTCGTTGGTTGCACCCAACGAATTGGTCGAACCCTTGGCGGAGTTGAAGCTGCCCATGACGTAGACCAGGCCGATGGCCGCAACAGCCAGCGCCAGGACGACGGAGATGATGCCGCCGATCTGGCCGCGCTGCTTCCTCGCATACGCGTGGGAGTGCTTGGAAGTGGAGATGTTCGAGTCGTGCTTGTGCTGCATGGGTGGGCTCCCTGGTTGGTTGTGTGACGGTTGGAACAGCGGCGAAACAGGATCAATGTCCTGTCGCTTCTCGCATGGCGTTGGAGAAGGTGAACATCGCGACCAGTGTGCAGAGCGCGAAGCCAGCCATGAGGAAGGTGGAAAAGAGGCTCAGGAAATCCGAGATCAAGGCGATTGAGCGCTCGTAGCGCTTGAAGTTGTCCTCGGATAGCCGTGTCATCACGTCCTTGAACTGGGGGATCAGCTTGTAGACACGGAGGCTGTCTGCGGTGTCATTCGGCAACGGGCCGAGTGCCAGAGCCCCTACTTCACCATCGCCAGCGGCCAGCGAGTCCTTCATGGTGTGCAGATGAAACTGCATCCAACGCGAGCTGTGCTGCTGCATGTTGTCGATGATGGTGTTGAGGGTGATATTGGCGCGCAACATGGCCGCCGACGTCGACAGGAACAGGGTCGTCTGCAGCCGCTGGTAGATGTTGAAAGGCGGAATCCACTGATCGAAGAAGCGCCGACGCTCCCCCCACCAGTTCGGCATCGCCCAGGCGAGGCCGCCGCAAAAGGCGAGGAAGCCAACGATGAGGAAAACACCGTTGTGAAGAATCCACTCGGCTGTGCCGAAGTAGGCCATGGCGAAAGGCATTCGAGCCGCCGCTTCGGGAGTCGCGCTTTTGTCGACGACAGGAACCATCGTCGCGATCACTTCGATCATCACGGCGATCATGACGCCGAGGTTGCCGACGTTCACCCAGATGGCCTTCTTGAGCTTTTTCCTCGCCTCGGCCTGCCTGCTCAGAAGTTGGCCGAGTTCACCGAACGTCGCATTCAACGTATCCGGGCCAGCCGCCTGCGCGCCGAGCAGCATCACGGACTCGGCCGGCGGTATCCAGCGGGTCAAAGCCATGGGCAAGCCTTCGCCCTCAGCGCCAGTGGCCATCGTGGTCATCACATCCTCGTAGACCTTCACCAGCTTTTTCTTCGACCAACGAATGCGGGCGACATTGCAAAGCTCCTCGATCGCCGCGAACGGCTTGATGCCGGCAGCTGCAAAGTCGGCCATCGCCCGGTAGAACTCGGCCCGAACTTCGAGCGGAAACGAGAGCTTGTCGTAGAAGCTCCTGAGCCGCTCCATCCACGATGCGGGATCGCTGGATACAGGAGCTGCGCTTGGGTTCGTGGTGGCAGAGAGAATGGCCATGGGTCAGTCCTTGAACAGGGGGGCATCGAGCAGCCGAAATTCGCTTTCGACTTGACGCGGGTCGACGTCACCCTGGGCCATCTTCCACATGGCGTGCTCCATAGCCCTGCGCCCCGTCATATCGGACGGATCGTGCTTGTTGATCTGAGCGCGCCACGCTTCCCAGATGCCGAAAGAATCGCCCTTGGCCACCATGGGAAGCATCTCGGCCGTGGGTTCAAAGACCTCGGCGCATACCGTGCGGCCCGTGATGCCGCGATTCCTGCAGTGCGAGCACGATGGATTGGGATTGCGGAAATAGATCCCGTCGAGGCCGTCGCCATGTTGTGAGGCGCCGGGGATACGCTCCTTGTCGAGCGCCCATTGCAGACGCCCCATCAGGCCAATGATGCTCTCATCCTTCGACAGCTTGTATTCACTGGCGGGAATACGGCATACCGGGCAGAGGGTTTGCACCAGGGCCTGGAATGCGAAGGCGGACACGAGATCCATGGTCGACAGATCAAGGCGTGGAACGCCCAGACCGGCGAGGCGGTCGTAACACGTAGGCGCCGCGCCTGCATGGACTGTCGAGAGCATCAGGTGCCCTGAGCGCACGGCCTGCAGTGCGAAGTCCGCCGTGGCGAGATCACGGATTTCTCCGCACATCAGGATGTCGGGGTCTTGGCGCATGATCGTGGCGAGCGTGCGATGCAACGCCTGTTGCGTTGTTTCGCCCTCCCTCTTGCGCACCTGTGTTTGATGCGCGCCCTGGATGATGTATTCCACGGGATCTTCGACGGTCAGCATGACCTTCGTCGGGCGTTCGCGCACCAGGATCGATGAGCGGTTGCTCATGGTGAAGGACTTGCCCGACCCGGTAGTTCCCGAGAACAGGATCAGTCCGCTCGCGCGATTGAATGCTCCGTCCAGCATGCGGCACTGGCTTCGTGCATAGCCAAGTTGCGGGAGAGTCTTCGGAACGGCGTGGGTGCCGATCGGGATGACGCGCATGGCAACCCGGTAGCCGTTCGGCTCGACGGGCATGCCGCTGTAGCGGAATCGCAGGCGGCAGTGGTCGTAGGAACGATCCACCGAGCCATCCTGCGTTGAAATCTTCGAGAAGCCATCCTTGGTTGAACCCTTCTCCGTCAGCGTGTCGTAGATCGTTCCCGCGAGTGCCTCTATGTCATCGGCGGTAAGGTCATACGACTGGCGCACCACGTCGCCGTCGATGCGGAATAGCACGGAGCCCTCGCCTCCTTTGGCGAGGAGATGGATATCCGAAGCGCCGAGGGCGTATGCCTCCTGGCCAATCCGATCGAATAGGTGCTGCGTGTCGGACAGCGTTCGGACGGTCGCGGCGCGCTTGCTTGCCGCGCCGACGCCGCGACGCTGATCCCAGACCGCCCACGCAACATCGGCGATAGCCTGGCTATCAAGCTCCAGTTGAGCGCGAATTTCGTACCCGCCCTTGTTGAGACGCCCGACTAGCGAGAGGTAGCTGTTGCTCTGCATCGCTTCCGGGGTTGCGGCAAGGAAACACCGCTGCCGCTCGCCCGCCGCTTTTGCGCGAGCCAGATCCTCAGCGACACCCAACGCGAGAACGGTCGGGTCACGCTCGGTGAAGCCCAAAGGGCCGCCCGCGTCATTGAGGATCACGCTCCACTCCGGCAGATCCCTGACGCTCTGGATAATGACGCTCAGGCGCTGCGCCGATGGCAACCGCTCGATGGCCGCGTATACCTCGCCTTTGGGAGCCCATTCGCGCTGGAGCACAACTTCGTGCTCGGGATAGCCCGAGGTTTCCGCCGTCGTGCGCACCTCCATTGCGCGCTCCACCGTCAGGTGGCCGCCATTGACCAGATCGGCGAGGACGCCGGTAAGGCGCTCTTGGGGCGGCGGAACGGGCGCTGGACTGACCGCCCTGACGGCAGGTCGATTCGCCGTAGGCGCAATGGCCGCAGCTGCGGCGGCGTCATCCTTGGCGGTGCGGTTGAATAAGCCCATGGTGTCCTCAGCGGTGGAAACGCATTGCGGTGATCTGCCACGACTCCGCAGCCGAGCTGCCATAGCCCGTCATCCACGTGAGGTGCGTGACGCGGAAGCCGGCAGGGCTTGCCCAGTGCAGGACGGACGGCAGACTCACTGCAATTGGCGCATTGCCTTTCAGCAAGACGGTCTCCGTCACGAAAGAGGGGTAGCCGACCGTGGTGGCGCCGGCGGCGAGTGCAAGGTTCTTTGCGACACCTGCCGGACGGTCACTCAGCCCTGCAACATGGAGCGGAGAGAGGCCGATCCAGTCGATGAGCGATGGATTGCTCACCGGCGGCGGGTTGTGCAGCAGGCTGTCGCTCGCCACGACAACAGGCACGGACAACGGCACGTGCACGCGCAGTCCATTGGAGTCTGGATGGATCGAGAGCTGGCCACGGAAGCGCGCCTGAAAGGGAGCGACCGCGTAGAAGACCAAGCCGGTACCGTGGACGTAATCGCCATTGCACCCAGAAAGGTCGCAGTCCACCTTTTGCAGCGTCCAGCCAGCCAGGAACGGCGGCAGGCGGTTGCGGGCCTTCTCCAGTGCCCGAGTGATCCACTGCGGATCTCTCGCGTAGTTCGAGAGCGCCCCCTGCGCCGCTTGGCGGTACGCCTGGATCTTCTGTAGACGCTGCTGTTCGGTGAGCTGCTGCTGTGACTGAGCGGCCTTGTGCTTGCGATATAGCTTGACGCCGGCACCGACCAACACCAGCCCGACAACACCGATGGCCAAAGGCATCATTGCTGGCTTCGACGACACCAGGCGAAGCGCGACAGGGTTTCGCAACCCAAGCACCGCCTGCTCCGCATTGAAAAGCTGGGCGTCGACGATCTCGACGCCATCGCCGGCGAAGATGCTTGAAGCGTCGAGGTTGAGCGTTCGGCGATAGAACTCGATGCTCCGCAGCACCTTTTCGGTGGTGTCGATCACATCGGTTTCAGGAATGACCAGGCCGTTGCGGATCAGCACGAACCACAAGTTGTCGGCATCCACCTGCACCACGTAGAGGCCATCGGGCTGCCGCGCCGCGAGCGATGCGGCGAAGCTGTAGATCTTGCCGCGCACACGCGTCGTGTTGATGCCGCCTGCAAGAACGAACCGATTGCCTGTGTGGCAGGTACAGGTGTAGTACCGAGCCCGACCGGTGGGATCGAGCTGCTTTCGCAGCGCTTGCAACTCTGCCTTGCCCGGCTTCCGCGAGCTGTCTGCCCACGTCAGGCCGAATGCGTAGTGTCGCTTCCCGACAGTCTCGATCCGCATAGATCAGGGTTCCACGTGCAGGATGCGATGACGGCGACCACGCACCAGCTCAACCGTCGACGGCGCAATCTGCTCCACGTGCCAGCCATCGGAGAGAGTGCTTCCCGTGTGGACGATGTTGTCCACACCATGGTCGAGCACGTTGGCCTGATAGCTTCCGCCGATCCCAAGTACCGACACCAGGCGCAACGTGGCAGCAACCGGCGCCGGCGCAGTCGGATCGGGGAACGTAATGGACGACACGCCGCCACGCGCAGGGGCGCCAGGGACACCGCTCTGCGGCGTCATGCTCGCCGGCGGCGCCACGATGACGGACGGTGCCGGCAAGCTCGCGCCCTGGGCATCGGCGATCTTCTTCTTGAGGTCTGCGTTCTGGCTTTCGAGCGTGAGCACGTAGTGCTCTTTGTCCAGTTGCGCGATCAGGTGGTTGTAGGCGTCATCATCGGTCGGAATGGATGCCGAACTCTGGGTCGATGCGTCCTGGCCAGTAACGGGAGGTATCGCCCACGGCGGCGTGCTCGGCGCCGTAGCAGGCGCCGCAGCCACAGGCTTCGGCGCGACGTTGGCGGGTGCACTGGCGGCAGGCGACGGTTTGCTGCTGTTGGCGGCGACGGCCGCGCTGGCCACCAGCATCGCCACCAGGCCGGCGAGCGGAGCCAATCGCCACTTCGGGAGGGATTGCATGGTCTTCATCGTTACGTCTCCGTCAGTAGCTGGATGCCGTCATGTCGCGCTGGGACACGGCAGCGGGGCCGTCGAGCGTGGTTTCGGCCTGGGTTACGACCGGCGTGATGACCACCACGATTTCGTCTTTGGTGTTGCTCACGGTGCGATTGCCGCCGAGCGCCCACATGCTCTTGTCGAGGGGAGATGCGGTGGTGTTGTCCGCCTCGGTGTCCTGGAAGCCGGCCAGCACCAGCGATTGGCCAGACTTCAGCCAGGAGCGATTGAGGAACTGGCGAGCACTGACGTTGGGCTGCTGGACGCTGTTGCCGCCGCTGGTGAAGGTCGCCATGCTGTCGAGCGTCGACACCGAGAGCATCGTCTGCAGTAGCAGCAGGTGCCCGTCCGGCTGCACGGATGGGAGTACCTGCATGTCGAAGCCCGTCTCTACCTGCCCCGGCTGCAGCGTCGCACCAGCACCCACGACACCGTTCTGACCCGAGCTTTGTCCGTTGGTGTAAAGCGACGTGGTGCTGGCCACATAGGCCACGCTGTGCACGACCTTGAAGGGTGCGGGCATGTTGTTGACGGTATCGACCGTCGCATTCGTGACGATGCTCACCTTGCCGAGCGAGGACAGCGCATTGAGGAAGAACTGCGAGCCGGAGAACAGGGATGGCGATCCGGTCGGATTCTTGGTGGGCGAATTCAGGATGAGCGACGCCAGGCCCGTTGCCGTGGGCTGCGGAGTAGCAATCGACACGCCGAAGTTCGTCGCGGCCTGGCCGAGGGTGTTGTAGAGGAGATTCCAGTTGATACCGCGGTTGTCGGTGTTGTTGGTCTGGATGCGGTAGATCTTGACGTTCACCTCCACCTGGGCGTGGAGCGCGTTGTTCATCTGATCGATGTACTTCGCCACCGCCTCGACGCGATCCCAGCGATCACGGACGGTGATCGACGCCATGGGCTGGTTGACTTCCAGCGTGCCTGTCGGCGAGAGCATCGGCTTGACGTTCTCGACGATGGACTTCCACACATCGAGCTTGCCGCTAAACGCCGTCTTGCTCGGGCTCTGGCCAACGCTGACGGTTTGGCCCTGCCCGCCCTGGATCTGCTGGGTTTGGCCGGATTCAACGCTGGTATCCGTGGTGGCATCGCCCGGGACGGCCGCGATATGCATAACGCGCGTCTCGTACCGGAAGATGTGGATGGAGTGTGTCTGGGCGTTGTATTTCCAGGTGGCATCGAGCAGCCCGGCGACGTAGCCAATCAAGCCCTTCGTCGTGTCCTGCCGCGCAATTGCCGGAAGGCGAGCCTGGGGACGCGCCCCGGTGTCGCCACCGCTCGTTGCGCCGGCGGGCGGCGGCGCCAAGGTGGCATCGAGATTCGGCGCGGCCGGCGCCGCAGTGGAGCCGTGACTTCCGTCGAGCACGTCATCGTCGGCATTCACCGACATGCCGATGACTTGCTGCAGCGTCTGCAGGGTCTGCCATGCAGGGCCGGCCGGCGCGTTGAGGCTTGCAGCCTGGTCGAAAACCGGTGGCAAGTTGTTGGTGTGCACCACGGGCACGACGTTGACGTAGGGCACGTCGGAGTCGATCGGCATCACCGGGGTGGTCGGCGACGGCCGGGAGGCCAGCGTCGCATCGAGTGCACCATTGGTCGCGTGGAATTGATCCAGCGATTGCTTGTTGATCTGCTGCATCGTGCCGCAGCCAGCCAGTGCAACCAGCGATGCGACAAGCACCGACAAGCGGAGCGTGAGGACGTTCTTCATTACGGAGCCCCTTTGGCGGCGGTCGCCGGCTGGATAACCACAATTCGATTCGGGTCGGCGAAACGCGGCACATCGCCGAGCAGACCGCCTTGCAACTGGTAGGCGCGAACCACGTAGGTCACGCCGGCCTTCATGGAGCCCGCGGGTATGGGGAAAGGCGCATCGAGTCGATAGTCAGGCCCCACAAGCCAGCGAAGGCTCCAGCCGAAGCGCTGCACATACTTGGCGAGACCCTCCGAAATCATGGTGCCCGCCGGAATGATGTAGCCCTTCGCAGAGGGGACAGACTTGGTTTCGGTCACCGCAAATGCGGTGGCGGGATGGCCCGGATTGGTCACGACGGGGACGATATGCTCCACTTCCCTGCCCGCCTTGGCTGGAGGCATGGGACTGGGCGGCGGAGCCAGTGCCGTCACGTTGACGTGCACCACGCACTGCTGCGTATCCTGCGTCGAGGCAACCGCGAAGCCGGCGGTGCCGCCCGCTTCGTGCAACGTGGCCGCAAGCACCTTGTCGAGCGGCCCACCGACATCGTTCAGCGAGACACGAAGCTTCGAGGCGGCCGGAGTGGCATCGACGCGCCAGGCCGTGTCGGCCATGAGGATCTTGGCCGCCTGATCGAGCGTCCCGTCCGTGATGGTCACGCCGGCGACCCTGTAGACGGAAAGAGGCGGGCAGGCAGCATGCGCTGCACCCATGGCGGCAAAAAGAGTGGCCGCGGCGGCAAGCATCTGCCACTTCATCATTGCGCTGTCTCCAGTTTGAGTTGCCCTTTCAGGGCGCCCTTGTATTGCACTTGGCAGGCCATGCCGTGACTCATGCACGCCTGCATTGCCTTGTCGGCTGTCGTTGCGCCGGCAACGGTTCCGTCCGCGACGATGAGCACCAGGCCGCGGCGCTCCGCCTTGGCTTTCGCAAGCAGCGCGAGATAGTCCGCGGATGGGCCAGTCACCTCGCCCACCGGCGAGGAGGTCGAGGTGACGTTTGCGAAGCCCGATGCGGCAGCCGGGGCGCCCGGACGCGATATCGTTCCGGTGACTGCATCCGACGAAACAGGCGGCGCAGCGGCTACGCTCTGCGGGACAGCAGCGACAGGCCGAAAGTGCGGGGTGTAAGAAGGCGCGGAATAAGTGGATCGATAAACCGGAGCGTTGACGGGCATCGAGGCTGGATTTGCGGCGTCGACGGGTGCCGACATGGTGGTCTGGGCCTGCGAAGCCATCGCCGCGGAGTTGTACGAGGAGCCGTCATCGAGCGACGTGACGTAAGCCGTCGAGTTGCCATAGTGCAGCGTCACCTCCGAAACCGCCGGAAGGAGCATGTACGGCCCATAGATCCGGTAGGCGATCGGGCCGTTGACCCCAATCGGCGCAGGAACCGCATGCGTGTCGCGCAGCTGCAGATACAGCGTGCCATCCAGGCGGAACACCTGCACGGGCGCCGCCTGGGGATCGCCCGTGACGCGGTAGTCGCTGTCGACGTCCGGTGTTTTGTGCGCGAACGCGGGCATTGCGATGAAGGCCGCCACGAGGGCGACACTGAGACGAAAGCGTTTCACTGCGCGCTGACTCCTGCTTCCCATACGCCCGATTGATGCGTGTCGGACGCGCCTTGCGCGGCCTGCTTCGCGACCGGGTTCGTTTCGCCGTAGGTTGGGTAGCGCGGGGTTGCGCCACCCGGAATGACGACATCGGATTGCATCTCCACCTTGAACTGCGTCCCTGCATTGACGATGAAGTAGGGCTGCGCCGCCGAATAGCGGCTCATGACTTCCGAGTTCACCTGCGGCGCAAGCTGCTCCGCCACGGACGGCGACTGCACTGTCGTACCGGCGGCGGACGTGGCGGTGTTCTTCGGCTTCTGCATGTTGTCGACGGCAGTGCCGATGAGGGCGACGACAAGCGAAGGGCCAAGCGCACGAAGGATGTTCGAGTGGTACTTCCCGTCGATGCCGGTTGCGCCGGCGTAGTTCACGGCATCGGCTTTGCCGAGATCGACGATGCGACCATCGGGTAGCTCAAGGCGCGTGAATTGCACCGGGATGCGAGGCAGGCCAGGGGAAACCTTGGTGCCGTAGCTGCCGAGCAGCCGACTCCCCTTCGGGATGAGCAGCTGCGACTGGCGCAGGCTGTCGTAGACGTCCTGCGTAACGGTCGCCGTCACGTTGCCTGCGTTGCGCGTATCGATCTTGGTGGAAAGCACCGCGCGAATCAGCGTGCCTTTGGCAATCAGCATGCCGTCCGGGGCGGACAACGGCTCGACCACGGGATACGTCAAGGAGCGCTTCTGGGAGGCATCTGCCGCTGGTGCGGTCGGCTCCATCCCGGTCGCCTGCGCAGCGTTCATCACCGCACCCGGCTTTTGGCCTGGATACGCTTCATAGGTGCCAGGGGGAGTCTTGGAGCCGCCCACCGAAGCCGCGGGCAGCGATCCGCCGACCACCCCACTGGCAAGCCCGCCAGAGCCAACGATGCCGCTCGTACCCGCGTCCGGCTTGGATGCGGCCTTGAAGGCTTGATCGAGCTGGGCGAGCGTATTCGCATCCACGGGCGGCAACGCGTCAGTGCCCTGCTTCTTGCTCGAAGGGCTTGATTCGTTACTGCCTGTGCCAAGGGAGCCGATCGGGCTTGCGTAAAGCGACTTGGCGTCGAAGCTGTTGAGCCCTCGGGTAATGGCTTCTTTGCCGCCCTGCTCCGTCCCAGCCGGCAGCGCCTTCACCGCCGCACGCTCTGCGGCAGCCTTGGCGATCGCTCGCTGTCTTTGCGGGTTGTTCTTGGTGACCGCAACGAGCACGGAGATCAAAACGAGTGCGCCGATCATGGCGACGATATAGATCGCCACCTTCCTGTTGACCGGCGGTTTCGTCGCAGGGCCGCTCACTTCAAGCACCGCTCTGGGTTGCAGCCGCGCTCGATCTTTACTTTCGCGCCATTGAGGCTCAGCACGAACTTGGCGGCAACGCGCGGAACGATGACGTAGCCATCCGCGACTGAATAGTCGACCACATCGAGCTTGCCATCCGTGATGGCGAAGATCGCAGGCATGTCCTGCATGCCCTCGGGAAAGCGCATCCACGTGCGCACGCCGTCATCGAACACATCGAGCGGCTTAAAGGCGGCGCGACCAGATACCTCGTAGCGGGTGTAGATCTTCGACGGATCAACCGACAGGGGCGGAACCGCTGCCGCCGCCCGGGCCTGGCTATTTCCGCCGACTGCCGTGCCAGCGTTGGCGTATGGCGCGGACGGCGAGATATAGACCCCGTTTCCGCCGGCCTGAGTGTCGGTGGGGATGCGCCATTCGACGCGCTGGAACCAGAGAGCATTCGGTGCAACGGAGATCAGCGTCAGCTGATAGCTCCGCTTGTTGGTCACCATCAGCGCCGTGTTGTAGAGGCCGGGCTGCGCAGGCTTGATGAGCACCCGCTTCTGGTCTTTGGTGACCTCGAACGACCAGTCGGAGGCATTGGAGAGATAGAAGCCGTAGAGCTTCTCGCCCGAGGGAACCTCAATGTCCGTATTCATGCCCGCGAGCGATCGAACGGCATACGAGCGGGACGACGACCAGGTGTAGGAGACCATCCGGCTGTTGTTGATGACCGGCGTGGCGTCCACCATGCCGCCCGTTTGCAAGAAGGCGCCCTCGTTTTCCGCGGACTGTGCCGACACCCGACGCTGAGCGACGCCTCGGGCACAGGATATCGACGGCACGCCGGCAACAAGCCCCAGCAATGCGGCGAGGCAGAGGTATCGCGGCAGGCTACGGCTGGGTCGATTCATCGGTCACCTCGAAATGCGTAATCCACAATCCAATGGGATTACGGTATACATCCGCATCGGTTTGTGGCGGGAGAATAGCGAATTTAACGGTAACGAGCAAATGACGTACCGTCGTACCGTCAGCGCTATGCAAAGTCACGCGAATAGCGGCCGATTCGTCGTCGATGAAGCCGATGGCATCCACTGTCGGGTAGATGCGGAGCGACTCGTTTTTGCGGAGTTGCTCCAGGGGCTTGTAGTTGTTGAAGATGAAGGCGTTCCACTCGGATAGCGCCGCCCCTCGCAGCATGGCGTAGGTGTTGGGAAGACGCTCCCGCACTCGCGGATCAATCGTCAGGAGATCCGTCACCCACTTGTTGAGGAAGTAGCGCTCACTCGCCTGGCTCGGCGTGTACTTCTCGGCAACCTTGTTGCTGACGGATACCGCCGCAGTGTTGGGATCAACCGTGACGAAGTAAGGGATGCGCTCGTGCAACGGCAGCATCCGAAAGATGCCGAATGCCTGCAGCGCAGCCACCATCGAGATGGCTACGAGAGCGGCGAGTAAGCGGCGGTTGCCGATCCGCGGAGCCTCGAAAGCACTCAGGTACTTTTGCATCCCGGCGACACTCACGCCGGGCGGAGGACTATTCATCTTGCCCTGCGCGACGGCGCGAGCATTCTGCTTGGTGGCATTCATTGAGAGTTTCCTTTACGACCGATTTCGATCATGGTTTCAGCGTCCAGTTGCTACTGCTGCCATTTCCACTTCCGACGTTCGGCGTCCCTGCATTGCGGGCCGCATTGGAAGCGGCCGTGGCGGCGGCGCGCTGGCTGCGCTGCGCCCTAAGAGAGGCCAGCTTTCCGGCGGTGTGGCCGGTGGCGAGATTCATCGCTCCAGCGACGGCACCAGCGGCGGCGCCGGCGGCTGTGCCGGCGCCTTTTGCTACGGCACCACCGGCGCCCTTCGAGCCACTGTTGGCCATCTTCACGCCCGCCGCACTCATGCCACCGACCATGCCGGCGGCAAGTGCGGCACCGGTGCCACGCATCGGACTGAAGTGGTCGCGTCCTCCGACCAGGGCAGCCGCAACCTTGTTGACGACGCTGACCGACTTGCCAATCAGGAAGATGATGAAAGCGTAGGCACCAAGAGCGATGACGATGCCGCCCGTCGATGAATTGGCGAGGCTGCCGGCGGTGTACTGAACACCGATGGTGTTGAGGGCATCGGTCGCAACATTGATGAAGTTGTTCGCAACGACAACGATGGCCGCAGTGGCGAGGAACGTCATGATTCCCGATGCAACCTCCGTGAGAACCGTCTTCCCCCAGTCCGGCTTGATCGGATAGAAGGCCAGAACAAGCGGCCCGAAGGTCATGGCTACGGCGACATGCGCCCAGGACATGATGAAGTCGAGAATGATGAGGCCGTAGACGTAGGCAACCAGCAGCGCGGTGATTAGCATGACCAGGATCACCAGGATCGCCGCACCGTTGTTCGCGGTGAAGAAAGCCTCCGCCCACTTCCAAAAGGACAGGCCGCCCGGCGGAGACAGAAAGGCAACCATGCCGTCGTAGCTGCTGACGATGTTGTGGATGCAGGAGCTGATAAGCCAGCTACCGATCGAAGGCAAAGGATTGCCGCTCGACGGGATGCTTGGCTTGGAGCCTATCGACGCACCGACAACCTTTTGGAGTAGATCATCGGTTCCCGACCAGATGTGCTGGTAGATGTTGAAGTCGCCACCGGCCCACTCGTGCGCCATGGTGGTCAAAATCCCGACCGTGACAATTAGCTTCACCGCCTCTGGGCCAAAGCTGCTTCCGTTGCTGTCGGCCAAGGCTGGAATGACGATCGCCAAGATGCGCAGCGCGACACACGCCGCGAGGATGCTGAAGAAGGTCGTACCAGCCAACACCGTGGCGATGCTGGTGAAGGTATTTTCTACGGCCGAGAGGAACTTGTTCCCGACGTCCGCAAGTTGGGTCATCCCGCCATCGACCGGTGAAGCGGCGGCAATCGCGGGCATGAGTAGGATGGCTGCAAAAAGCAGCAGCTGGATGATCGCCTTGTACCGGGTGCGGGTCATGTCAACGTCCTGGTTAGATCAGCGGGCGAATCAGATCGGCAAGCCACAACACGGCAACGGCGATCCAGTAGAGAAAGACCAAGAGCCCGAATAGCGTCAGCACCGGCGCCTGGTAGAGGATCGCGAAAACACCGAGGGCGAGCTGCACGCGTGCGAGAGCGAGTCGCCCAGGCCGTCTCATGCCGCCCTGTGGCGGCAAGCCGGTCGCAACATAGGCAACGAGATAGCGTGCGCAGGGCCGCCAAAGGCGCGTGCCAGCGATCGCGAGGGCCAGGACAACGCCGAGATCCACCATCTTCCGGTGGATCACGGCGCGGGTGGCCGCGAAGTCAGCCTCGAAGCTCACTGGCCGCCCACTTGCTGGACGGTTCCAGTGGCGCTGGTGTTGCGCTCACATCCCTGCCACATGGACGGATCAGGGGCGCCGAACAGCTGCGCCGTTGCAGCGGCCGAACACTTCTTGTTTAGCCGCTCATCAGCGATCTTGCTTGCAGCATCCTGCGCCGATTGTGCCGTCACCATCGCGTTTTTGCTCAGCGTGGTGTTGATGGTTGCAAGCTGCCTGCTGAGGATCGCGTTGGTGTGGATCACACTCTGCAGGCCGCCGACTTCGGAGGTGATGTTCGGTGCGTTCTGGTCGATCTGCGCGATCTGCTCCGAGGCTTGCTGCTGGTCACTGATCGCCTGCTTGTACGAGGCAAGCTCCTTGCCGTAGGTGTCGGCGTGTTCTTGTGCCAGAACGGCCATGCCCGACTCGTACTGTTCGACGGTCATGTTCGTCCCCTGAGCCTTGAGAACGCCCAGCGTCTTGTAGGCATCTCCGTCTGCCTGCTTGATGACGCTCGTTGCTTGGCGAGACTGCTCCAAAGCGGATTGCAGCTGCATGGCATCGCTGATGTTGAAATCGTTGAAGTTCTTGAGCTGCTCGGCCGAGTAGCCGAGTTGCTGCTTTACGGAGTCGGGCATGTTCTTGAGCTGCTGGGCGAGAGCCGTGTACTGACGCACCTGTGTGAGTGCGCGATCCACATCGTTCTGGTACTGGGCAACCAGCTCGATGTTGTTGAGGATCTGCGTCGGCTCCGTTGCGCCGATGACGGCGGTCGCCTGCGCAGACGGCTGAGCCGATAGCGCGATAGCGACAGTGATGATTGCTGCGGCAAGTGGCCGCCAGGCGTTGCGTTCGATGTTCATTCCCTTCCCTCCATCGTGGTGATGTTGTTCGCGATCAGGCTGCTTGTTGCGCGCTCGACTCGCCCCATGCGGTGACGCGCCGCATGTATTCCTGCTGCCAGCCGGCCGGTGCTTCGCCATCCCTCCAACATTCGTCGAGGATGCGCTGGGCATCCGCCTCTGACCGAAGGGCGTTGATCTGGTTTGGGGTCAGCTCCATCGTCACCATTCGGGCCATGCCTGGCCGGGTGATGAAGTAGTTACGCTTCGGAATCGCCGAGGCGATTCGCTGCACCTGCTCAGGGAGAAGCTGGAAGGTCTTCACGTACAGATCGTGCAGCCCCTCGGACATCGCGGCAGGATTCGGCAAATAGATGCGCGTCGGAATGTTGTCGCGAAGTGCTGCAAATACCGTCTTGGCTTCATCCTCCATGAAGTCCTCGGGAGACTGGGTGGCGAGCACGATGCCGGCATTGAGCTTTGCAAGAGTCTTGAGCCAGCCAACCAGGCGCTGAGAGAATTGAGGAACCTTCATCAGGAAGGATGCTTCCTCGATGTATACGAACGACGGATAGAGAACCGAAGCGTCGGCGTTTCGCACCGCCAGTTCCGTCCGGTAGAACGCGTAGTCCATCACCGCTGTAGCGAGGCGAGCGTCCTGCATGACGTGCCCCATCTCGATGCAGGTGAAATCCGATAGCGAGAACGAGTCCTCTACGTGATCGAAGTATTCGCCGTACCGGCCGCCCTCGATCCATGGAGAGAGCTGCACGCGGAGATGTGCCGGGAGCAGGTTGTATAGGCCCATCAGGCGGCGATTGTCTGGATCGGTATCGGCGGCCATGCCCTCGATAGCCAGCCAGACGCTTTTCGAGTCCTCTGCGGTTAGGGTGTGACCCATGGAGCAAATGAGGTACTCGGTGAAATCGGCGAGGAACGTCCAGTGCTGACGCTGGTCGAGCAGGGAATAGGGGTTTAGGCGAATCTTCCCGCCCGATCGGATGTCGATGTGCTGGCCACCCTGCAGAAGGGTTGGTATGCGGCACGACCGGTCGCGATCGAAAATGATGAGCTTTGCGCCGGGGTACTTCCTGAATTGAGACATGAGGAAATTCATGCCTGCCGACTTGCCAGAGCGCGTCGGGCCAACGACGAAAGCGTGCGCGATTTGGCCAACGTTCCAGTTGAAGTAGAACGGCACGGAGTATTCGGTTTGCAGCACAGTGAGTGCCGGCTGCCGCTTTCCGTAGATCTTCGTGGAGAAGTGCGTGTTCCAGCGCTCGCCAGGCGCGATCGACAGAATTGGTGCGGCGTCGGACATGTTTGCGTCGGACATGACGTACCAGCGACGACATTCCTCCCAGGCGCCAGGCAGGGTCACAGTCCACGCGGAGAGCAGGTGAATGGTCTCCCGCACCGCCCCCGCCACCTGCGAGCCATGGAGGGCGCGCAACGCTTCGTCAGTCGCGATCTTCAACGCATCGGGGTCAGGCGAGACGTAGCATAGCGTCGCGTTCATCCAACCCCAGTAGCGCCGCCCAGCCGAAAGCTCGCCTTGTGCGATCAACGCATCATCGAGCTGCTCTTGCTTCGCAGGATCAGCCGACTCCTCATCCACTCCGCCCGGCTTGAACGCGCCCACGACAAGCGATTTCACGGAGAATTTCGTCAGGTTAGCCGCTCGTTTGGCGGACGTAATCTCGCTCTGCACCTGCGAGTTACTGGAGACGCGGAACGCAAGGGAGAAGACGGCTTCAATAGGCTGGGTCAACAGCGCATCGAACAGGCCAGCGAAGTAGTTGTCCGGGTACTCCTTGAGCGAAATGGCGGACAGGTACGTGCGCCCGCTTTCGACTTCGCTATCGCCGAAGACCAGGGTGTCGCGCGTGACTTCAAGAGGACGCTCAGGAAGAAGCCCGTCGAGGTAGCGGCCGTCATGACCAGCCGCCTTCTTCGCGGAAGGCATGCCTGGATTGGCTAGGCCCCACAGCGCCCCAACGAAGGAGTCTCCGTGCAGCCGGCGCAGTCCAAGCGTGCCAAGGGTTCCTGAAAATTGCGCAAGCCGACCCTCGAAGGTTTCAATGGCGAGTTCGAGTTCGGCAGCGCCCCACGCAAACGACTCCTTCGACGCCATCGCGCTCTTGATGCCCCGGATGGTGGCCGCAATGGGGTTGAGTCCATCAGCCATGTACGCGCCGATGCGATCGATCACGGCGTTGGTGGATCGCTCGGGCATCCAAAGAACGGAGACGAAATACCGGTTGATGAAACCGCCCTCGGCGAGGAACTGTTCCCGGTGTTCGTCATCGATCATCTGCGAGATCGGATCTGGCATGACGGCGGAGGGGTAATCGTTGGTGCGCTCGCGACGCACCGTCCACCAGATCGAAACGGGCTGATTGCGCCAGGTGCGATTAGCCGTGTCCATCATGTGTTCGAGCTGCGCCACGGCCGAGTCCGGCGCGCCATCGGCATCGAGCCCGGAATACTCGAACATGGCCAGGAGGCCGGAATCCTTGCAGCCGATGATGCTGCTGGTGATAGGCACCAGCCACGGCAAGAGTTCCTGAATCGAGCGGGCATCGCTCATCGCATTGCTCCACGTCCAAGGTCACGCGGGCGCATGCCGCGCGTGCCGTCTGTTGTAGGCCAGGGTTCGTAGTGGTCGGTCTGACGTGAGTACGTCATGAAGATTGGGCGCAGCAACGCGTCTTTGCGTGCGATCGCCTGCAGAACCTTGTGAATGATCCAGGTGGGTATCGCCCACCAGTAGAACTTGACGACGATCAGCGCGATTGCGCAGATCGCGCCATTGAGCACAAGGAACTTGAAGTCGACACCCGCTACGAGTTTCGGGCGCGCCAGCACCTGGTAGACCTTGCTGATGCGACGCGTTGCGGCCATGGTCAGCAGCCCAACGTACCGTTCGGCACCAGAATGGTCACGATGCTACCGATGGAGGCGATGATGCCTACACCGATGATGACCTTAACTACCCAGCTGCCCAGCCCCTTGCCCTCGTTGAGGATCAGCATCACGGCGATGGCGATGATGGCAACCGCCGCAATGATGGTCGGCATGGGCGAGTTCTTGAACGCGCAGATGGCGCCGCCCATGCCGGTGCCGAAGGACTGGGCGTAAGCGTTGTCGATCGAGATGGTCGCCAGGGCGACGGCCGGCGCGAGACGGCGTGTAAGGTAGTTCCTCGCCTCGACGTTGCAGCGGGCCTTGAGGGCCTTGAGACGATTGGTGATGTGGTTCATTAGGCAGACTCCCTTCGATTGTCATCGGTGGTTGGTTTGTCGGTGGTTGCATCAAACACAGTTCGGGTTACGTACCCCTCATCCGTGGCTCCGTGGATCTCCATGATTTGCTCTGGGCCGCGGACAGCCCCTCGGTGCTTGCAATAGATCACCGCCGCGAAAGCGCTGGCGATCTGCCGGCGTAAGGCGGCGAGAGGAAGGTTTGCGGCGGAGCCAGACATGCGAACCATGCTCTCCAGGCGCGCAAGCGCATCGATTGGAGAATTGGCGTGGAGCGTCGTCGCGCCGCCCTCGTGACCGGTGTTCATCGCATCAAGGAGGTCGTAGCACTCGCCTCCACGCACCTCACCCACGACGATGCGATCCGGCCGAAACCGCAATGAGAGCCTCACCAGCTCGCGTATGCCGACGTTGGCAGTCGGGTTTGTTTCGAGGCTCACGTAGTTCGGGGTCACGACTTTCAACTCAGCCGTGTCTTCGATGGTGATGAGTCTTTCGTCCGCTGGAATTTCGCGAACGTACCCGTTGAGGAAGGTGGTTTTGCCGGAGCTTGTCCCCCCAGCGATCAGCACCGAGCGGCGCGTGCGCACGAGCCACCGCACGTAGTCGCGGATGCTTTCCGGGGTGCCGGATCGAAGATCGGGGGCGGCGTCATTGCCCTTGGCGTCTTTGGCGCGACCCCAAACGAAAGACGGCAAGTAGTCGTCAAGGGTACGCACCGTGTTGCCGTGCTTGCGGATGCAGATGGCTGGGCCATGAATGCCAACAGGTGCGAGAGCCGCCGCGATTCGGAAGCCAGGCATACGGCAGTCCAGCACCGGCTCGATGCTTCTGTCGTTAGCACCAGCGAGGGCGGCGATGGCCGTTCGGAGATTGACTTGTGAGATCTCGTCGACCTCGACTCGCCGCATCTCGCCCTGCTTCTCGATCCACACCTCGCCGGGGCGGTTGACCATGATTTCCTGGACGGCAGGATCGTCCATGAAGGTCGAAATCGCCTTCAGATGCGAGCGGAATTGGCTCAGCGCCAGTTTCTCAACCTTGATTTCGGCCATTAGTCGCCTGCCGGCGCATGCTGCGCCGCCTCCAGTTCAGCCACGAGGTTGCGCGCGACACCGGCGGCATACAGCTTTCGTTTCCATGGGGTCTTGGCGTTGTAAGCGCCGATCGCCGTCCAGGTGACGCCGTACTGAACGAGGTTCCCTTTGAGGATCTTCGCTCCCACGGCGACATTCAGGCACGGCTTGGTGAGAAGCATGGAAGGCGCGATGCCGACACTCGCCAGGCGCGGGAACCAGAACGAGTCGATTTGCATCAGTCCGACGTCAACCGACCCATCGCTATTCCTGTGGATGGCGCGGGAGTTGAGCCGGGATTCCTTCTCGGCAATCGCCTTCAAGAGGAAGGGATTCACCCCGTAGTAGCGTCCGACTGAAGCGAAGCACGCGTCATAACGGTGGCTCGGAGATGCGCGACCACGTAGCGCAGCAGCACACACCGGCGCAGCCAGCGTGAACCAAACGACCCCAATCATGGCGGCGCGCCAAGGACTCACTTTGCACTGGCCTCCACGTCAACCTTGTGTCCCGCAGGGCGTGTATTGGCCGCCTCCCTGGCTCGTTCGGCTTGCAGGCGCTGATATTCCGACTGGTAGAAGGTCTTGAATGCCGCGAAGCGGCAGCCCTGGAAGGTGTAAGCGGTTCCATGCCACACCTTCTGCGCAGCGCTGTCGCTGAAGATGTCTGTGACCGAGGACGCGACCTTGCCGCCCCACACGATCGGCGAACAACCGCGGTTGATTCGCTCCAGGGGCGAGCCGGCAACGATGATCCAAACGAAAAAGACGATGAAAGCAAGGCCGAAAAGCGAAAAAGTGAAGTGTTTGGACATAGCGTTATAGTCACGTCAATGGCGACAACCGGCAACGCAGAGGGTAGCATCGTATAACACACCATTCAACGCGTATAACGGTAACCCATGATCTCCTTTAGCGACCTGCGGAACCTCCAGCTCGGCGGCACCAAGGATGCTGTTGCGCTGAGCGCCGTCATTGGCGGCGGAATGCTTACCCTCCCCCCTCTCCTGGGCGCCGGGCCGGTCGGAATTCTCTCGGCATCAGTGATCGCCGCACTGGGAGGCGGGTGGTTCGGGAAGCGGATCGGAGAGGTTCTCCGTATCGACGCGTTCGAGGGTGGAGAGGAGGGACTGAAGATCAATTCGTCCCAACTGCCGCCGGTTGACCCAGATGGGTTCGTACACCTCGGCTACGTGGCCGATACAGGCGAGGCACTGAAGATCCCGATCGGCGAATGGATGCGGCACGCAATGATCGTCGGCCAGTCGGGCGTTGGTAAAACGGTGCTCGGCGAGTGGGTGATGTTTCAGCAGATAGCTGCCGGCGGCGGACTGATGTGGATCGACGGCAAACTCGATCCGGGAAACCTTGAGAAGCTGCGCCAAATGCTCGCCTGGTGTGGTCGCGAAGATGATCTGCTGGTGGTCAATCCCGGCGATCCGAGCATGAGCAACACGTACAACCCGCTTCTTGACGGCGACCCTGATGAAATCGCGGCACGCTGCATCAGCCTTATCCCGACCGCCGAGTCGAATGCTGGTGCCGACTACTTCCGCCAGAGCGCGACCATAGCGATCAACACCTTGGTTGCCGCTGTGCAGGCGACAGGGAACGCGTTTAATTTCGCCGATCTGCGCGTGCTCCTTACGAGCAGCAAGGCCCTGGCCTGGCTCGAAAACGAATTGGTGGTGATGGGAAAGGACAAGGAAGCCGCAGCCCTTTCGTTGTTCCTCGATCAGTTCAAGCAGTTCGACCGGGCTACCGGGCAGAGCAAGGTCAGCGTGGACAACCTTCGCAAGATGTTCGGCGGCCTCGGTTCACGCCTAGCGCAGTTCGGCTCAGGCCAGTTCGGCCAGGTGATGAATAGCTACGACCCTGATGTGCGCATCAAGGATGCGGTCATGCAGGGGAAGATCGTTTACTTCATGCTTCCAACGATGGGCAAGTCGGAAGCGGCCACCGCGCTGGCGAAGCTCGCAGTCGCGGACTTCCGGTCGGCGATCGCGTTTATCCAGTCCCTGCCAGAGGATCAGCGACCGAAGCGCCCCTACCTCGGTTTCTACGACGAAGCCGGAAGCTACGTGACAGAGGCATGGTCACGCATGTTCGAGCAGTCTCGCTCTGCGCGCCTCGTAATGATGCCAGCCTTCCAGACAAGGGCGAATCTCGAAGTGCTCGGCGAGGAGCTGCGAGCGATGGTTGCCGGCAACACGCTGACGAAGATCTTTTTCAAGCCGGGCGAGCCAGACACCGCCGAGTGGATGGCCGACATGATCGGCAAGGAGATGCAAACGCAGTACAGCGTTTCCGCCTCCACTAGCGACTCGCAGAAAGAGTCAACGGTGAATGAACGCTTGGCAAAGGGCGCGACCGATGGCGCCACGAAGAACAACAACATTGGTTACAGCGAATCTCTGAAGGAAGACTACAAGATTCCCGCGCATGACCTGATGAAGCTTGGCAAAGGCGAGTGCATCGTCACCTTTGACGGAGCCAAGGTCTACAACGTGCGAACGCCGCGCATCACGTTCTCGAAAGACTTCCTGAATTCGATTGGCCCGTTCCACTTGAACAGGCCGCGGCGCCGGTTTGCACGTGGGTTGAAATTGTTCGAGCGATCGGATGAGTTCCTTGCTGCTTGATCGAAGGCCCCGTTTCATCTTCCCCACTTCGTAGCGCCTAGACCATGATCGTCAAGAATCCAATCATCAAGTCATCCCTGATCGTTTTCAGCTTCTGGTATGCGTTGCTCTATGTTGTTTCGTCCATCGCTTATGGATGGACGGGCATTGTGTGGCTCGCGATGGACTATCCCGTGACGCTAGCCTCTCTGCTTGTGGGTTGCTCGTTGGGCGCAGCTGGGACACTCGGCGTAAGAGCACTTTTTCTCGCAAAGCAGGAAGAAATCACAAAGGGCGGCTCGGAGGTTCGCGGCCTTCGCACGTCTCTTGGCGAGGTTCCGTCTCCAGGGCACGCATGGGGTAGAGCGGACGGCAAGGTCGCAGAATCGTTCCTGGCTGCCCTTCATAAGCGGCCATGGTGGGCGCTTATCTCGCGAGAGTTTCCGGCGCACGCAGCTGCGCTCGATGCGGTAGCGCTGGCCATGGCGAGCGCACCCGCTTTGCCAGCATCCCCGGTTCCGGGTGGCCACGGAGGACGAACGCTGTTTGAGCACTCGATCGCAGTTGCCGACTGCATCATGCACATGGCGAGGACGTGGAGGTATACAGGCCAGCGCGATAAGCGTGGTCGCGTGCGAGTGAAGCTGCGCGACACGGATGGAAGCTTCCATGCATTTCGCCGGCCGGATCTCGGACTCCTGGCCCTGACCGGCTTCGCGCACGACTTCGGAAAGCTGGTCTGCTATCGCCCAACTGGGCAGAAGCATGGCCGCACTGACCTGGTGCGCGAAGTACAGCCAAACCACGATACAGAGGGCGCCATTGCGCTTCGCTCGATCACCGAGATCATGTCCCTGCCCTATTCCGACCGTCGAGCGCTACTGCTGGCGGTGGGCTACTACCACCACGCAGGCTCGATCCATAACGGCGACGGCATCACTGATCGCATGCGCTCGTTGACCGAGCTGCTGATCGCCGCTGACGTCGCCACAGGAAAGGCCGAGGGTGGTAACACACCCGATTCATACGGCGATTCCTACGCCGATGACGCCGAGGTCTACAGCACAACCTCCTCATCCGAGATTGAGACGCCTAGCCAGATCGGCAAGGGTGTTCAGCAACGGCCCGCGGCGAAGTCGCAAGAGTCGCCAGCTTCAGGGGTGGCGGTTGCACCAGCTGATCGGATCTCTGGCGAGCCGCCAGTGGAATCGGACGGAGCGCAGGCGGAACTGAGCCTCCTGTTCCGAATGCTTGCAGATCCATCAGCGATTGGCGCTCGCGTGCCGGACAGAGCAAAGCGGATTGGGTGGAAGTATGGCGGCTTTCTCTGGTTGATCGATGAAGCAGTGAAGCACCAGGTGGCACAGTTGGCGAAGATGGATGAGGCTACGTACTTCACCGATGTGCTCGGCGTTGGAGCAAATGACCGAAACGGAAATGCGAGCCCGTTTAGCACGCGGCTCCTGGCGCAGCTTCATGGGCGCGGCCTCCTGAAGGTCGACTGGAACGGAGATGAGCTTGCTCCGCAGCGAGCGCTATTCGTGGTACGCGGCCCGAAAAGCACAATCGGCGGGATATTCCTTGTGCAGGATTCGATCCTGGCCACGACGAAGCGCCTCCCTGATGACCAGCCGATGGAGATCGTTCGGCCGCTTTGGGGGGCTGGCAGTGCACACAAGAGGAAGGCGGAGGGTACATCTGTCGCGCCAGAGGAAGCACAGAACTCTGCTGATGGCGCTACCGCGATCGATGATGGCGTCGCATCGGCCTCTACAGACACTGGTGCCGGCGGCCTTGTGGGCAACGACGAACCAGTCGAGTTCGGGGATACGAGCGTCGGATCTCATTCCGCGGAAGGAGCCGGCGAGGCGTCGCTGGAATTCGCCTTTCGCGAGTTTATCGAAGCCTTCCCTTCTGACATCGAGTTCGCGCCAGACAAGGAGCATCCTGGCGCCACGCTTGCTGTCGTCAAGAAGTCGAAAAACGAAGGCGCCTTTCTTGGTCTTCTTTCAGTCGTGGAGGCGGCAACAGCAGGCGGGTTGGACGTGTCTTCTGTGCAGATGATGCGAACCCCGAGCGGCAAGCCGGCAGTGGTGATCTTTCCCGTCCCAAGAGACTGCAGCATCCCGGCCCCAAGCCCCTAAAACGAAGACGCCCACAGGCTAGTGTGGGCGTCTTCTATCGAGCATGCTTGATGTGGGCTAGAAGCCTTCGGCCAATGCGGATGTACCGATGCCGTGCTCGCTCCGGCTGTGATCGACGCCGCCAGCGGCTTGCATGCGCCGAGTTGCGATGGGCGTAACAGCAACAGGGCTGGATTCGCTGCCGGATTCTTCAGGTGAACGCACACCAGTGCCACGCGCCGCTGGTGCAGCCGCTTGCTGTTGGTCTACGGTGACTCCACCAGATGATATATCGGAGCAGTGAAGCGACGCCCCCATGTCGACAACGATGCTGTGGGTGCTAATGCTGCCCGTTACTCTCGCCGTTGGGAAAAGCCTGAGAAACTTTGCCAGCACGCCACCTCTAACTTCACCGGCGAGATAAACCTTGGCTGCTCGCACCACCCCAGTGACCAAGCCCGTTTCCTTGATGAGCACCAGGCAGCCGTCAGCAATAACGTCGCCCTGAACCACGCCGTTGATAATGATGTTCTCGTTGAGACGAAGGTCGCCCTCGACGACAGCGCCCGCGGCGATCACCGTTTTGATTGCAAGGTGGTTGCTCTGACGCGAGGCTTGCTTTCCAGCCATCGGTGGCGCGTGGGTGACTGTTTTCGTCGCCGTGCGCTTCGGCATGATGAGCGCGAGCAGGTTAGCCATGGCAGTTGACCTCAGATAGTTTCCACACGGTTTTCGCCTGGAGCATGCTGGCTGCTGCTCGCTCCCCATCGAGCTGATCGCTTGCAGGCATGGCGATCATGCGCTTCACGTAGGCAATGACATTTGGGTCTCCCGATGCCTCTGCTTCTTGTACTGCTTCGGCACGCTTCCGTGTGAAACCGCTACTCGATTCTGACGACTGAGGCGGTACGACACCGTAGCCAGCGAACAGTCCGAGGCTCACCGGCCCAGCGACGCCGTGTTCGGCAGCCGCCCGGCAGATTCCTCCGGGCACAAGGAGGCTTCGCGCCCAAGACTGGGGCAGCACGCCGACTGCGTAAGGGGTTGGGATCGGGGATACAGTCCAACCCGATTGAGTGGCGTAGCCGCCATCGTTGGATAGAGGGCCGCCGCTTGGCGACAGCGGAAGGAGCGCAATAAAGATGGCTCCACGGCGACCCACCGCATCCGACCCGATGGCAAGGGAGACGTCTATACGATCGGAGCATGATTCGGGGCTGGCCTGAGAGAGTGTGACGCCACACCTCGAAGATCCCATGTCGATGCTGCCGGACGCCTGTTGGGCACGAGCAAGAACGGGACTGAGCAGCAAGCCGAGACCAACCAAGGCCGCCGCCTTCATCGTGTCAGCTCCATGAATTTGCCGTCCACCAGGACACGAGCACCAGTCGGCGCGACAACAGCCTTTCCGGCCGAGTCTTGCAACACGACTCCATCTGCGAGCACCGCCTTCACCGTGAAGACGGAGCGCTCATGGACGGGAACCCGCACAACTTCCTTTTCAACGGGGTGAGCGTTCTTTGCGGCAGCCTCGGTCGATTCGAGCGTGTGGAGCTTGAGGAGCGCGTCGTCTCGTTGCTTGGCAATACTGTCCCGTTGTGTGACCAGTGCATCGTACTTGGCTTTAGACACCACACCCTGCCCATTGTCTCGCTGGGCTGACACATGCAGCTCCACCGCTTCGTGAGGTGCCGCCGCGGGCGACGGGACGGAACTCGCGATCGCAGCGGCGGCGCTACGCATGGCGATCGGCGCCGCTTTCGTAGGGCTCGAAGTGGCTGCAGCAGGTGGTTCGATTGCTTTCGGCGCACCGGTCGCCGGCGCAGTCTTCGCAAGAGCCATCGCTTTGCTCGCCGGCGGCAAGGAATCGATTGTGCGGCCCGCAAGGGGCGGCACTGATTTCGCTTCCTTGATGATGGACGCAAGATCTGGGTTTTCCGCCAATGCAGACTTCTTCTTGCCGCTATGGAGGTAGGCAGCGATCACGACTACACACGCAACAAGGGCGAGGCCAAGAATGAGTCCAACCCTCTTGCGCTTCACAGGTTTGGCAGGTGTTACCTCGACGTCGATGACGTGCGCGTCATCGACAAACCCGGAGGCATTGGCACCCACGTCGTGATCGAGGTCGAAGGTTGGGATTTCGCCGGTGATGGCGGCCTCACCAGACAGATCGGCAACGTTTAACTCGCTATTGCGCGGCATTGGTTCTGACCTTTCATGCGTTTAACGGTAACGCTACAGAAGATAGTAACACGGTGGGTAAGTCACGCAACACGCGACCCCGGTAACCAGCTGCGCTTCGCCTCGAACCCTTTGTTTACGAGAGGAGGCGACAAGCATGTTCGACGTGTTTAGCGAGGCTAAAGCTGCATCCTTGCCGAGCCTGGTTGAGTACCTGGGCTATCGGGAGAGCGGCGAGTTTCGCTCTCCTTGCTGCAAGGGACACACTGTGGCGATCACGCTCGGTTTCGACGGCGTATGGAAGTGGCGGTGCACCGCTTGCCGATCTGGAGGCACGGTTGTCGATTTCGTGGCCAAGGCAAGAAATCTCCCGCCCATCAAGGCCGCGCGGTCTGTCATCGCAACTATGACGAAGCGGCCCGACATGCGGATGATTAGGAGTCAGCAACGCACTGCGCCAGTGGATTCCGATGCGTGCGCCGAGATCGCGAGAACGATCGCAGCTCGCGACGTTCTTGATCCCGAGGTCGAGGCGTACCTGGTGCGCCGGGGAGTCGACGCAAGTCGAATCAAACGGGCGTTTGGGGAGGGCTGGCTGCGCACGCTGCCATGCTCTCCAGAGGCGGGCGAAAGATGGCTGTTCGATAACGTGGGTCGAGCCACGCTGGAGAGGGCCGGTGTCGTGCGGTCGGGGATGATTCCTGTCGCCAGGCTTCCGTTGGTGTTTCTAACCGCGGACGCTTCGGCTTGCGAATTTCGCGCGATCACTGAAATTCGTGGAACGCCGAAGGCCATACAGGTAGGCCGAGCAATGACGCCAATCGCAAGCGTCGGTGCCGGCTTTGTTCCGCAGCGTGTCGTGATGCTTGCTAGTGGGATGGAAATGCTCGCTTACTCGCAAGCCGGCTCGCAGGAGCCGACCGACGTCCTGATAGGCGAGTGCGGCGCAGATTCGATGAGAGGCACATGGATTGCCTGGCTGAACGACAGGTTTCCAGCCATCGACACTGCGAAGATTTCCGTGCGAGAGGATCGGAACATCGGCCGTGCTGAAGCATGCTTCAAAGTTGCCGGCTTCAGAGTGGAGCTGGAGAGGCTTGCGGCTACAGCCGGTGATTGGTGCGACCGACTGCCAAGCAGGTGCGCTGCGGCCTGAGCCTGAAATGTGCAAACCCCAACCAATCGGTTGGGGTTTTTTTATAAGCGGCGCGTGGTTTTTCGCGCAACGGTCGGCATGACGGAGTTCCGTGGGAAGAAGTTTCGGAACAGCACAGCATGTGATCGGTAGATGCTACCGGCAAACTTGTGGAGGAACGACGCCAGAGCGGAGCCAAGAACCGTCACCAGCTTGAATGCCCCCTTGAAGATCACTGACAGGAGGGATCTCCCAACAGGGAAGAACGATAGCAGGATGACGACGATGGAGCCGAGCACCAGGTATGCAATGAACGCCGCCACGGGACTCTCCTTACCTCTGCAGCATAAGATCGGCCTTGCGCGCCAGTCGCGAAGCTTCGCCCAGGATAACCGTCACACCCGCACACGAGGTGCCGATGATAGATTGCAAGAGAGAAGGCGTAGCGTTTGGTAACCACAGGAGCACGCGATCGGTGCTCAAGGATTGCGCGGCCCGTCTCACCTGCTCCGCTGCGGAAATTAAGCGGACGTCCCGCCGCGAGAAGACCTTGTAGGACTTAATTTCAACAGCGACGCGCCAAGGTTGTTCTGGATGTTTCGTGTCGCGCCCAACGATGCGTGACACGATGAGGTCGACGTCCCCTATTCCGGGCTTGAAGGCACCTCTCGTAGCTACGAGGCCGCGTCGACCGCACGCGCTCACAGCATCCTTGAAGGCCCTCCTCTCCACTTCGACACCATGCCCACGACTTGCAGCGATGCGAAGTTCGCGAATGCCGTACCAAACAAGTGCTGCCGCATACGCAACAGCGAGGATCAACCAGGAGCCACCCACTTGATGACTGAAAGCCACGATGCAGGTGACGATGCCAAGCAACAGCATGCCGATAGCCGCCGCGGCCTGGGATGCTATCCGAGTCCAAATGGGCAGCCTCATGTCGATCCACCTCCATGACGGGACGCCGCATCGTGCTCCGCCCTGCGCGAGACCAGCTCTGACACATAAGCGTCAGCAGTATCAATGATGCGGCGAGCCGGCACGACGTCGTTGGCGAACCAACGCCAGACCGTCGAGCGATTGAACCCTAGGGCTGCAGCGAGACCAGAGTAATCGTTGCGACGGAGCCCTAGATCCTTCATCCACCCCCGGGCCTTTTTAAGGAACGGTTGTTGCCTTGCTGTGTAGCCAGTAGCGAGACCGCGCGCTTTCGCGTTCTTGACCTTCGCCATCGTGGTAGCAGGCACCTTTTTAACCACGCCGTACTCGTAGTTCCGCAGCGTGTGGATGCTGATTTGTAGGTGGTTCGCGAACTGAGCCTGGGTCAAGCCAAGCATGCGGCGCACCGCCGTCACTCGACCACCATCGGAGTTCGGTTTGAGTTCGTTGTTGGTGGTCGTTGTTCGCTTCTTGACGCGTTCTGGCGGCCGGGCGCGTTTCGGTTTTCGGTGGGCTCGTTCCGGCGCGGGTTCAGTGACGACCGCACTTGATACGACGGATGGTCGCAGCGCCAAGGCACGTTCAATCGCAGCCCGCTCCTGGAACTCCTGGACGGCTTCGAGTGTTGCATCATGACGAATATCCGCATTGGCATCGAACTCATCGTCGCTTTCGACAGAGACGGTTCGCGACCTGTTCCGCATGTGCGATAACGCGAGGCGGCGCGCCGCCTCCTTGATGAAACCTTCAATGTGGATAAGGGCCTCGTCCTGGCGAGGAACGCTCGTCGCGCGAAGCGTCGCGAGCATTGCTTCTTGGGCAATGTCGTCTTCCGAATCATAGAGGCCGTACTTTCTCGCCACCCCGATTGCGACCCGCTGGACGACAACTTGGAGCTGGCGAAGCGCTTGGCGGTCGCCGCGCCGGATAGCCTCTCGATCAACGATCACGCCTCACTCCAGCCCGGCCATGCGTCGACAGGATTGGCGTGCATCGAGGTGTCAGGCTCAATGAAAGACCGAGCGAACGAGGTGCGGCGGCCCGACAGATATTCTGGGCTGCGCCCCGTAAACCAGGCACAACCATCACGAAGGCCAATGAGACCAGCTTGTGCGAGGGTGGAAACCGCAGCTTCAACGCGCTCCTTGTTGGCGCCAGATGAGTCGGATGCGGCCTTTATGAGATCCGGGATCGAGGATGACGGGTGCATCCACGCCGCCACGAGGACATCCCCACCACACGTGAAGTCACGGAGAAAGCCTTCGCTCAAGATCCCTTCCGATACGGGATCGGCCGTTGTCGGAAGCGCCTTCAACGCAATGCCGTGCTTGAACCACTCATGATGGATCATTGCTCGCACAACATACGGGCGAACACCGAGCTTCATGCAGCAGATCTGGAACGTGTCGTGGCCGGCGCGGACAGATGCGGCATCAATCTTTGCGTCGTGGCCAAAGGCCCACTGAACAAGCTTTTCGCGGCGGCGGGCAGGGGTTGCGACCGAGACCAATGCACGACACATGGTCACCGTTTGCGAGACGACTTCGACCTGGGCGTCATCCCAGTCATCTGCGTATTCTCGATCACCAGCGGCAAGCCGGTCTCGCGATGTGCTGCCATGCTTCAGCTCAGCAGATACGTCCAAAACGGGAAGCGCCCAGTCGTCCCCACCAGGGTTCGGCGCGCCGCCGCCGCGAGCTTCGATCAGAAGTCGCAGCGTGGCATCGAGACCATCATCATCATCCCCGAGAGGGACGATTTGAGTGTCGGCTTCAAGGGCGATATGCATGTGCGACTGCGGTATCAGTCCGCCAAGTCCGAAGCCTTGATTCCAAGGTCACCCATCAGACCGTCACCATTACTGGAGTCCAGGACTCGGACGCCTTGCGCGTTGTCGCGGATGCTTGCATCACCGTGATCCGGCGCGCCCTGCTTGAGCTTCGCGTAGATCGTGGCAAGCATGTCGACCCACCACGCAGGGAACTTCCTGTGCTCGAAATCATGCTCCCCACTGCGGCCGACGTTGTTCTTGTCGGACACGATGGTGATGACGGGATCACCAGCTTCACTGGTGGAGCAGCGCGCTTCCGCCACCACGTTGATCGGCATGTTCGACTGCAGGGCTTGGCCGTAGCGCGCATCGGCGCCAAGGATACGAATCGGAATTGCTCGATCAGGGTTGCTGTGTTGCTGCAGCATGAGGCGGACGTGGCCGCGCTCCTCGCCTTCTTCGGGCTGCACAAACCCCTTAAACCCAACGAAGCCAGAGAGGATCAATTTGTTGACGAAGCCAGAATCCCTACCCTGCACAGCGCCGGCTTGCTTGATGATCGCGTCAACGGTTGCATCGTCCAGCTTGAGGGAGGCTTTGATCTCCTCTCGGATAGCCTGGGGACTCTTGAACGGGTCGTAATTCGAGCCGTGCTTGCGCAGGGCATCGAGCATGGCCGCACGCCGGGGCATCGCGACCAGGGAAGCCCTCTTGATCCGAATCGCATGGAGTTGGACGCGGCCACCCTCAGCGAAGCAGTGGCACTTCACCTCAACAACCTGGTTGTCGCTGGGTGGCCGGAAGCCAGGGGACACCTTGATGCGAATGATCTTGGAGTCGCTCGCCGCCTGCTTGAGCATCAGGTAGCCATTGCTGACGCCCCACGAATACCCAGAGAACCAGCAGATGTTGCGGGCCTGATTTACCCAGTCGGAGAGTTCCATCGCGCTTCCGGTTCGGTTGAATGTTGACCGCATGCTAAGTGAAACCGTGTAACGCATGCAAGCAACACGTTTACCGTTACCGTGTAGCGCGAATGTCGCATAGCCACGCCTCGCGGCGTTGCGTTGAGTTTCTCAGCTCATCAGCTGAGGCGAAGCGGTCACGCTTAGCGGCGAATCCGCGGGCGCCGGCCGGTCGCACCCAGCATGAATCCACGGAAGAAGCTGCGCGGGAACTCGCGGGCGAAACCCCAGACGAATCCAGGCAGGCTGATGTAGAACACGATTAGCATCCAGGTTGGCATAGCACACCTCCAAAGTATGTAGCGGGTCATGCACCGTCGATCGCGCATGCGCAGTCGAGGCAAATAGGAACGCGAACAGCACACCCGTCAAGGCCACCGTCGATGTAGGTGTCGGCAATAGCTCCACAGACTGAGCACTCATCGTCCGCGTAACGGCTCGATGGGCGCGAATGGAGGGGTTGGACTTGGTGCCCAGCTTTCTCCGTCACGTCCACCTGGCAGCCGCAATCAGCACAGGGTTCACGGTGGTAGGGATCGCAGCCGCCCATGAAGGCTTTCGCTGCACGCGACCCCACAGCACGGACTTTGCCACATGCACAGCTACGCTGCGCGATAGGTGCGTTCGCGAGAAAGGTGACGTTCGTTGTCGCCTTCGAGATTGGGGCCTGCATGGTGTTCCTCCGTTCGTCCTGACTCCATTAGACGGCAACACTCGGTCTCGCGAAATACAAAAACAGGGCGAGCGGTCAAATTTCTTCCTCTCTGCCCAGTTCAGCCCGTCGCGCGTGCGCCGCTCTCGCTCGTGTACTGCTTCTTTTCTAGTTGTAGCTCTTGTACTTGAAGCTCTTGTAATAGCCCAGCACTAAGAGTCGCGCCGTGTTCGTGTTGTATCACGTTGAAAAGAAAAGGAAAAGTTCACTACGAAAGCCACTCCGGCGCGGAACCTAAAACGACGAAGGGCGGAACCTAAAACGACGAAAGAGCGGAACCTAAGACGACGAAGGGGCGGAACCCATGACTACGAAACGGCTCGCCCCTGTTCCGGGCGTCCGCGCCGCTCCTAGGGACGCCTCGCTGCGCTCCGAGTGTTCTCAAATGGTCAATTCGGAACCTAAGACGACGAATATTTGCGAAGATTGTTCATATAAGGAAACGAAAAGTTAAGAAATGAGAAAAAACGGAACCTAAGACGACGAAACACGCCTGTCCGCACTCTGTCCTCAAGAAATCCAGCAGCAGTCCGCCGTCTATCCGCCAAACGTCCGCCTTGCATCCGCCGTTCGTCGTTTTAGGTTCCGCATTGAGTCGATGCACCGTCCACATTTAGGCCGTTTTGCGACGTGAACCGCGGCAAGGTGTGCAAGCAACGGGTGGCGCGAGCAGAAAGCCTCGCCGGGCGGGTGCTACACGCCTCACCGGGCGGGTGCTACGCAATCAACGCAAGGCATAACCCCCTCCCGCCACTCCGCCTGGCGGCTCCGTTCTGGTCGGGTCTGAAACGCCCATTCGGGCGCAGGGGACGTGCTCTGGCGAGCACGAAGGGAGACGGGGCTGTCGCCCCGAACGAGAGGCGCGTGCCGCGCCATGGGAAAAGCCTGGAAAAGCGGAGAGGCGCTTGCGCGCCGAGAGGTGCTGCCGCACCTGAGAGGCGCCTTCGGCGCCAAGAGCAAACCCCTGGCTGCAAGCGGCCGACTTCCCTGCCCTGCCCTTGCGGATCTCGCCGCCGGCACCTGGCTGGATCTGCAGACAGTGTGGCTGGCCAGCACCGGCCACCAGCTCCAACGCCAGGGCGAAGCTGGGCAGTGGGCGTGCGGGCTGGGATCGGGCAGCTGCAGCTCCGCCCTGGCTACGTCATGGCGATCACGGCGCCGTCGACCAGGTGGCGAAAACAGCGAAGCCGAGCGTGCTTGGGGCACACTCGGCTTCTTGGGCGCTATCGAAGCGCCGGCACCTGTTGACGTGCAGCGTTAGGCGCGTTTGCGCGTCTTGCCGCCGGCGCCGGCGGCGGTTTTGCCACCCTTGCGGGCCGCAGCTGCCTCGGCCTCCATGCGCTGTACGAACTCGCCGATCAAGAGGTCGATGGCTTCGCGTCGGCGCAGGTTGGTCTCGTCCATGATGCGCTCGAAGTCGGCATAGGTTTCCTTCGAGATCAGCAGATCGAGGCGGCGCATCTGCGGGCCGTTCGGATCTTGCGTCAGGTGCTTCAAGCGGCGCTGTTGACGCGAGGAGGACGAGGAAGCTGAGGTCTTGGGTCGGATTGGGCTCGATGTCATCGGTAACCTCCTACTTGTCCGTGTGTGGGCCGGAAGTCAGTGAATGAAGACTCTTGCACCACGGATTCTATGTGCGCGCCTTGACGATGGTCAGGCCAGAAGGCGAAAACCCCTGTAGCACGGATTCTAGCGAGCGTTACCGTGGAATGGCAAACGGTTACGCAGCTGAGGGGGAAACACGGGGGGGGAAACACGGGGATTGGTGGCTAAGTAGATCAATCGATGTTCCACGCCGCCGCACTGGCCGATACCGCTGCAAGTGTCTGATAACGCATCGGAAAAGGGTCTCCACACTTTCGCAAACGTGTTCCACGGCGATGTTTCACGGAAAGGGGCGAAGTGGCAAGGGTACGTATAACTCTATGAAAGTAAACAAATAAGCTCCAAAACCGGCCTTTTGGGCGAAAACGCGGCTGATTCAAGGTGGTGACATGTTGATGATTCTGTGATGCGCCAAGGAATCAAGATGGCATAGAATAGATGCGCACATTGCATAGGAGTCGCATCATGGCCGAAGCCCGCACCACCCTGACACTCTACCCTGCCCTCGCAGATTTCGTTGAAAGTCAATGCTGTAGCGCCGCCGGCCCGTCCGTCTCGAAGCGCCTCAACCTGCTCGTGGAGAAGTACAACGCCATGATGGAGACGGCGTTTTCTACCCGCGAACGCCTCACCTCCGATGAGTGGGTCGCGCTCGATCGCATGCTGACGGGTGTCGACTTCACCCGGGCCAGCGATCCGGCCATGATTCCGGCCTTCGTCCAGCGAGCCCGCAACCGCGGCGACGCCAGCGGCGAGACGGCCGCCGGCCGTCTCGCCTTCAAGATCGAGCAGGCTCCTGTGGCAACGCTGTTCGCGATCGCCGACGTGATCGAGCGATTCCGCCTGGTCGAACCGAAGGCTTCAAACCGCACAACGGCGCAGTTTGAAGCCTTCGTCGAGGAGGCCGGGCTAGACGTCGCCGCTCCAAAGCGTGCGTAACGCCTGACGCTGCACCAGGCGAGACAGGCTCGCCTTCACGTCCCGCGGCGGCATCACCACGCCGCGGGCTTCCAGGCTTTCGATGTCGCGAGCCACCTTCTGCGCCCAGGCTTTCACGGCTTTGTCGCCGCCCAACCTGAGCGCGAGGATCTTGTAGAGCAGCGCATCCATCGAGACGGACGTCGACTTGCTGCGAGCGTGCAGTGAGATCCGCACGAAACCTTCGCGTTGCGGCGACGGTGCCGACACTCGCGGCGCCGGCTTCACGCCGGCGTCCGCTTCGCTGGCCACCTCTTGGGGTGCGATAGCGATTTCGTCAACCATTTACGTATCAGCCTGTGGTGGCATCCCAACCATTTACGCCGTATGGGCGACTATAGGCGTGAAAACGGGGGCAAGCAACAACCATTTACGCAGGGGACGTAGCCAAGAAGGTCAACCATTTACGCTGCGAGGGCGATACGTCCACCGCGCCCGGCCCGTCGCCCCGGGCCGGGCGCTCGCAGCGCGGCCCCAACCATTTACGCAGGTAGGCGCAACCATTTAGGGATCGAGACGGCGGAAGGGGGGTGAATCCGCAGTCACATAGGCAAATCCGATGGTTGCGCGTCTGCAACCATTTACGAAAAGCGCGACCCCGCCGCCTGGCGATGACCTCGCAACCATTTACGCAGTGATGGCGAGAACGCCGGCAGCGGGCGGCCCGGGGCAACGGGCCGCCCGCTCGTGAGGATGCGATAACCATTTACGGCATTCGCCGATGAGGCCGCCTCAGCACGCCTGTTGCAGCGATCACGTCTTAACCATTTACGGCATTCGCCGATGAGGCCGCCTCAGCCAGGGCGTCCTCCTGCAGCCTGTCTACCCAGGCCATGTCGTAGCCAGCTGCCTCGGCGCGGCCACGGCCGGCTCGCATCAACGCCGGCACGAGACCCGCCTGGTGCGCCACCGCCTGGTCGGCCTTCGCCAGGTAACGCCGCATGCCGCGATCGAACGCCATGCACTTCGCGACCAGATCGCGCAGGCTAAGCCACTGATTGTAGAGGGACTTGTACTCCGCGAGCAGCGAGGGCACCAGGTCGGCATTCGTCGAGAACGCTCCATCCACGCGCAGCTTCGGCATTCGGCCAACCACCTTCCGAGGCACGAGGGCGCCCCCGTGCATGTGGAGCCGCACGAGCACCGGCCGCCGCAGCCAGCTGTGCTGCCCGTCCGTTCGCCACCAGCGCACCGAGAACGTGCCCACCGAGTTGCGGGGCTGGCAGATGCATAGCGCCAACGCCACCTGGTGCAAAGCCCACTCGATGCGCTCGAACCCGGCGAACAGGTCGCGAGGCAATACGCCGCTCTGCGCGGCTTTCGCCAACAAGGCCAGGTTCGCGACGGGGGTGTACGCCTCCGCCCGCCCGGGCATCTCCTTGGCCAGACCACGCTTCGGCCGGCGAGCCTTTCGCGGCTTTCGCCCAGTAACGCCCCCCTCAGCAAGCTCTTGGCGGGGTTCGATCTGCGACATGGAAATCTCCAGCTCGTAAAACGTTAAGGCCCGAAAGTCGGTGGGAAAGATACTACAAAGAGGTTATCGGGATTGGAACGATTTCGCGGCGAAAGTCGGGGTTGGGATGGTCAATGGGGGTGCTGGGAGAACAATCGACGGGGCGAAACGCCTATTTGGAGGCTCTGATGTGTAATGTAGAGGCGCTAATGTGTGCATTAGCGGCGCTGATGTGTAGCGCGGAGGCGCTGATGTAGCGCCGCTGATGCGTAGCGCAGAGGCTCTAATGTGCGCATTAAAGGCTTTGATGCGCAATGTGGAGGCTCTGATGTAGTGGCTTTACATTGTGATGTAGGGGCGCTAATGTGCGCATCAGGGGCTCTGATGTATGCATGAAGCCTCTGCAGTGTGGACGGTGCCGAAAACGCGTGAGTGCGCGGCTTCGGCGGCGTTCCAACCACCCACCACAACGAGAGGACTCCATGGCAAAGAACGTGAGTAAGAGGGCGGCGATCGGGCAGGACATTGGCCACTCGGCCGTGAAGGTCGTGGCCGGTGATTACCGCGAGATTTTCCCAGCGGCGGTCATGCCCGCCATCGCGCTGTCGGCGCCAGGCGCCTCCGAGCGAGCAGCTGCGGACACGGTGTCGCTGGGCGGTCAGCAGTGGTTCGTGGGCAATACGGCCCTGACCCAGAGCATGGGTCGCGTGACCGATGGCTTGCGTGACGACTGGATCGAGACGGCCGAGCACAAGGCGCTGCTGAAGGCGGGCTACGACAAGGCAGTGAAGGCCACTGGCGAGATCGAACCCGTGCTGACGCTGGGCCTGCCGAGCCGCCTGTACGGTCGCCAGTGGAAGCGCCTGCGCGAGATCGCTGCGCTGACCCTGCAGATCCCGGAGGAAAGGATCAGCGTCTTGCCGCAGCCTATGGGTGCCTGGCTGGACGCCGCCGTCGCGAACGGGGGCGAGTCCTTGGGCAACACGGCAGCCATCGTGGACATCGGCTATTACACGACCGACTTCGGTGCCATCGAGAGTGGCCAGTGGTCGGAAACCGGATCGCAGTCGATCCAGGGCGTGTCGTTGGCCGCGGAAGTCCTGAAGCGCGAGTTGTCCGTGATGGGCATGGACTTGGACATGCGCCAGTGCAATGCCATCCTCAGCACCGGCTCCATCAAGTACGACGGCCAGGTGCGGGATGTGACCAAGCAGGTGGCTATCGCGATCGAGGCCATGACCGACTCCATCGTGGATGGTGCGATGCGCGTATTCGGCACCGTGATCCACACGGCCGATGACCTGCTGGTGGTGGGTGGCGGCGCCTCACTGGTGTCCGACGCGCTGCGCAAGCGCTGGAAGATGGCGAAGATCCCGGCCGATCCGCGTTACGTGGTGGCCAACGGCCTGTTCCTGTTCGGGCAGGAGGCGGGGGACTGACGATGGCCCTGACCTATGCACGCACCGGCCCTGTGCCGGATAGCTTCCGCTTCACCGTGGTGATCGACTCGCGGGAAGGTCGTGAGTACCGCGAGCTGGCCAAGTGGCTGTGGGAGCACCCCAACGACATGCCGGAGATCATCCGGCGCGGGCTGGAACAACTGCGGCGCGCCGGGGCGCTGGATAGCATCGCCTCCGCCGTCAACCCGAAGAACGGTTAGGAGTCGCCATGGCGCGAGGACTCGTGCGATCGCCGAAGGCAATGCCGGATCGTGTGAACGTCCGATTCTCGTACTCGGCCAAAGACGCCGACGTGCGGGAATGGGTCTGGAATCAACGCCTCGGTGCAGTGGCTGAAATGGCAAGCGAATACGTCGCCGCGGTGGCACGCGGCGAGGTGGTTCCGGGGTACTGGAAGCACGACTTGGTGAGCGATGCCGAAGCGCCGGCGCGGGGCGCTGGGCACGCGGAACACCCCATCAAGCCCGTACATCGGGAACCTGGTGCGTATGACGGCGCCGGCGGTGATCTGCCGGCCGCGACCGGCGCGACGTTGACCAGGCCAGCGGTCGACGCAAGGACACCGGCCTTCCCGGCGAAAGTGGCAGCCTCGACGGGGGCGGGAGAGATGCCTGGGGGTGGCCGCACCGCGGAACCCGCGGCAGCACCTGCAGCGCAGGCAGAAGCGCCGCCGGCGGTGGCGCAGGTGGAGGCAATGCCGGTCGTTCCGGTACCGGTGCCGCCGGCGGCACCGGTGGTGGTCGTGCCTGCAGCGCCTGCAGCAATGCCGTTGCCCGCTGAATCAGAACGAGCTGGTGCCGCGCAGGCGACGTCGACACCAGCAGAGAGGCCGGAACCTGTAGCCGCGGCGACACAAGCTCCAGCTGCTGCTCCAGCACCGTCTAGCGAACCGGCATCGACGGCGCCGGCGGCGGTGATGGCGGAGCGGGATCACCAGGCGGGCGAGCCGGCCGGGTTGAAAGTGGATGCGGCGAGCCCCTCAGCTCCTTTGGCCGATAGTGGGACATCAGGCGAAGGCGGCATGAAGCGCGCGGACGTGAAGCGCATCATCCAGCAGGCGAGGAACTGGCAGAAACAGTAGTTCTGTGTGGGGGAAAAGCAGAAGACAGATAGGTACGGTGGCGTTATCGCCATACCCTCACGACCAAGGCCCGCTATACGCGGGCCTTGTGTTATACGTCCACGCAACACGAGAGGTCGGCTTGTCGCGGCACCCGGCCTCGAAAGGCGGCGTTGTGCTGCCTATGCGATGGAGTGGGATATGAAGGCGAGCAACTTTAAGGCTGCAATCGAGATCGCAGCTCAGCGCACGATGAAGGGTGAGTGGAATCTTGATTCGTCCAGGGAGCTGTTCGAGGCCGCGCTTGCCAGGGCAGTTGAGGCAGATCCGAATGAAGCTCCGTTTCCGTTGACTACCGAAAACGCGAAAGCTTGGCATGCTGGTCAAGCATCTGCCCTGCAGTGGGTGCTCGAAATGTTGCCTTCCTCGCAGGGCGAAAGCGTTGTCACCAACGAGGCGATGGCGGTGGATTTCGTTTGTCCCGGCTACCTCGCTGCGCTCTCCGATGCGTTCCACTACCTCAAGGGTGGTGAGCGTGATTTCCAGGCGAAGAAACTGGATGCGCTGCACACGTTGCTCGCGAGCACGCCACTGTTCACTCGGGCGGATGAGTACACATCCGAAATGGGGGCCGCGGCGAATCTGTACCATGCGAGCTTCTCGCGAGCCCATCCGTTGCCGGCTCAGTGGCGGTGGTCAGAGGTTTGGAAGGTGATGAAGGCCGCAGAGAGCATCGTGAGAGCGACACAGACGCATGTGCTCTACGAGAAAGGTGATAAGGACGCCCCAGACAGCATCAAGGATCGCAACGGCGACATCACGCTTGGCCTCTGCAAGGTGTGCGGCAGGGGTGAGGCGGAGTTGGTCGAGCCCTGCACTCCCAAGGGCTGATCGGCAGCAATGAACAAAAGACCCGCACATGCGGGTCTTTTTTTATACGCTCGCGCAACAACGGGAGCTACAGTGCTTCTGCGCTCAGCAGGGAAGGGAAGTGCGGTGCTTCCCATGTACGGATGAGAGGAGTTCCATGTCGTTCAAGACTGCATTTCAAAAGACCATCGGGCCGATGGTGGAGCTGATCGCTCACGTGATTGTGTTCGTGCTGGGCGGGCTGGCGATTCTGGGCATCGAATGGCTGGTCGAGTTGCTGATCGGCTGGGTGCGTCCGTTTGCCCCCAGCGTGTTGCTGGTTTACGCGCTGGAAGGGTTCGGGGATATCCTCCTCTTGACGGACGTGGTATTGTTCATGTACCTGCTTTGGGTCTCCGTTGTACGTGCGGTCAAGGAGATCAAGGAGAACAGCAATGGCTAAAACCCTGACCATCATCAAGCAGCGGTTCGTCAAGGGGCTCCGCGAAGCCCCCTACGAGTTCGTCGCGCCTCTCTTGGTCGCCGCCCGCGGCGGCCGTGCCGTCGCCCGGAAAGTCACCAAAAGCCTCGACGATGCAATGACCGAGGCCCGTGCAAAAGCTGACCGGCCCGTCGCGCACAAGTAAGCTCCCCAAGCGGAAGCGAAGATAGAGAACACGAAGACCCCGGCACGAAAGTGCCGGGGTCTTTCATTGCGCATCGACTATGCCGCGACCACGGCTCTTGCACACGCTCGCGCAACAAGAATGGGTGGAGCCAAAAGGCACTCCTCCTTGAAGGGCAGTGCTGTACTGCTCACGTGCAGGAGAGCTTGATGGATACGCTTGGGTTGGAACAATCGCTTCGGAGCTACATCGAGGGGCGAGTGGAATCAGGGGACATTGCCGCCGAGGATCTCGGCAGGCTGATGGCCAGGTATGGTCTGATGGCGCCGCAGGCGTTCGTCGACGAGATGGTGGAGCGCGGTGCCGTGATAGACGGCGCGCTGCGAGCGGCGTTCTGTCCGGTGCAGTTCGCCGAGTTCGTGGCATCGCACGCGCATGGCGATCCGACGCCCGAGGGGTACAAGCTGGGCATGGAACTCTACGCCGCCGGCGACGACTACGACGTCATCGGTGCCGAAGTGGCCACGCGTGGACTGACCACGAAGCCGGAGGGCACAACTGAACGGTTCCTCGTGTTCGTGCAGAACGCTAGTGGCAGGGGGGCGACCTTCGTGACGTCGATTGCCTGCGACACGGAGGAAGAAGCGGAGCAAGCGGCTATGAGGGAGTGTGCCGAAGAATGGGGGTGTGCGATCGAGGAGCTGACCCTTCTCGGCATGCTGCGTGGCGACGCTGATGTCGCAACCTGGAACGGGTAAGGAGAGCGTGATGAGGATGCGTAAATTCGCGGTCTGCTGGACAGATCCCAAGGCGCTCTCGTGCCGAACTGGCTACACCATCCTGAAGACGCACAACACACTGTCGGCGGCGCGACAGCATTACCAGCGCACCACCGGCGACGGCTGTTTCGTCGCAGAGCGGCAAGGGGATCGGTACGTGCGGGTGAACCAGGCGCCGGCTGAGGACTGAGGCAGACACGCACGCGCAACGGGCGTGGATCGGGTTCCGATCACTCTTTCGCATGAAGCCCATCCTGTGATGGGTACCGAGAGAGGTTCGGAAAATGGAAGGTCACTACACGGAGCCCCGCGTGCTCCGCTCGGCCGCCGGCTACTACATCGGCACGATGTGGGTGGAGGACGGATTCGAGGAGCCAGGCTCGCGATTGTCCGGCTACTTCCCGGACAAGGAAGCCGCCGAACAAGCCCTGCCGCCTTACCTGCTCAACTGAGCCAGCATGCATAGTGAAGCCCCGACCAACTGGTCGGGGCTTTGTCGTATGGGCTACGGGTTGAGCGCGGATCTACGCGGGCTGCGGGGCCTGGCCAGGCGACTGGCGATCGCGGACGCGAGGGCGGTGACTTGTGCGTCCCGCCTGGTGCCGGGCCAGAGGATCGAGGCCACCTGGCGTGCCGATAGGTTGTGGTAGCCGCGGCTGGTGAGTGTGCGCACAGCTTCGTCGATCGACAGAGCGGGTTGCCCCATGTATGAACTTCCTTGGGTCGCCATGCCGGTATAGAGTCGATTCGACAAGTATAACGTATACACCTATTGCAGTTGTATGGCGGCATGAATAAAGGGGGGTACAATGCAGCCACAAGGTGCCTTCTTCATGATCCACCCGCGGCGTGGCCGCAGGAGTGGTGACGATGAACTGCAGGAGAGGCGAGATGCTCGATCAAAGTGTGCTGGATCTGATGGACGAGCTGGGTGACCAGGCGGACGAGGTGATCGGCATGGCCTTTGCCGCGGCGGAGGTGGAAATGACACTCCGCCTCGTGAGAATGGAAGCGGAACAAGGGTTCCGCGCCGACTGAGGCATAAAGGAACCCCGACCTGCTTGCGCACGTCGGGGTTTTTGCATGGACGCCTTAGTGAGGCATCTTGGCTGCGGCCTTCTTGGCCCAGGTCATCATGGCGGCACGCCCAACCGCGCGAGCCGCACGCCACCACGCCTGTTTCGCGTTCACGGTGCCTATGATGCGAGCGCGATCAATGCGCACGACAGCAACGGTGCCGCCAATGCCGTCGAACTGCGTGGGCTTATCCAGTCCTGTTGCCGCCCATTCCTCTGCCGTTGCGCGGTCAGGCCCAACAACAAGCTGCCCCTCCAGAGGATGGGTGGGCAGATGTTGTGAGGTGCCCACAACAACCAGGGCAACTTTTCCTACGATCGCCACAACCAACCCGGGATGGGTGGCCAGGCCGCGCCCGTCTCCGCAGGGGAGGGGGCCGAAAACGATGCTTCCAGTTTCCATCTTCCACTCCGCCGTAGGCTGACCACCAGCCTTTGTTCGGAGGCGGAACCCGAGACGACGAAAGCGCGTTGCGTGCTGTCACCAGAAGGAAAACCCCGGCCAGCTTGCGCTGGTCGGGGTTGGTGGGTGTATGCCGCGGCGCGGCTGGTGGTATGTCCTAGAAGTGCTGCTCGGCGAAGATGGTGCATGCGTTGTCTGCATGCTCGATCTGGACATTGGCAGCATCCAGGTACTCGAAATCGACCATCTCCAAGGTCAGTCCGGGCGGGCAGATGTGGTAGTTGGTGTAAGAGCCGGCGAATTGGGCATCGTAGGCTTCAAAGCCGGGCTCATCGTGTTCGTACTCTCCACCGCCGCTCACGATTGCGGTGGCCAGATCACCAAGACGGGGCTTGTAGGCTCGGAGCTTGAATGCAACGTCTTGGAGTCGGAGATGGTCGGTACTGCAGCTCAGACCATCCAGGCGGCGCTGCAGAGCTGCGCGTTCGGCATCGTCCAGGCCCGGTGCCGCGAGAGCGATCCGAAGGACGGTTTCATAGTAGGCATGGCCCCTCGCTATGCGTTCGAGGCGCTGCGCGAAGCTATTGTGGTTCGCGATGGCGATATTGGCCAGGCGTTCCTGTTCGATCGACTGCACACGGTCATTGTGGTTTGTGGCTTGGGCGTTCATTGGTTTCTGCATCCCATGACGGCAGACGTGCCGACTTCGCCGGAAAGGAGTCCGCCGGCGACGCATCGGAACGTTGCACCGCAGTGGCATGGTGCAAAAGTGAAACCCCGGCCAGCTTGCGCTGGTCGGGGTTGGTGCAGTGAAGGTGAGCCCGTGTGCTGGCGTCAGCGATGAATCCGCCCGGACTCATCGAACTCCCAGTCGTTGGACTCGCACATCTCGGCGACGGTCTCCTCGCTGGTCTGGTGCTCGTACTCTGAGCGCAGCTGCTCATACAGCCAGCTTGCAAGGCGATCCAGCTGGTCGCTGATTTCCCGCTCGGTGTTCCTGTCGATCGAACGGTATTGGTCGTCGGCGTGCTCGACGTCGACAAGCAGGCAGCAGCGGGAATCCCGGCAGTTAGCGGACAGCTTGTAGAACCAGCGGGCCTGTACGGCCTGCAGAGCGTCCACGATGGCATGGAGCCGGGTGTCCTGTGGGGCATGTTGCCGGATTGCCTTGGATGCGCCCTTGCGGTAGGTGTAAGTGCCCTCGAAGCTCGCGCCATCGCCCTGCGAGTAGGCGAGCTGCCAGTAAACACACGGCTCGGGACGCGTGCTGCCGTTCATGAGCTTCACGTTGCGCGTGCGGAGATCGATGCCGATCAGCTCGCACACCTGGCGAAAGTCTTCGATGGTGAAGTCAGCGAAGTCGTCGAGACCTTCCCTGTACCAGTCACACACCCGGGCCTTCGCCTTGCTGCTGAGTTCCTCGAAGGGGTAGACAGTTTTCTCGATGGTCAGAGTACGCATGTTCAACTCCATGGTGCCGGCAGACGTGCCGGCTTCGTGGAGAGGTGGCGTTGCGTCACGAGCGATCGTGTTGCGCTGGATTGGTGGCGGGCAAAAGGAAAGCCCCGGCCGTCTGGTCGGGGCTTAGGACATGGGGTTACCGGGGTCGCCAGAGGCGCCTCCGCAGTAACGGCACAGGGCCGATCGAATCGTCCGGGGCAAATGCCCATCAGGAGCGATAGATGCGGTTGTCTCTGCCAGGGTGACCGCCTTGCGGTGGCCACCTTCGTCGACACACAGCTCGCTCAGTCGCGATGCTGGTGGTGGGCGCCGAGCGCCGGGAGGGGTGCGCGAATCGCAGCAGCACCTTCGTGAGGTAGGTGGAAGCGGCCCTGCCGCGCGGTTGTTGCGCGCTGGTGTCACCTTTCTTGCTGAAAAAGGAAAACCCCCGATCGAATGATCGGGGGTTTCGGCATTGGATTCCGAAGAATCCGTGAGTGAGCAGTGCTCACTCCGATGCGATGAGCCTTACCGCTTGCGCGGCGAGGCGTTCTTGCGAGCAGGCTGTTGGGCCGGCTCGAAATCCTCCTTGATGGAGGACGCGAAAGCGCTGGAGAACCCAGCAAGAGCACCTGCGGTGCCCAAGAACGTTGCTTTCAGGAGGGCGAAGCCCACATTGACGAAGGCTTTCGAGATCCGATAGAACATGGCGTTCTCCACACAGTGTCAGCACCACGCTGACTTCGTGGAAGAAGTGCGTGCCGCGCCACATTCGGCTGTTGCGCGGCTTTCTCAGGTGAGCATGGCAAAAGAAAACCCAGCCTCCTTGATGGAAGCTGGGTTCGGTATGTCGGCCCCGATGCGGAGGCGTCAGAGGTCGTTGAAAACCTCGATGAGGTCGTCGAGGTCTTTGCGCGAGATCACCGTGCCGATCTTGTTGGTGATTTCCTCGTGTCGGGGATCGTCGTCGTCGTCCAGGATATCGATGACTTCCTGGAAGATGTCTTCCGAGGACAGCGGCCCTTCGATCTGCACCGGCAAGGTCACCGACTCGCTTCCCCGCTTGATGGTGACTTGTGTGCCATCGGAGCTGACTTGGATATTCATGCGTTCCAGCAGGAACTCCTTGTCGTCATCCGGCATATCGTCATCGAGCGACGGACAGTAGTGGTACTGCAGGCCGTTGAACCTGCGATCGCGGGTGAGGGAATCGGTGTAGTCGTTCCACGATTCGTCCAGGGCGGGCTGGTCGTTGTCGCCGTAGGTGGCAATGACGCCGGGCTTGATTGCGCTACTCCAGTCGGAGAATGCGTCGGCAAAGCTCGTGAGCTTGGGCATGATGGTTTCCTGTTGCCGGCTGCTGGCCGGCTACGTGCAGAACGGGATCGGCCTGGAATGTTACCCAAGCCGACGTGATTTGTAGATCGGTCGTCAGCTCGTGACGGCGTGCACGGTGAGGTTCGACACGCGGCCGGCCTCGGGGTGCTCGTTGATCCACCCGGCAACGGCCTTGATGGCATCGTCCGCGCTCGGAACCAGTCCGAAGCCATCGGGGATGGGCTCCATCGTGTAGCCACGGTTGGAGCGCCAGGTGCCGCGGCGCAGGTGCACCGGATTCGGCTGATTCTCCACACGGAAGGTCACGTCGCCATGCGCGACGTGCTTTTCCTGCACTTCTTTGAACCGCCCGACGAAAAACTGAGGTTTGCTCATGGTAGTGCTCCCAGCAATGGACGGCGCCGGCCGTCCTTCATGCGAGGAGCGCGACCAAGGAGGAGCCAGGCTCGTTGCGCGCTCGTGCCGGGCGTCAGGCCGCTGCTGGCACGGGAGCGCAACGCCATTGACCCTACGGAAAGAGCGCCTCTCCACGAAGGCTTGCCCATTGGCAGCTAATCGTGGAGATATTCATGGCACACCGTGTACGTGCGGCAGAGGCGCCGCTGCAGTTCGAGCTGTTTTCGATGACCACGCCGGTAGTGCCGGCGGAGATCATCGAGCTGCCGCAGGCGCCCCTGGCGCGTGCGGTGATCGAAGTCGTGGCACCTTCCAGGCATGGGTTGGAAAGGGCTGTGTGGCCGCGTCTCGCAGTCTCGGTTCCGAGTGGCGAGGTCGCGAAATTCGATGCCAACGTGAAGGCCATCGAATTGTTGAAGGCGCTTCAGGCGGAAGGTCGCAATCCTTCCCTTGATGAGCGTGCGGTACTCAACGCCTACTCGGGCTGGGGATCGCTCGGTCAGAAGTTCGCCAGCCAGGACAAAGACTGGGTGCGGCGCATCGAGAAGCTGGATGCGCTGTTGAACGACGGCGAACGGGAGAGCGTGCGAAACAGCGTGAACAACGCTCACTACACGCCTAGCGAAGTGATCGATGTCATGTGGGAGTTGCTGCGTCACGTGGGCTTCAAGGGTGGTCGCATCATTGAGCCATCGGCAGGCACGGGGTTCTTCATCGGCGGCATGCCGGAGGAGATCGCCAAGGAGTCTGCAATCACCGCCATCGAGATCGATTCGGTTTCGGCGGGCATCACGGACAAGCTTTACGGCGAGTTCGGTGTGCAGGTGCATGCTTGTGGCTTCGAGGCGGCCCCACTGGTCGACGGGTTCTACGACCTTGCGATCAGCAACGTGCCTTTCGGTGACTATCGGGTCGTGGAGTCCAAAGCCAAAACGTACTCGCGCTTCTCGATCCACAATTACTTCTTCGCGAAAGCGCTGGAAGTGGTGCGTCCGGGCGGCCTGGTGGCTTTCGTCACCAGCGCGTACACCATGGATGCGGTCAACACGACGGTGCGGCAGTACCTGGCCAGGAAGGCAAGGTTGGTCGGTGCGTTCCGCCTTCCCAGCTCTACATTCGGCCAGGTGGCCGGTACGGAGGTGGTTACCGACGTCATTGTGCTGCAGCGCCTTGGGCAGGGCATCGAGCCCAACCCGCAAGGATGGATGGAGACAGAGCGGCTTGAAGGCCCGGCCGTGGGTTACACGGCGCAGGGTTTTCGGTGCAACTCCTGGTTCGCCAAGTACCCAGAGAAGGTGATTGGTACGTTCGGCACGACAAGTGGCATGCGGGGAACGCGGCAACTTACCGTGAACTTCGCGGGTGACTTGAGGGCCGCGATCCGCAAGCAGGCGGAAGCGTTCCCTTCGGACATCTACAAGGCCCGCACCGCATCCGGCGAGCTGCATAGCTACAACAGCAAGCCGACGATGATGGTGTCGCCGGATCTGGCAGTGCCTCTTGGCAGCTACCTCACCAAGGAAGGTGCGCTATGGGTGCGCACGTCGGCGACTGCGGCGTGCAAGATCGAGGTTTCCGGCAGGAAGCTGGAGCGCATCATTGGTCTGATTGGAGTGCGTGATGTAGCAAGGGAGCTGGTTGCAGCTCAGGTGCAGGAGGATGTGCCCGAGGCAGCTCTGATACGTATGCGAGGCAAGCTCAACGATGCCTATGACGCATTCGTTCGGCAGTTCGGCCCGATCAGCGACAAGGCAAACGTCCAGGCGTTCGCGGATGACCCGTCCATGCCGCTTCTGCGTTCACTGGAAGTGGTTGACCACAAGACGGGCGTGGTCGAGAAGGCGGCGCTGTTCTCGCGACGCACGGCGGGCGGTCTGCCGCCGGCGGGCAAGTGCGAGTCGCTGGCAGATGCAGTGGCTGTGGTGAGCAATCGCTACGGTGGTCTGAATCTGGAAGCGATCGGCGAGCTGGTTGGAAAGGATGCACATGGTGCGCGGGAGGCGTTGCTTGCGGAAGGGTTGGCGTTTGATGACCCGGAAACAGGGAGCCTCGTGACGAAGGATCGTTACCTTTCGGGCAATGTGCGAATGAAGCTGTTGGCGGCCGAGGCCGCCGGTCAGGAATACGCAGCGAATGTGGCTGCGCTCCAGGCTGTGCTTCCGGTGGATCTGGTTCCCAGTGAAATCGGCGCAACCCTTGGATCGCCATGGATTCCCCTGGCGGACTACGAGGCATGGATACAGGAGTGCCTGGGGGAGAGCCAAGCAAAGGTAATCCGCTCTGCCAATTCGGGGAGCTTCGAGGTAACGATAAACCGGTATGTCCGTGCCCGGCCATCGGGTGTGGGTGCTCTGAAATACGGCACAAAGCGGATCGACGCCTTCACCCTTGTGGAGCAGGCGATGAATCAGCAGGCGCCGACGATCAGGGACAAGACGGACGATGGAAAGTACGTCACCAACACCGAGGCAACCATCGAGGCGCGTGAGCGGCAGGAAGCCTTGAAGGCAGCGTTCCTTGAATGGTTGTGGCAGGACAGGGATCGTGCGGATCGCCTGGTGCGCATCTACAACGATACCTTCAACTGCCACGTGACGTGGGAGCCGGATGGATCGCACCTGACGCTGCCAGGGTATTCGTACTGGCATAAGCCCAGCGCGCATCAATTGAATGGCATCTGGCGGATCGTTGCAGGGGAACGCAACACGTTGCTTGGGCATGTTGTTGGGGCCGGCAAGACACTGACCATGGTCTGTGCAGGCATGGAGCTTCGTCGACTGGGAAAGGCCCGCAAGCCGATGTATGTGGTGCCAAACCACATGCTGGAGCAGTTCGGTACCGAGTTCCTTTGTTCGTATCCGAGCGCAAACATCCTCGTGGCCGGGAAGGCTGATTTCCAGGGTGATAAGCGCAGGACATTGATGTCGCGGATTGCGACGGGGGACTGGGATGCGGTGATTGTGACGCACGCGATGTTCGAGCGGATCAAGCTCGCGCCGGAGTTCATCGAAGACTACATCGAGGCAAAGATCGCCGAGATCGTCGCGGAGATGGTGGGCTCGGAGCGCGAGGGACTGGTCTACAAGGATCTCGTGAAGGCGAAGAAGCAATGGGAAGCGCGATTGAACAGGTTGGCCGAGGGCAAGAAGAAGGACGACGTGCTGACGTTCGATCAACTTGGGGTTGATCGCTTGTTCGTCGATGAGGCGAACCTGTTCAAAAATCTGTTCAGGGTCACGAAGATGACGCGTGTGGCAGGGCTGCCGAATAGCAATGCGGAACGCGCCTTCGACATGCTCCTCAAGGTTCGCAACATCGAGGAGCTGCATGGATGCGACAACGGCGTCGTGTTCGCCACAGGTACACCGGTGGCGAACAGCATGGCCGAAATGTGGGTCATGCAGCATTACCTGCAGCCGCGGGCGCTGGAAGAAACGGGCGTCGCCTTCTTTGATGCGTGGGCCAGCAATTTCGGCCAGGTGGTTACATCGATCGAGTTGGCACCGGATGGCTCGCGGTATCGGACGAACCAGCGCTTTGCGCGCTTCGTGAATCTGCCTGAGTTGTTGGGCATGTTTGGCGAAGTGGCAGACGTGAAGACGGCGGCGATGTTGAAGCTGCCGGTTCCGAGTTCCGAGCTAATCGCGGTGGTTGCCCAAGCCAGCCCAGCGCTCAAGGAGTACGTAGAGAGCCTGGTCAAGCGTTCCGACAAGATCCACGAAGGAAGGGTGAAGCCGCAGGAGGACAACATGCTGTTGGTGACCAACGATGGCCGCAAGGCTGCGTTGGACATGCGGCTGGTCTCGGCGAAGTACCGCGACTTCACAGGAAGCAAGGTGAACCTGTGTGTCGAGCGAGTCCACGAGGTATGGGTGGACTCGGCGAAGGATCGCGGAACGCAGCTGGTGTTTTGCGACCTTTCCACGCCGAAGGGAAAAGGCTTCAATGTCTACGACGACATCAAGGCCAAGCTCGTTAAGCGTGGAGTACCGGCTGCCGAAATCGCGTTCATTCACGACTATGAAACCGATGCTGCCAAGGAGCGACTGTACGAGTCGGTGCGACAGGGTGTTGTCCGGGTATTGCTGGGCAGCACGTCGAAGCTTGGCCTGGGAACCAACGTTCAGACCAGGCTGGTGGCACTGCATCATCTCGACGCCCCGTGGCGCCCAGCAGATGTTGAGCAACGCGACGGCCGTATAGTTCGACGTGGCAACACCAACGCCGGCGTGCGGATCTTCCGCTATGTCACAGAGGGTAGTTTCGATGCCTATATGTGGCAGACGCTGGAGACGAAGGCGAAGTTCATCGCCCAGGTGATGAGCGGCGACCGGGCCATGCGTTCGGCGGAAGATCTGGAGCTGAACGCGTTGTCCTATGCCGAGGTGAAAGCCTTGGCGTCGGGCAATCCGCTGGTGCTGGAAAAGGCGGGCGTGGATGCAGAAGTGGCGAAGTTGACCATCCTGCGAACCCAGCACGAGCGAAGGCTTGCTGGTGTCCGTAGAGAGGTGGCATCGCTTCCGAACGCCATCGATGAGAATCGACGGTTGGCGGAGCTGTATCGGTCGGAGGCGGCAGCAGCGCAGGATGCGATGCGGTTGCCTTTGTTGTTGGCCGATGGGCGGTCACTGACGACCCGCGAAGCGAAGGCTGAGGCTTTGGCCGTGGCCAGGGCTGACGTCGAAACGAAGGCCGTGCATTACGCGCTCGGTCACTCGGCCGAGGTGGGTGCATGGGGCGCCTTCGGCGTCAGCATGGTCAGCCGATCCACTGGCGAGGGTGTTGCAGTCGTCCTGAAGCTGGCGGGCAAGATGACGGTGAAGCGGGATATCCCCCGAACCGGCGGATACATCCTTGCCGCCATGGAAGGAATGGGCGCGGACTTCGAGGAGGCTGCTCGAAACTACGCCGGCTATGTCGTCGAAGACGAAGCGCGTTTGGCTGGTCTGCGCACGCAGTTGGATGCTCCCTTCGAGGGGGCCGCAAAGTTGGACGCTCTGCTGCAACAGCAGGCGGCGGTCAACAAGGCGCTTGGCATCTTCGAGTCCGCCGCAGGTGGACTCGGCGACGACCAGGATCAGGACGAGGCTCAGCCCTTGGCTGCATGATGAAACCGACCCCGCCAGCGTAATGCTGGCGGGGTTCTTTTTGTATTGACCGAGCCAAAAGCATGCGTTACCGTTATACGCACGTAAGGACGCAATTCATTCACTCCCCTGGTGAACTGCATCCTTGCCAGGCTTGATCGTCCCGCCGTGAGGCGTCGCGCTGAAGCTGACCCCCAAACGCCCGGCTGAAAAGCTGGGCGTTTTCTTATATCCACGACGGACGCGCAACGCGCTCCGAGCAGCTGCGGATCACTTCTTACCGAATCCGGCCGTCCGGCTGGAACGTAGGAGACAGATATGGCAAGTGCAGTTTTGGGTGAGCGCGAGAGCGACACGAAGAACGAGTTGCCCTACCGCTGGCGTCCGTCTCGTTGCACCGAGACGCAGAAGGTGCTGAACGGCAGTGGCAAGGAGCTGGGCGAGATCTACTTCGGCACCAGTAAGCAAGAAGGATCGTGGGAGGCCATTGCCTACTGCGGCCGTTCGGCAAAGCACAGCTGGTATATCGGCTTTCGCTCGAAGGATCGGCTGGACGAGAAGATGGCAAGCTTCGCCGCCAATCTCCAGCAGCACGAGGAGCGTAAGACAGCCCGTGCGGCCGAGCGAAAGAAGCCGCATTCGCTCGTGGTCGGCGACGTGCTCAAGGCTTCATGGGGCTACGATCAGACTAACGTCGACTACTACCAAGTGACTCGGGTAACCGCGCGTTGCGTGTGGGTTCGTGCAATTGCGGCGGAGAGTAGTAGCACGGGTTCGATGCAAGGCGACTGTGTGCCGCGGCCTGACGTGTTCCTGAAGAATAGCAAGGAAACTCGCCACGTTGTCAACGGGGATTACGTCAAGATCGACAGCGTGCGCTCGGCTTCGCGTGTGCCCTTTCGCGAGGTGGGTGGCGTCAAGGTCTATCCGGTCGCCCACTGGACGAGCTGGGCCTGATGGTGGCCCGGGGAAAGGTGGTTCCTGTGACGATGGCGACGCGATGGCGCGATGCCAGGGGGCGTGAATGGCAGATCGTTGAAAAGCTGCCCTTCGGGCGTAACAGCTGCACCACCACGGATCGTCGTTACCAGGGTGACTGGACGCACAGGGAGATCCGCGAAGCCCTCGCAAGCAGATCTGCGGCAGATGGTGATTCCACCGCAAGGTGATGTACTCAACCCCGGCGCTCTAGCGCCGGGGTTTTCTGTTGCCGGCAAAGGCGCGCAACAAGCCGCGCATAGGCCGCGGGCTTCTCCACGACGAACCCGGCACGGTGCCGGGAATGGAGAGTGGCATGCGTTTCAATTTCGATCTGCAGAAAGTGCTTCCGATGATGGAGCACGCCAAGGCGACGAAGCCAGCAGCGATAGTCAATGACCTGTTCGACGCCAGGCTGCTCAAGCCTGGATGTTCGTTCGGTGCCGCTGGCTATGCGAAGGCGGAGGACGTGGACACGACGAAGATCCCGGCGCGCCTCGTGCTGGTCAACGATGCCGGCGTGTACCTGATGTGCTCGACGGAGCCGGAGCTTCTGGATGCCGAGGGGCGCTGCAATGTCGTCTACGCGAAGGGCTACACGGCGGAGGAGGGTGGTGCGGACGGTGACGACTTCGCTGAGACAATCGAGGTCGACGCGATCGAGCGCATGGTGGAAGGATTCAAGGACGCTCGCAAACAGCCTGGTATGCCGGCCTCGATGCCTACTCTGCTCGCCGTCGAACTCACTGCGAACCTGATGGAGGTCATCGTCGCCTGATATGAAAAGCAGGGTATCCGGATTTGAGTGTGTTTCCGGCACCTGAGCCGGCCCGCGTCACGTCACTGTAAAACCGGATTATCGTGTTGCTTCCTTTTGCGCGTTGATCTACAGTGAACCCGGATTTCGTTGTGGGAGAAGATCGGATGAAGCCCTCGGAAGCCTTGGCCTCGAACCGAGCCGCGATCCGGCAGGTGGTCGAGTCGCACCGTGGCCGCAACGCGCGGGTGTTCGGCTCCGTGCTACGCGGCCAGGACACCGACAGCAGCGACCTCGACCTCCTGATCGACCCGACACCCGATACGACGCTGTTTGACATCAGCGCCATTCGCATCGAGCTGCGCAAGTTGCTCGGCGTGCCGGTGGATGTGCTGACGCCCAATGGGTTGCCGGACAAGTTCCGGGCTGCCGTGCTCGCGGAGGCCAGTCCCGTATGAGTCGCGATCCGCAGCGATTGCCCGACTATCTGGAGCACATCCTTGAAGCCATCGAACGCATCCACTCCTACGTGGACGATGTTGACGAAGTAGGCTTCTTGGCCAGCAGTCTTCTTCAGGACGCCGTGATCCGCAACCTGGAAGTGATCGGCGAAGCTGCTCGCAACATCGAACGCGTCCACCCGGATTTTGCAGCCGCCCACCCTGAGCTTCCATTGGCGCTGGCCAACGACATGCGCAACGCCCTGGCGCACGGCTATTTCAAGGTGAATCTGGAGATCGTCTGGAAGACGATCCAGAGCGATCTTCCGGGCTTGCACGCGCAGGTTCAGGACGCGCTAGCCAACCTTCGTAGCGAACCCGACGTTGGAGGAATGGAACCATGAATAGACTCGTCCCTCGCTTGCGCTGGGCCAAATCTGGAGCGGTAAGTCTTTACTCGCCAATGCCTTCAAAAGTGCAGGAATTCCTGCGTCGCAAGTATGAGTAAGGTTCGAAAACTGCTCCCCAAGCTGGCCTTGAACCAAGGCTTTGTCGACGAATTCATGGCGCACCCTGAGGCATGTTGCGCAGTCGGTGTGATCGAGGAGCGAAGGCGCGTCCTGCCCTTGCTTGCCATTCGCCCTCAATGCTCACTGCCACTGGCCGTCACGGAACACGGTTTCACGTTTGGGCATTCCGTGCTCGGCACCTCCACCTACGAGGTGGTGCACTTCGCCTTCACCTTCCGGAACGTCGGCAACTTCAACGTCCTGCTCAACCCAAGCGATCCCATCGTGCGTGATGTATTGGCACGCATGGTGGGCTTGGGGTCGGTTTTCGTTCTAGCCATCGATCCGAGCAACGCCGTCACCGCGTTCCTTGCCGACGTGGGCGAGGCAAACCTTGCAGGGTTGATCGACCATCAGCCACGTCTCGCGAACTCAGCAACGACCGAGGCGCAATACGACAATGCACTGGCTCAGTTCCGCATGCGCCCCGAGCCTCCTGGTGTGATGCTCGAATGGGTCTGCCGGGGCGACCTTGGCTACCTGGATCTCTCAGAACCGCGCCTTGAGATGTCGCCGGTGCCCTAGAAGGCGATCACTGAAGAAGGACTGGAACCATGACCGACTTCCGGCGCTGCCACCGCGATTTCTTGTAGGCACTGAACATGAACTTCGATTGCTCGCAGCGTGACGACATTGCCTTTCAAGCAGCTGCTTGTCGCAGCCCTCGACAACTTCCGCAAGTCAGCGTGCAAGGGTTGCTTCCATCGCCTGCTGGCTTCGCGTTCGTGCTGACCCTGACCTACGCGCAAGCGCTGGCGATGCGCGAGGCATTGGAAGGTGCGATTGATCTCATAGAAGACGAGGCTGCTGAGGCGGGCCGCTCGGCACAGCACTGACGCCGATGCCCACGAACATCCTGAACCTCCCCGCCTTCACCGTGCGGCGGGTCGAGGAAGCCGGGCACGACTACCACGTCTACGCTGAAGTCTCGAACGCGCCCAGCACCTGCACGGCGTGCGGCGCGGATCGCCTCACTGGCCACGGCCGCAACGAGCAGGTCATCCGCGACCTGCCGACGCACGGCAAGCGCTTGGCGATCTACGTGGACACGCGCCGGTGGCGGTGCCAGTCCTGCGGCAAGACCTTCATGGAGACGCTGCCCGCCGTCAACGCCAAGCGCGAAATGACCGACCGGCTCGTCCGCTGGATCGGTCAGCAGAGCTTGAAGCGCACCTTCGCCGGCATCGCCGACGAAACCGGCCTGGACGAGAAGACCATCCGGAACATCTTCCGCGACTACATCAACGAGCTGGAGGCGCGGTTCCGCTTCGAGACACCGAAGTGGATGGGGATAGACGAAATCCACATCATCAACAAGCCGCGCTGCGTGGTGTCGAACATCCAGAACAACACCATTGTGGACATGCTCCACAACCGCAACAAGGACACGGTGTCGAAGTACCTGACCCGGATGCCGAACCGGGACAAGGTGCAGTACGTGGCGATGGACATGTGGCTGCCCTACCGCGACGCGGTGCAGGCGGTGCTGCCCGACGCCACCATCGTGATCGATAAGTTCCACGTCGTCCGGATGGCCAACGATGCGATGGAGCGCGCCCGCAAAGGGCTGCGGGCCGCGCTGACCCTGAAGCAGCGGCGCGGGCTGATGCACGACCGTTTCGTCATGCTCAAGCGCAAGCGCGACCTGAGCGACGAAGAACGCCTCAACCTCGACGGCTGGACGAAGAACTACCCGGCATTGGGCGAGGCGTACCGGCTCAAGGAGGACTTCTTCGAGGTCTACGAGGCCAAGTCGCCCGAGGACGCCGCGCGGCGCTTCGAGGCGTGGCGTGACGGCATTCCGGCCGAGATCCGCCCCTACTATGCCGACCTGATCCGGGCCTTCCAGAACTGGCACCACTTCATCCTCAACTACTTCGAGCACCCGGTGACCAATGCCTACACGGAGAGCCTAAACAGCTTGATCCGGGTGATGAACCGCCTGGGCCGCGGTTACAGCTTCGAGGCGCTGCGCGCGAAGATCCTGTTCACCGAAGGCGCGCACAAGCACACGTTGAGCCGGCCGAAGTTCGAGCGCCGACGCGAGCCTGTGCAGAAGGTCGCGGAACCGACCATGATTGGGTACGCCTTGGTGGATGGTGTGATGCCGTTTGGAAAGGCGATTCCCTTTCCACGCAGGGGTGTCCCTGGGGACGCTCGCCCACAGGAACCGCCCGGCCCGCCGAAGAACTACGGAGCCGACATTGCCACACTGATCGAGCTACTGGAGTCCGGGCGGCTGTGAAGCTTCAAACACAGCCAAATCCGGATACTCGAAAAGCAAAGCCCGCACCTTTGGTGCGGGCTTTCTTGTAAAGCGCCTGGTGATGCAGTCGTTCGCTAGAGCGGCCGGTCTCCATCTCCGCCGGCATCGCCGCCTTCGGCCGGCTTATCGTCCTCGCGCTTGCCGCCGAGGAGTTCGATCTTGATGATGTGGCCCTGCAGCTGCCACGTCTCCTTGCCATCCTTGGTGTAGCTTTCGAGACGCGGATCGGCGATCACCGCCTCGACCAGGGTGCCCTTCTTCAGGTACTCCATCAGGTTCTCGGCACGCGTGCCGTTGAGGGTCGCGCCGATCCATTGCGGGACGCGTTCGCCCTTGCTGCTGTCGTAGGTGTCGTAGGCAAGCGACAGGCTCGCGAACTTGCCGTTCTGGCCTTCGACCATGCGGGCGTCGCGGCCGAGGCGGAAGGAGCCGAAAAGGGAGGCACTCATGGGTTGGATTGTCCTTGGCTTGACCGGGGGAGTCCGGCATCCCATTGTGCCAGCGAAACACGGTAACGGTACATAGGGGGCACGGTAACGTGTCGTTACCGTGGAACGTGCGTACTACGACGGCGCAACAACGGTGCCTGTGCGGTGGCCGCACTCTCCCACGAACCCCGCCATTTCGGCCTGGGGATATGTGGAGCAAGACAATGAACAAGGTCAATCTCGTGGGCAACCTGGGCGCCGACGTCGAAGTGCGCTACACCGAAGGTGGTTCGGCGATCGCCACGATGCGCCTGGCCACGGCGAACCGCCCCGTCAAGGGCGAGAAGCAGCCGCCGACCTGGCACACCGTGAAGGCGTTCGGCAAGGCCGCCGAGGTGCTGGCCGAGCACGGCAAGAAGGGCAAGAGCCTCGCGATCACCGGCCGCATCAACAACGGCTCCTACGACAAGGACGGCGAGACCCGCTACTTCTCCGAAGTCGTCTGCGACGAGTTCGAGTTCCTGGGCGGCAGCGGCAAGCCGGCCGAAGGCGGCGAGGATCTGCCGAGCGGTCAAAGTGAACGCGATCCCTTCTAAATCAAGGGGTTAGCACGATTCGTCGTGCATGCAAAAAAGGGTGAGCCATTGGCTCACCCT